>JAUNQH010000084.1 GCA_030536295.1 Clostridia bacterium | reverse complement strand
ATGAATGTCGATATGTTTTGCTCCTGAAAGTTTAGACAATAAAACCACATTCTCCACGCCGGAGGTCCAGCAGAACATATCGACGCTCTGGATCCTGCGGATCACGTATCCGCGCTCCTTCAGCAGCGCCGCGTCCCGGGCCTGGGTCGCCACATCGCAGGATACGTAGACCAGCCGGTCCGGTCCGGCTTCGGCAATGGCGTCGATCACGGACGGTTCCAGCCCTTTCCGCGGCGGATCGACGACGATCACATCCGGACGCAGACCGTTTTTCACCATTTCCGGCAGCAGTGTCTCCGCGCTGCCGGCGTGGAAGTCCGCGTTGGTGATGCCGTTGCGCGCGGCATTCTCCTTCGCGTTTTCAATGGCTTCCGGTACGATCTCGATGCCCGTGGCGTGCCGGCAGTGCCTTGCCATCATCAGGGTGATCGTGCCGGCGCCGCAGTAGACATCGCACAGCGTGTCCGTATCCTTCAGCTCAGCGAACGCGAGCGCGGTCGCGTACAGCTTTTCCGTCTGCGCCGGATTGACCTGGAAGAAGGCTGCGGGACTCAGCTCGAAATTCAGCCCGCACAGGGTATCGGTGAGGGTGTTCCTTCCATGTATAAGATGGAAGGAACTGCCGAAGATCACATTGGTCTTTTCGCGGTTGATGCTGATATACAGGCTGACGACTTTCAGCGGCTCCAGCGCGGTCCGCAGCTCGGCCGCGTGCGGGAGCGAACCGCCGTTGATCACGAGGGTCACCATGCTTTCGCCCTTCCGGTTCACCCTTATCACCAGATGACGGAGCAGACCGCGGTGCTCTTCCTCGCGGTACGGCTCGATGCCGAAGCGGTGGATCCAGCCGAGCACGGCTTCGGCGATCTGAGCGGAGGGGTGCATGGCGTTGGGACAGCCGTCCGCCGGGATCAGCCGGTGGCTGCGGGGCGCGTAAAAGCCGAGCACCGGCGCGGCGGAAGTGCCGCCGACGGGGAGCGCGGTCTTGTTTCTGTAAGCAAAGGGGGATTCCATGCCGAGCAGCGGCGGTACATCCACGGGGATGCCGGCGATGCGCTCAAAGCAGTCCGCCACCCTGCGGCGCTTGGCTTCCAGTGTGGCTTCATACCGCATGTGGCGGCAGGAGCATCCGCCGCAGCGGGGGTAGACCGGGCAGTCCGGTTCACGCCGGTCGGCGGAGGGATGAGCCGGCAGTGTTTCCATTCTGCCGAAGGCGAAACGTTTATCCACTTTCACGAGACGGACAGCGGCTTCCTCGCCGGGCAGGAGACCGGGTACAAACACGGCCATGCCCTCCGGACGGCATACGCCTTCCATGTCGGACCCGAGGTTTTCCGCGGTCATGGTGATCAGATCATTCTTCTGCATAGGCACCTCTCAGGTTATCGGTCGTACACATTTTAGCGCAGATATGGGTCGTTGTCCACAAAATGTAGAGTGAAACACGAACGGCGCGCACAAGATAGGCGTTATTGTCCGGAGCCTTGAAAAATCTTGATTTTTCCGCAAAAAACTTCAAAAAAAGTGTTGACATCCGCATCGCGTTTTGATATTATAAACAAGCTCGCTTGCGGGGTACCGCAAAAGAGCAGGGTGAACCTTGAAAACGATACAGAATAGAAAACGCGCAATTATAGGAAGAGACAGCGAAGATTCCAAGAGTTAGCAACGGGTAAA
>JAUNQH010000083.1 GCA_030536295.1 Clostridia bacterium | reverse complement strand
GCTGCCGCCGAAACCGCCGAAGCTGCTGAAGTCAGGCATGCTGCCGCCGCCGAAGCTGCCGCCGCCGGGCATGCTGCTCATGTCGGGCATGCCGCCCATCATCTGCGTCTGACCGAACAGACCGCCCAGCAGGCTGTTCACGGTGCTCGCGGTCTCTGTTTTGACTTCCGTATATACGGTGTCGCCGTCTTTCAGACCGGATGTGATCTCCGTATAGTTGCCGTTGCTGACGCCTGTGGTGATCGGCGTTTTCTGCATATCGCCCTTTTCGTCCATTGTGTAGACGAAGGCGCTGTTATCCTCATCAAAGCTGATGGCGTTCATTTTCAGGATGACGACATTTGCCGCTTCCTCCTGGGGCAGGGTCACGGTGACCTGCATGCCCGGATAAACGCCGGAATCCACATCCACATAAGCGGTCGCCGTGTAATACGCCACGGCTCCGGAAGAACTTGAAACATGGCTGATCGTCGCGATCGTCGCGTCGAACTGCTTTTCGTTCGCGGTCGTTGTCACGCGGATGGCGTCGCCGGGCTGAACGCTGTTGATATCATATTCATCGACCCGGATATTGGTCTTCATGTGTGTGAAATCAACGACCTGACAGAGTGTTTCACCCGCGGAAACGGAATCGCCTTCCGCGCAGTACAGCACATCGACCTCACCGTCGAATTCCGCTTCGATGACCTGACCGGTCGACAAGCGGATCAGTTTGTCACCTTCATGCACCTGCGCGCCGGTCCCGGTATATACGGCGCGAACGGTCGCGTTGCTGTTGGCGGTGTAGCTCGCGCTGTTCACTGCCTGAAGCGTGCCGTTGAAGGAAAGGGAATTGGAGATCGTGCCGATCGATGCCGTATACGGCTGATAGGTGACCGTGTATTTGGATTTGAGGGAGCTGATCAGATACCATGCCGCTCCGGCCAGTATAGCCAGTATGATCAGAATAATGATGATCTTTCTGATGATATGCTTTGATTTTTTGCCGGACCTGGCCTTCGGTTTGGTCTGCCGCTCATCCTGCTGCTGTGTACTTGCCTCCATGAACATAACTCCTTTCGCTTGATTCATCATCCGGATGGCAGTAACACGATATAACGCGAACCTTAATTTTGCCTTAGCCGACTGTAAACATAATGTGAACGGAAACGGAAAAACAACAGAGCCGGACCGGTATGCTTCGCTGTGGACGGAATAGCAATAGTGTGCTAAAATGATAAAAAACAGGGATTTTCCCCATACAGTCAGATCACAAAGACATAAACGCTTGCTTACAGCGAAACAGAACCGGCATTATGGAACGGAGGAGTATCATGACAGGAACATCACAGTCATCTTCTGCAGGCAGACTTCGGGATGCATCACGCATACTGCTGTATGTTTTATCGGCGGTCATCCTGCTTGCGGCCGGAAGCGCGCAGGCGCGGTCTTCCTATTCCCGCACGATCACATGCCCGGTATGCGGTTCAAGCTATACCGTTTATGAACCGTGGGTGCCGTGCTCCGGACAGACCGGGATGCATCAGACGGGCGGAGTCGACTGGGAGGCCATGTGGCTCGGCGGCAGCCAGTGCTGCACGGAGCACCTTTACGGAAGCTTTTTCAAAACGATCTATGAGAATTGCACATATGACGAATCCGGCGTATGCACAAAATGCGGTGCCAGAGCTCCGAAAGCGG
>JAUNQH010000072.1 GCA_030536295.1 Clostridia bacterium | reverse complement strand
GTAGGTCGCCGCCGGATTCCAATAAAGCCGCAGAAATGCGGCTTTTTCCTTTGTCTGAAACTCCCTGAAGGGGAGCCTCACGCGAACACCAAAATCCTCCCCTTGATGCAAGGGGAGGTGGCCGAAGGCCGGAGGGGATACAAGTTCCGGCGAACGGTCCGAAACCGTGAAAGGAATGATACGGAAAGCATACGCGGACTGAACACGCGCGATATTACACAAAAATTCATAACTAAATATGTTGCATCCGCTTCCTGACTATGGTAATATCGTAAAGAATTTAAAGAAAATATCCGGGAAGGGAATGCGGAATATGGAAAAGAAAACGGGAGAGAAGAGCGCGCTGATCGAAAGCCTGATCGGCAATATTCTGGAAACGCTCGTGGCGTATGAGCACTGCGCCGGTGTAGTCAACCGCGTATGCCATGAAATGAAGCTGTCCGACAGCCAGTTTATGATCCTGAACTATGTTTACGATGGCGGGAAAAGCATGGGTGATATCGCCTATATGCTTGGTGTGGCCAAGCCGAACGCGACGCCTGTGGTCCATACGCTTGAGACGCTGGGGTATATCCGGAGGGATCAGGATAAAAATGACAGGCGCATGATGATCATCACCATGACTCCCGAAGGCAAAGAATGTCATGACGTGATCTACGCGAGACTGGTCGAGGTGATCGGGCACGAGCTCGGATCACTCAATATGTCCGTTGTCAGAAAAGCAAACAGCGCGGTTGCGGTCTTAAAGGATGTGGCCGGAGGTCTGATGGCCCCGCAGCGCTATAAGGGCTGAACGGTATGAAACGCGGTGAAGCGGCACCGCGTTTTCTTTTGTTGCAGTCCATATGCCGGAAGGAGTATAATCTTAAACAGTCGGGATCACAGCGCCGGAAACGCACCGGCGCGGCGGAACCGCGTGAAAGGAGTCCGATATGGAAAGCATCGGCGTTCTGACATTTCTGCATAATGATAATTTCGGTTCAGCCCTGCAGGCTTTTGCCCTGCAAGAGATCCTGAACGATATGGGGTATGACTGCGTGCATATCGACTATCGGCCCGATACGCGCGAAAAGATCATGAATCTTCTGAAAAACCGGAATTCACCGAAGCTGCTGGTGGACGGTCTGCGAAAACGGTCCGTGAAAGCAGGCCAGGAAAACGCGAGAAAGAAATCAGCGGGATTCACTGATTTCTACAGGCGCCGCATGCGCCTGACGGAATGCTGCCGGAATACGGCACAGCTGCGTGAAGTATCCGCCGGATTTGACACCGTGATGTGCGGAAGCGACCAGATCTGGTCGCCCGTATGGCTGAACAGGGCATATTTCCTGGATTTTGTACCGGAGCAAAAAACGAAGATCGCGTACGCGGCTTCACTCGGGGTATCGGAATGCGGGAACCGTTTCAAGAAAAAACGGATCGCCGCGCTTGTTAAGACATTTGACGCCGTATCGGTGCGTGAGGAGGAAGGCGCGCGTGTTCTGCATGATATAGCCGGCATCAGCCCGGATGTTATGCCGGATCCGGTCTGCCTGCTGAAAAGATCCGCCTGGGAATCGGTCGCTGAGATGCCGGAGACGGAAGAAAAGTACATCCTGTGCTATTTTATCGGAAACAGTGACCTGTACAGAAGCAAAGTGGACGCGCTGGCGGCGGAGACCGGGCTCGCTGTCCGCGTGATACCGGTGACCGTGCAGGACTATTACAGCGGGCGCGAACTGCTGGACGCGCTGACGCCGGAGCAGTTCCTGGGATATATCGCGAAGGCGGATATGGTATGCACGGACTCGTTCCACGGAACCGCGCTGGCGATGATCTTCGGAAAGCCCTGCGAAGTGATCCGGAGATACCGCGAGGATGATCCGGAATCGAAAAACAGCCGGATCGATCAGCTGGCAAGGCGGTTGGGCATGGAAAGCGGGAAAAGGGACCAGCCGTGGGATGTGATCGACCGGAACCTTGAACAGGCCAGGATCGAAGGACGGAACTGGCTGAAAGCATCATTGGAAAAGAAACGGTAATGAAAAACGGTACGCGCGGCGCGTACCGTTTTATGCATTGTGCAGCAGGGCGGAAAGCTCCGCGGGAAGCTCAGAGGATAAGGTGAGCTCTTCACCGGTGACGGGATGGATGAGCGACAGGGACGAGGAATGCAGAGCGAATCTGCCGGGCAGCTCCGGAAGCTCGGTTCCGTACAGAAAATCGCCGCATACGGGGCAGCCCGAGGCGCTCATATGGACGCGGATCTGATGCGTGCGCCCTGTTTCCAGCCGAAGGGAGACCAACGCCCGGCTTCCGTTTTCCTGCAATACCGTGTAATGAGTGACGGACGGCTTGCCGTCCGGAGAGATGAACCTTTTTACGGATGCTTCCGGGACCTTCGCGATGGGCAGATCGATGACCCCGGAACGCGGCTCGGGGATCCCTTCGGTCACGGCCAGATAACCGCGGCGGAACCGGTCCGTGTGAAGCATACGCTGAAGCAGCTGCTGCGCGTGGGCGGTGCGCGCGATGACCATCAGACCGCTGGTGCCTTTATCCAGCCTGTTCACGGGCCGGTAGATAAAATGATCCGGACAGCCGAAGTAACTGAAGACCGCGTTCTCGAGCGAATCATCCGGATGCCCGGCGCTGGACTGGCTGGCGAGCGGCGCGGGCTTGTCCACGACCATCAGATATTCATCAAGATAAGGTACCGTGAGCGGCAGGGGGTAGGGACGGACAGGATAGACCGCTTCTTTTTCCGCCTCCAGAAATGAGACCGTATCGCCCGCGGAAGTTCGCGCGCTGACGGGGACAGGTATACCGTTGAGCAGCACGCGGTCATCCCACTTGGCGCTTTTCATGGCGGAATAGCTGACGGACATTGAACGCCGGAGAATATCCCGTACGGCTCTGCCGTCTTCTTCTGCTGTGACGATGTGGTCCATACGCTGCTCCTTTCCACGAAAGATGCCATGCCGGCGGTGATGTATTCCATTATACAGCGTGAAGCATTCACGCGCAACGCGCTGAGTGCCCGAATACGGCGCGAAATGTGTGAAAATGCTTGACATACAAGGCTGAAAGTGGTATCTTTTATCGGTAAGCCGCTCGGGAGAGGTCTGTCCAAATGCTTCGCGCTGCCTCGGATTCCCGGCGAGTATGTAATCAGGAGGTGCTGCACCATGTACGCTATTATCGCAGCAGGTGGCAGACAGTATCGGGTTTCTCAGGGTGATACCATCTATATCGACAAGGTCGAGCTGGAAGCGGATTCCGCTATTTCCTTCGACGCGCTGATGATCGGCGGCGAAGGCGAAGTCAAAGTCGGCAATCCCGTGATCGAGGGCGCCAAGGTTGAAGGCAAGGTCGTCGGTCAGGTCAAGGGCGAAAAGATCCAGATCTACAAGTATAAGAGCAAGAAGAATTACCATCGCCGCGCCGGTCATCGTCAGCCCTACACCAAGGTTGAGATCACCGCGATCAAAGCGTAATGATCCATATCGTCCTGTATCGTGAAGGAGACCGGCTGAACGGTTTCTCAGCGAAAGGGCACAGCGGTTATGCCGATGCGGGAAGCGATATCATCTGCGCCGCGGTATCGATCCTCGGATGTACATGCGTGAACAGCCTTGAAAGCGTTTGCGGTGTGGTCCCGCGGATCAGGGACGACAAAGAAGGTTCCCTGGTGTTTGATCTGCCGGAGCTTTCCGGTGAGCAGGCACATGATGCCGGGATCCTGATGGACGCGCTGAAACAGGGGCTTTCCGATCTGGCGGAACAATATCCCGAATTTGTTCATCTTTCCATACAAGAACGGAGGAAATAACAATGATGAAGCTTAATCTGCAGCAGTTCGCTCATAAAAAAGGTATGGGCTCCACCCGTAACGGCCGCGACAGCGAATCCAAGCGTCTCGGACCGAAGCGTGCCGACGGTCAGCTGGCTGTTGCCGGCAACATTCTCGTGCGTCAGCGCGGCACTCACTTCCATCCCGGCCTGAATGTAGGCATCGGCAAGGATGATACCCTGTTCGCCAAGACCACCGGTATCGTTCGTTTCGAGCGCCTGGGCCGCGACAAGAAGCAGGTCTCCGTTTATCCCGTTGAGACCGCAGCCGAAGCTCAGTAATCAATTTACCGGTAAATGCCTGCCGCACATCTGTCGGCAGGCTTTTTTGCTGAAACAGGAGGGAAAACGCTATGACCGGTGTGCTGATCAACGCGGGAACGATCATTGCGGGCAGCCTGGCAGGCTTGTTCCTGCGCAGGGGCCTGAGCGACAGGATGCGCAAGACGCTGATGCAGGCGCTGGGGCTGTGCGTGATCATGATCGGTATCAGCGGTGCTGTGGGCACACAGAACACGCTGTGTGTGATCGTATGCATGGTCATCGGCACGGTGATCGGCACGGCTGTCAATATTGAAAAGCAGCTGGACCGGCTCGGCAAGTTCGCCGAAAGAAAGCTGGCCGGAAACGGGGAGCAATCCATCGCGAAGGGCTTTGTGACCGCGTCGCTGATCTTCTGCGTCGGCGCCATGGCCATCGTAGGCTCACTGGAAAGCGGACTGAAGGGCGATCACAGCACGATCGTTTCCAAGGCGATCATTGACGGCGTGACCTCCATGATCCTCGCCGGCACGATGGGCATCGGCGTCATTCTGTCCGCCGCGGCCGTGTTTGTTTATCAGGGGCTGATCGTGATGCTGGCCGGCGTGCTGGCGCCGGTACTGACGGATGCCGTGATCAACGAGATGTCCGCAACGGGCGGATTGCTGATCGTGGGCATCGGTCTCAATATGCTGTTTGAGGATAAGCATTTCGCGGTCGGCAACATGCTGCCGGCGATCTTCCTTCCGATGGCGTATATTCCGTTCACGGGGCTCTTCTGAGCGCGGACAGATCACAGCAGGAGAGGAATGGTGCAGGATCTGATGGAATTGTTTGACTCGCATTGCCACGTTGATGAAGAAAAGTTCGATGAGGACCGGGACGATGTGCTCGCGCGGATGAAAGAGAACGGGATCACGCGGTACGCCGTGATCGGGTCGGATATGGCGACATCGGAGCATGCCGTGGAATTCGCCCGGACGCATGACGGGGCTGTGGCCGCGGTCGGGATCCACCCGCATGAGGCCAAAGGATTCCGCCCGGAGGATACGGACCGCATCCGCGGATGGATCCTGGACGGTCAGGCCGCCGCGATCGGTGAGATCGGTCTGGATTACTATTACGATCTCAGCCCGCGGGAAACGCAGATCGAGGTATGCAGGCTGCAGATGGAACTGGCTTATGACCTCGGCGCGCCCGTTGCGTATCATATCCGCGACGCGCATCAGGATATGATCGACATCATGAAGGATATGAAGCGTTATCTGACGCCCGGGATCATTCACTGCTTTTCGGGCAGCGCGGAGATCGCCCGTGAGTATCTGAAGCTGGGGTATCACATCTCCTTCGCCGGGCCGCTGACATTCAAAAAGGCGCCGAATCTCTGCCGGGCCGCGGCGGAGATCCCGGAGGACCGGCTGCTGATCGAAACGGACAGCCCGTATCTGGCACCGGAACCCATGCGCGGGAGACGGAATGAACCGGCCAATGTACGGTTCGTGGCGCGGAAGCTCGCGGAGATCCGCGGTGAAACAACGGAACAGGTCGCGGCGTATACATTTGAAAACGCGTGCAGGCTGTATGGCATCAAGTGAACAGAAAAGGATCCGGAACGTGTCCGGATCCTTTTTTCATTTATGGCAGATCATTCCCACTCGACCAGGCCTTTGTTTTCCAGATAGGCCTGCTGGTGATCCATGTAGTCATCGATCAGCGAAGCGACCTTGACGGCTTTGACGGGGTCAAGCTTCATTTTGTCGGCGACATATTCAACCATGAATTCGAAAGCGTCATCATCCTCATAGTACTCGGTGCCGGCGCCGCCGTCCTCATCAAGCACATGGGTGTCGTGCATGAACTGCATATCGGCGTCGATCGCCAGTGAGATGATCTCAGGGATGAGATCCTTCAGCTCCGGATGATCCTTTGCTTTGATCTTCGATACAATAAAGTCCAGCGCTTCCTGTTTATCGTAGCCCTTCATCATACGCCCGTCACCTCATGCATTTTACGTACGGTCTCTTTGAAAACTTCCATCGCGGCCCGGACCGGTTCGGGAGAGGACATATCGATGCCGGCGAGCTTCAGCGCTTCAATGGGCGGAACGCTGCAGCCGGCGGACAGGAATCTGCGGTACGCCTCGACCGCGGGGGCGCCTTCGTTCAGGATCTTTTCCGACAGAGAGACGGCCGCGCACAGCCCGGTGGCGTAAACGTAGACGTAGAAGGCGCGATAGAAATGCGGGATGCGCATCCATTCATTGGCGATGACTTCATCCACGGTGCAGGTGGCGCCGTAGTAATCCTTGTTCAGCCCGTAATAGACCTTGCTCAGGGATTCCTTTGTCAGCGGTTCGCCGCGTTCCGCCATCTCATGGCTGATCTTTTCGAACTCGGCAAACATGGTCTGGCGGAAGCAGGTGGTGCGGAACTGCTCCAGGAAATGATACAGCAGGAAGGCCTGCGCGTCCTTCTCCGTAAAGGTGCTCAGCAGATGACGCATCATAACGGCCTCGTTACAGGTGGAAGCCACTTCCGCGACGAACAGGCTGTAATCGGCCTTGACCATGGGCTGCGTCTGATTGCTGTAATAGCTGTGCATGCTGTGACCCAGTTCATGCGCGATGGTGAAGGCGCTGTCCAGATTGTCATTATGGTTCAGCAGCACATAGGGATGGACCTTCGCCAGTGAGCCGGAAGAGAACGCGCCGCTGGATTTGCCGACGCTGGGATAGACATCGATCCAGCCGCTGTCCCGCGCTTCCCTGAGCTTGTCCAGGTAATCTTCACCCATGGGACGCAGCCCTTCCAGCACCAGATCAAATGCCTTGTCATAGGGCAGGTCCATTTTGAAACCGGAGAGCATGGGGCAGTAAAGGTCATACATATGCAGTTCATCCAGCCCGAGCAGCTTCTTGCG
>JAUNQH010000071.1 GCA_030536295.1 Clostridia bacterium | reverse complement strand
ACGTCGACGCCCTCCCCGACGCCCGCGCCGACGGAAAGCCCCACAGAGGCACCCACCGCAACTCCTGTGCCTACGGCGCACACGCATTCCGGCGGCAAAAACAGGGTCTACAAAAAGACGGTTTATGAACCGCTCGCGCAGAATGACGCGGAGTACATGCTGAAGCACCGCCAGATCGATCTCTATGACGGTGAGTGTGTCGTGTGCGGCGAGATCTATGAGATCAAGGCGCCGCAAGGCAGAAAGGATCATTTTCTGAGCAAAAAGGGTAACGGTCTGTGCGTCTGCGGTGTGAAAATGCCGGAGAACAGTCTGGTGGCTGAGGTTCCGGGGCAAATGGATGTGTATATCACGCTTGATCAAAGTCAGCCGGTCGTGTTCGGTCCGGTCAGTATCAGCGCCGGCGCTTCCGGCGGATCGGGCAGCTACGATTACGCGTGGACGATCGACGGGGCTCCGGCCGGCACCGGTGATACGCTGCAATACAGCCATACATTCGGAAGCGGCGATTCACAGCCCGTGGAGATCGTGGTCACGGTGCTTGATACAAAAACGGGACTTACAGCTTCGACGCCGGCGAGAAAACTGATCCCTCATTATCACAGCGGCAGCAGGCTTGTTTCCTCATCAGCGTCTCCGAGTCCTGACGATCCGGAAAAGACGGTCGTGAGAAGCACGTATCTGTGTGACCTGTGCGGGGGAACATTCTTTACGGAGATGACCGTTGACGCCGCGGGAGGCGTTTGCCCTGACGGAACGCCCCATCAGTATGACGCGCATTTCGAGGAAACGCATCCGCATCAGCTATATCTGATCTGCCTGAAATGCGGGGCGCGTGAAGACCGTCAGATCTGCCTGCCGTATTATTATGACTGTTGTACCTGTGCCGGACATAACTGGGGCGATATGTATTCGCCCGAGACCTATGTTTACGAACATCGCTGCACGCGATGCGGAGCGGTTGAAAGCGTGCGCGCCGACAAGGGGACTTTCCTTGCGGATTTCTATCATGAGATGACGCTCGCATACCGGGGTGCAAAACTGGAGCAGCTGTCAGAGGACGCGCGCGAGCTGCTGACGAGCACATGGTTCGTTGCCGTGAGCGAGGCAGTGAACGCCACAAAGGATGCCGGTGAAACGATCATCAGTGCGGCGGAGGAGCTTGTTTCGGGGAATACCTATGACCAGGAGCTGGAAGCGCAATATGAATACTGTATCACCCGGATGCTGACGGATTGCTTTACGGAGGAAGATGATTCTTTCACTGAGACGTTCGGGCTGCTGGATGAAGTGGTGAACCACGCGGGTGAGATAAGCACGGTTCTCGGTATCGCCGACATGACAGATACGAATCAGACCGGTTATCTTGAGACCGTCATTAAGGCTGCCGCGGAGGCGGCAAATAGAGATCTGAGCGCTGTTGATCCGAAGACCGCCGAATTGATCCAAAAGCTCGCCCAAAAAGGCAAGTACGCTGAAAAGGCACTGAATGCGCTGGAAACGCTGGATATCGGAGCAAATGTACTTTCCGTCGGAGTAAAGACGACCGAAGCGGCAAACCGTCAGAAAGTATATGCGATGCTGGCGGCAGATTATGCAGCATCCGCGGAAAAACTCGATCATCTCGCGGAAGCAGCGGAGATCGCCGGCAATCCGCATCTCAAGGCTGCTGTGAAATCTGTGCGGGACCGGATCGGTTCGGAAACGGACGCTGTGCTCTCAATGATCGGAAGCGGTGTCTATGCCGGAGGCCGTGAGATCAGTCATGTACTTCTGAATAAGTTCCTGGAAGGCAGTTCTGCGCCGCTGGCCGCGATGCAGGCGGTCGGAACGCTTGCGGATATGGTGCTTGATTACAGCGATCTTTACAGTGTTTCATATGAACTGATGATCAACAGCACGGTGATATCCGCTCTGCGGTCCGATGTAGGAAAGGTCTATAAGGAAAATGTCGACGCGGCATATTATCTGACGGAGCTGTATTCGGCCGGCCGGATCGTCGGCTGCGAATACGCGAAGGATTTTATCTATGATTATGAGGACGCACTCGGATATTCGGTCGATGATCTCGGCTTCAGTACGGTCGAAGCCGTGCAGACTTCCCTGGACGGGCACATGACCTCGGTGAAGAAGGTCCAGCTTTCCTGGCGTGAGATCTACGAATCGGACTGGGAATGATCTTTCAGATGCCCCGATATGAAAAAGAAAGGAAATGACGATCATGAACAAACGCGCATTACGGATGATCGGTATGCTGATGCTTGCCGCCCTGCTGATGATAACGGAAGTCTGCGCCGCGGAAGGAAACGCGTTTTCCGATGTGACACGGTGGATCCCGGTCTCATCAGGACCTGACGGTACGCTTTATGTGGCGGCGGATGTTTATTCGGCCATGCCGTATGATGAAAACCGGGGTGATTGGGAAAACAGCGATCTCCGCGCCTGGCTGAACGGGGAATATCTGAACGCGGTATTGACCGCGGAGGAACGTGCCGCGCTGCTGCCGGTGGATGAAACGGGTGATCTGGTATCCCTGTGCTCCGTGGATCAGCTTCCGGAAGCTCAGTACATGCAGGCAAGAGGTCCGGCGGACGGAATGCTGTGGACGGATCCGGCTCTCGGCACCTGCTGGTGGTGGCTGCGGGATATGGGCGGCAGCACATCCCGGGCCGCGTTTGTCAATGAAAAAGGTGAAGTAAACCCGGGTGGTACCGTTGTATGGGATGACACCGTCGGCGTGCGTCCTTTGGTACGGGCCGCAGCCGGTTTCGCGGCGGAAACGGCGGAGGATCCCGCCGTTGGCGTGACGACCGGCTCCGTGCGTGAAGTGGTCATCGTCACGATCGACAGCAATGTCAGAAGCGCGGCTTCCGCCGATGCGGAGAGAGCGGGTTACGCGTATAAGGGGAATGCTTTTCCGCTGATCGCGCGGGAAGGTGATTATTATGTCATACAGCTCGAAAACGGCACGCACGGATATATCCGGACTGACCGATGTGATCTCGCCCGATATACCGAACGCCCCGCAGCGGTCAGTGAAGAGAACTGTATCGGCACGGTCAGAGCGATCTATGACAGCAATGTGCGCGAGGGGAACTCGCAGTTTTCGGGAAAAGTCGGATATCTGTATACCGGAATGGAATGCAGCGTGTACGGTTCGGAAAACGGCTGGTATCTCGTGAAGCTGGCTGACGGTACTATCGGCTGGATCAGCGGGACGCTGTGTCAGCTTATACCGGGACCTTAATCAACAGCGGCGTCTTCAGGGCTGCTCCGGGATCGTCGTTTCCGATCGAATGCAAATGTGCCGGTTCCGGATCTGCCTGTGTGCAGGACCGCCCGGGCATGTGATGTGCTCCGGGCGGTTTTCTGAAGATGACGCCCCCTTGCGGGACCGGCATGTTTCCGGCAGTGAATATCGACAGCGGGCGAAATGCATGGTATATTATCAGGTAATGTTTCCTTATATGACGCAATGCGGTTTTTGACTAAGTGAAACGGATGGTATGAGATAATGAAGGATCTTTTTCTGATCGTTGACGGCAACAGTCTGATGCACCGCGCTTTTCACGCGCTTCCGCTGATGGACGCGGACGGCGTGTATACCAACGCGATCTACGGTTTTCTGTCCATGCTGCTGAAGGTGATCCGCGAGGAGAACGCGCAGTATCTGGCGATCTGCTTTGATGAACACGGCCCGACCTTCCGGCATACCGTATACGCGGATTACAAGGCCGGCCGGAACGAGACGCCGCAGGAGCTGAGGCAGCAGTTCGTCACGATCATGGATGTGCTGGACGCCATGGGCATCCGCAGGTTCTCGCTGGCCGGCTGGGAGGCCGATGACCTGCTGGGCACGCTGAGCATGAAGGGCGGGGAAGCGGGCGTGAACCCGCTGCTGCTGACCGGTGACCGCGATGCCCTGCAGCTTGTGGGCGGACCGACGGAACTGCTGTTTACCCGGAAGGGCATTTCGGAAACGATCCGCTTCACGCCGGAAAAAGTGTTTGAGGAATACGGCTTCGGTCCCGCGCAGGTGACGGACTGGAAGGGTCTGGCAGGCGACAGCAGCGACAATATCCCCGGTGTTCCGGGCGTGGGTGACAAAACGGCCGTGAAGCTGCTGGGTGAATACAAGACGCTGGAAAATGTGCTGGCGCACGCTTCCGAAGTGAAGGGCAAGCTCGGTGAAAAGCTGGCCGTGTGGGCGGATCAGGCGCGCTTCTGCAAGGAACTGGCGACGATCCGGCGTGACGCGCCGGTCGATTTCCGCCTGAGCGACTGCGCGCTGCCGGATCTGCGGCAGGGCATCCCGATGCTGGAGAAGCTGAAGCTGC
Organism: Clostridia bacterium; assembly: GCA_030536295.1. Lineage (GTDB taxonomy): Bacteria > Bacillota > Clostridia > Christensenellales > Aristaeellaceae > Aristaeella. Next base: position 2,675 of record JAUNQH010000071.1, on the reverse strand, counting down.
AGAGCATCATCCGCCGTCTCGGCGGGGAGGATGCAGCGGCTTCCGCCGCCCCGGAAGCGGAAGCTGAGGAAGATGTGAAACTGCCGGAATTCGGCGCTTCGGAGCAGCTCTTTTCGGAAGATGAGGTGTCCGCATGGCTCGCGGGTCTGCGGGACGCGGATCTGCCGCTGGCGGTATACGCGGAGGAGACCTCCGTGTCACTGGCAGTCGGCAGCGGACGCCGCGCCCTGATCACACTGGGCGGGGATCTGCTGAATCCCGGCATGGATCCGGGTGAAGTGCTGCGCGTGCTGGCGCCGTTCATGGCGCGTCATCCCGCGGTGGTGCATGACGGGAAATCCCTGCTGCACGCGCTGAAAAAGGCGGGCGCGGAGCTGCCGGAGGCTTTTGAATGGGATACCATGCTCGGCGCGTATCTGCTGGATCCGCAGCAGAAGAGCTATCGCCTGCAGGCGCTGGCGCCGGATGAAAACGCGGACGCGTGTGCCGTGTACCGGATGTATCTCCGCCAGCGGAGCCGCGTGCGCCGCGAGGGCATGGAAAAGCTGATGCTGGAAGTGGAGCTGCCGCTTTCGGGCGTGCTTTTCCGGATGGAGGACTGCGGCTTCCGGGTGGATACCGCCTTCCTGCGCGAACTGGGCGACCGGTATATAAAGGAAACGGCGCGGCTGAAGGATGAGATCTTCGCGGCGTGCGGCACACCGCCCTTCAACCTGAACAGCACGCAGCAGCTGGGCGAAGTGCTGTTTGACAAGCTTGGCCTGCCGCACGGAAAGAAGACATCCAAAGGCTATTCCACCTCGGCGGATGTGCTCGAGGGGCTGCGCCCGGCGGCGCCGGACGTGATCGAACCGCTGCTGCGGTACCGACAGCTGACCAAGCTGAACGGGACCTATGTGGAAGGCGTGCTGCCGCTGACGGACCGCGCGGGGCGGGTCCATTCCTGGTTTGATCAGACATCCACGGCAACGGGCAGGCTCTCCTCCTCGGAGCCGAACCTGCAGAACATACCCGTGCGTACGGAAGAAGGGAAGGAGATCCGCAGGGCGTTTGTGCCGGAGGACGGATGGGTGCTTGTGGACGCGGACTACAGCCAGATCGAACTGCGGCTGATGGCGCATTTTTCCGGTGATCCCGCCATGACGGACGCTTTCATGAAAGGGCAGGATGTACATGCCCGCACCGCGTCCGAGATCTTTGACGTCGCGCCGGAGGATGTGACGCCGGAGCTGCGCTCGCGTGCCAAAGCGGTCAATTTCGGCCTGATCTACGGGATCAGCGGTTTCGGCCTGAGCCGCAATACCGGTGTCACGCGGAAGGAAGCCGCGGAGTTCATTGACCGGTACTTCGCGAAGTATCCGGGCGCGAAGCGTTTTATGGACGATGCCTGTGAGGCGGGCATCAAAAATGGATATGCCGTTACGCTGATGGGCCGCCGCCGGTATCTGCCGGAGCTGAAGGACACGAAGGCCATGGTGCGCGAGTTCGGCAAACGCGCGGCGATGAACACGCCGATCCAGGGCACGGCCGCCGATATCATCAAGCTGGCGATGGTCCGCGCCGACCGCGCGCTGCGGGAAAACAACATGCGCTCACGGCTGATCCTGCAGGTGCATGACGAGCTGATCCTTGAGTGCCCGCCGGAGGAAGCTGAAAGGGCAGCGGAGCTGCTGAAGGAGGCTATGGAAGGCGCCATCGCGCTGAAGGTGCCGCTGGAGGCGGAGATCCATACCGGAAAAACATGGGCTGAAGCGAAATAAGTTGACAATCTTCGGCACTGATGGTACAGTTAATCGTTCTTACGGAACGATTGTGACAGGGAGCGGTGTAAAGATGCTGGAATTCAAGTTCGACACACAGCTGCTGATCGAAGGCAAAGGGCTGGACGAGGACGTCATCAGCGACTATTTTACGCAGAATCTGAAGGGAGACTGCCTGCTGGCCGTGGGCGATGAGGACCTGATCAAGATCCATTTTCACACCAATGAACCGTGGAAGGTGCTGGAATACTGCGCCTCCCTCGGCGAGATCTATGATATCGTGGTGGAGAATATGGAACGGCAGGAAAACGGTCTGCAGGGCTGAAGACGTCACTTCGGGAACGGGCATCCGGACAGGATGCCCGTTTTATAATGTTTTCGTTTTGTTTTTCGGTTGATATACACGAACATTCGGGGTTATACTCATTCCATCCTTAACCGAAAATGAACAAACGGAGGTCAACATCATGAAGAAGATCGTTTCCCTGCTGCTGGCGGCTGTGATGCTGCTTGCTCTGGTCGGCACGGCTGCTGCTGACAACGTCATCAAGATCGGTATCTACGAGCCCGCTTCCGGCGACAGCGGCGCCGGCGGAAAACAGGAGACCCTGGGCATTCAGTATGCCAACAAGGTCCAGCCCACCATCGAGATCGGCGGCGAGACCTACACCATCCAGCTTGTGAATGCCGATAACGGTTCCTCTGCCGACAAGGGCCCCTCTGCCGCGGCTGAGCTGGTCAGCGCCGGTGTGAGCGTTGTGCTGGGCTCCTATGGTTCCGGCGTGTCCATTGCCGGTTCCCCCAAGTTTGCCGAAGCCGGCATCCCCGCCATCGGTATCTCCTGCACCAACCCGCAGGTGACCGCGGGCAACACCCACTACTTCCGCATCTGCTTCCTGGATCCCTTCCAGGGCA
>JAUNQH010000031.1:217-27519 GCA_030536295.1 Clostridia bacterium | reverse complement strand
GGCGTGACAAAACCCCTATCTTCTCTCGAAAATAGGGGCTTTGTTGACAGTCTGACCGGGAGGCGTCTCCCGGTTTTTTCTTCCTGATCTGTTTTCAGAACAGCGCGCCGAGCACCATGTCAAACACGCATCCCGGCAGCACCCATAAAGCGCCGATCGCGTTCCCGATGATCGTCCATTTCATGCTTTTGATCAGCTCCGCCAGATCGGCGCTGTTCATCTCGCCGACCTGGTGCACATGGCGTTTTGAAAGATCCGGCACATGTTTGCCGGCCGCTTTCCGCATCCGTACCGTACCCAGGCGGATATCCATCCCGGTCAGCACAACGGTCGTATCGGAGATCTCCGCCTCATTTTCCGTGTGTCGTTCGATACTGATCCCGGCACCTGTCAGCATTTCAAAAGGCGTGCCCGCAACTTTTCCGATACCGGCAAGCGACGGGATCATCAACTTCAGCATCAGCAGTTTGCCATCATCATTCTCGTAAAGCGTAAGGGCAGTCTCCCCTTTCAGCGATGACGCGATGTCACGGAGAAGATCGCCGGTCACAGGCGTTTTCCCGATTCCGAGATGCCCCGCTTTGAATTCGTTTCCGATCACAGGAAGGTTTTCGATCCGGTCAACGACCTTTTCCGTCACGTTACGAAGGTTATTTTCGCTCAGCATATACCGGCGGCATACAGCTGTACCGGCAGGAGCTTCTTCATCCGGCACAGCTGTATCATTCGTATCCACACCGGCTTCCGTTGCCATATCTGTCAATCGTTTCACATATTTGACAAAATCGATGCCGGTCTCTCTGCCTTTCTCCGTCTGCGCCGTCATTTCTTCCAGCATACCGCCGACTTTTGCGGCCATAGCCTTCATTGTTTCCAGTCCATCCGATTTCAGGATCCGCATTTCGGTGAGCGCTTCCACCAGCGTCTGCAAAAACTCGACGATCCTGTCTTTCCGGCACATGAATACATGATCCCCCGTCAGTGAGCACTGTAAAGCATACCCTTCCGATGCCGAATCCACGGCAGTCAGCGTCACAGCCTGCCGGCCATTGCTCATCAACTCCAGAAGATAGCGGTCTTCCGTCACGCCGTTTTCCCGTGTCAGGTTCACGGTCAGCGCGTCAGCAAGCTCATGCACGATACGCATGCCATCCCCTTCGGCAAAATCCCCGACATCAATTCCGTACTGATACAGTACCGGCTCCGCGGCCGCCGGAAGCGCCGCGAGCAGCAGTATCAGCGCGGTGAGAAAAGCGATCATTCGTTTTGTCATATCATGCCTCCGGTACACAGAATATATTCCTTATCATATGTACCGATTTTATCATACGCGGTTCCCGTCCTCTTGTAAACAGCCGTTATCCGCAATTCACGGTATCCCGCGCTTACCCGTTGTGTTATAATAGTCACAAAACAATTCAAACAGGGAGAGAACGTTTATGAATACAGCTTTCATCAGCCGTCTGGACAGCTTTTTGGCAGACAGGGAAAACCTGCCCGTGGGTGGTAACACGCTTCTGATCTGCCGGAACGGTGAAGAGATCTACCGGAAGTATACCGGGTTTGCTTCAGCTGATACCCTCTGGAGAGTTTATTCCATGACGAAGCCTGTCACCGTGACCGCTGCCCTTCAGCTGCTGGAACAGGGCAGATTCAGCCTCGGCGATCCGCTTTCCGCGTATCTGCCGGAGTTTGAACATATGACGGTCTGGAACCGTGACACACGCCGTGCCGTTCCGGCGGAGAACAGGATCACGATCCTGGATCTTTTCCGGATGACAGCCGGTTTCACATATGACGGAGAGTGGGATGACGTCCCGCGCTTCGTAACGGAAGCACGCGCGGCGCTTGAAAAGGAGCATCCGGGCGAAGGCTATACCACCCGGCAATTCGTCAACGCGCTGTCCGGTGTCCCGCTTTCCTTTGAGCCCGGCACCCACTGGAACTACAGCCTCTGTCATGATGTGCTGGGCGCGCTGATCGAAGCGGTCTCCGGCTGTACGCTCGGCGAATATATGCAAGATCATATCTTCAAGCCGCTCGGCATGGAACATACCTTCTTCCGCTGTCCTCCGGAGCTGCGGTCACGTATCGCGCCGCATGACGCGACCCCGGAACAGGATGCCAAATACGCTCCGTCCGCGAGATATGAAAGCGGCGGGGGCGGTCTGCTGAGCACGCTGGATGATTACATGACCTTCGCGCTCACGCTGACAAACGGCGGCATTTCGCCTGCCGGCGTCCGTATCCTGCAATCTGAAACGGTTGATCAGCTGCGTACCGACAGGCTGACCCCGGAGCTGAAAAAGGATTTCAACTGGGATTATCTTCACGGCTACAGCTACGGTCTGGGTGTCAGAACGATGATCGCCCCCGGAACGGATGGTGTCCCCGGCAGTGCGGGCGAATTCGGCTGGTGTGGCGTACTGGGCACCTGGGTCCTTATGGATCCCGCCGAAAAGCTGACCGCGGTCTACATGCATCAGCGCTATCCGAATCTGGAGAAATACGTTCAGCTTTCCCTGCGCCCGCTCATTTACGGGCTGATCCGTTCCTGACCGGAGGGCTCTTTATATGGAAGAAGAAATACGTCCCGGACGCTATCGCCATTTCAAGGGCAATGAATACGAAGTGCTGTACATTGCGAGGCACAGCGAGACACTGGAACCGATGGTCGTATACCGTGCGCTCTACGGAGAGCGCGGCATCTGGGTCCGGCCTGCCTCCATGTGGAACGAGACCGTGGAGCGTGACGGAAAAACCTTCCGCCGTTTCGAGTATATCGGGAACTGATATCTGTACGGCATCTGTTCCGTGTTTCCGTACGATATCCCTGTATGGTCGAATGCTCCGTTACCGGGATTGATACACATTGTTCAATACACATTAAGCAACATTCACATAATATCCAGCAGAAATTGCATTGTAAAGTAGGAATATTGCATATAAAATGTAACTATCATTATGAACCGTTCGACATCCTGTGCTTTATTGCACCGATCACTGTATTTCCGGAATATCCCACTGAAAGGAAGATGAACTTGGAACGCGCCGAAAAAGGACCCGTAAACAAGGCATTAAGCGCAAAATCCCGCATGCCGTGGGGCATTTATATGAAGCGCTACGGCACGCTCTATCTCCTGCTGATCCTGCCGATCGTGTTTTTTGTTCTGTTCCGCTATACGCCGATGGCCTACATTCTGCTTGCTTTCAAAAAGAACAACATCCTGAAAGCGCCATGGCTTGTCGACTGGGCCAAAAACAGCGGTTTTGAATGGTTCCTGAAGGCCTTCAAGGACAAGACCTTTATCGCCGCGCTGAAGAATACGATCTTCCTGAACCTGCTGGATCTGGTCATCGGCATGCCGATGCCGATCATCATGGCACTGTTCCTGAATGAGCTCGCGTATCCGAAATTCAAGCGCGTTGCCCAAACGATCCTCTATCTGCCCCATTTTCTCAGCTGGGTCATCATTTCAAGCATCACGCTGCGCCTGTTTGCCACGAATGACGGTCTGATCAACAAACTGCTCGGTACGTCGATCCCGTTCGTCGGCACCGAAGGCAACTGGCGCGCCACTTACATCTTCCTTGGCATATGGAAGGAATGCGGCTGGAACACGATCATCTACCTGGCCGCGCTGACCGGTATCAACCCGGAGCTGTATGAGGCTGCCGAAGTTGACGGGGCCACGCGGCTTCAGAAGATCTGGCATGTCACCCTGCCCGGTATCCGCAGCACGATCATTATCCTGCTGATCATGAACCTCGGTCATATTCTCGGTTCTGAATTCGACCGTCCGTTCACACTGAGCAACCCGCTGGTCGTCGGCGCCAGCAAGACGATCTCCATCTTCGTGTATGAACGCGGCATCAAGGGAACACAGTTCTCTCTCAGTACAGCCGTTGGTCTGTTCCAGAGTGTTGTCTGCGTCATCTTCCTGCTTGCAAGCAACGCCCTCGCCAAGCGCTTCGGCGAGCGGGGTGTATGGTAAGGAGGCGGCGGAATGAGTACGATAACGCGTGTTGATACAATGAATGGCAAAAAGCTCCGGGACGGCATGATCAAATCGCGTAAAACGCGCGCAGGCGATCTTATCATTGCGGCGTTTATCTTCATCGCCATGCTGCTGTGCCTGCTTCCGATGGTGCACGTGCTGGCATGCAGCCTTTCCTCCGCGGACGCGCTTGTCAGAAATGACGTTTTCCTCTGGCCGAAGGGCTGGAATATCGAAGCGTACAAAACAGTCCTCACAACGCATAAGTATGTCTGGAGTCTTGAATGGACCGCGATCCTGACGATCATCTGTACGCTGCTGAGCATCACGCTGACCATCTGCTGCGCTTATCCCCTGATCTACGATAATCTTCGCGGCGGAAAGTTCATCAATTTCATTATTCTGTTCACCATGTACTTCAGCGCCGGCACGATCCCGAATTACATCCTGCTGAATAATCTCGGCTTCCTGAACACACCGTGGTGCATGATCCTGCCGAACTGCATCAGCGTCTTCAATGTGATCATCATGCGCAGCTTCTTCTTCGGCGTACCGGACAGCCTGCGTGAAGCCGCCGAGATCGACGGTGCCGGTCCGATCAGGGTCCTGATCAAAGTATATCTGCCGCTGAGTCTTCCCGTGATCGCGACGCTCAGTCTCTTCTACGCCGTCGGCCGCTGGAACGGTTTCAGCGACGCGCTGATGTACCTGAAGAGCAGCAAGGCGGAAAAGTATTATCCGATCCAGCTGATGCTGTACAACGTGATCAAGAACTCCACGCAGACCACCGAACAGGTCGCGCAGGAAGGTTTCTTCGATAACGGCGTCAGCAAGACCATTCAGATGGCAACTGTCATGTTTGCCACTGTGCCGATCCTGATCGTTTATCCCTGGCTGCAGAGGTATTTTGTCACCGGCGTGACCATCGGCGCCGTCAAGGGTTAAGTCCCGTATGCAGTGCGAAACAAAAGCTTCATTATGATCGGTTATCCGCGGTTTTACCGCAGAAACAATAAAAAAGGAGGAACTACCATGAAACGCATTCTTTCCCTGGTACTGGTTCTGGCTCTGATCGCCACCCTGGGCATCACCTCCGCTTTCGCGGCCGATGATGGCTTTGTGGACGGCAAATTCACCGAGACCCGCCACATCACCGTTGAGATCTTCAACCGCAACAATGACGGCGGCACCGATCCTACTGACAACGTATGGACCACCTGGATCAAAGAGAAGATGCTCGAGAAGTACAATGTCGAAGTCGAGTTCGTCTCCGTCGGCCGCTGGAGCGAAGCTGATGACATCCCGAACCTGCTCGCCACCGGCGAAGCTCCCGATGTCAGCTACACTTACAACATCGGCGCGATCAACACCTACGCTGCCATGGACGGCGTGATCGATCTCAAGGATCTGCTGGACGAATACAAAGATTATCTGGGCGATCTGATCGCTCTGGTCCTCGGTGAAGAGAACCTGTACTATGATCAGGATCCCACCACCGGTGCTGTGTACTGCATCGAAGGCTCCAAGCCCAACGTTGCCCGCATCACCACCTTCATCCGTGCTGACTGGCTGACCAAGCTGAATCTGGCTGTTCCCACCACGGAAGAAGAATTCTACAACTGCCTGGTCGCTTTCCGTGACAACGCCGAGACCCTGCTGGGCGCCGACGCTGACAAGATGATCCCCTACACCACCTCCACCGATATCGGCTGGCGCAATGACCTGCTGAGCATCAGCTATGTTGCCGATGATATCTCTGATGAGACCCTCTTCGTCTATGGTTATGACGATCGTCACACCACCTACCCCGGATACAAGGAAGGCATCCGTGTCCTGAACAAGTGGTACAACGAAGGTCTGGTATGGAAGGATTTCGCTCTGTACACTGACAGCACTGTTGAAGATGACAACATGAAGGCCGGCTATGTGGGTGCCTTCCAGCACAACTGGGACTACCCCTACCGCAACGGCGATGACTGCATCAACGCCAACCTGGCCCGTAACGTAGGTCCCGACGCGAAGTTCATCGCGGTCGACTGCTTCCAGAATGATGCCGGCATCACCCGTAAGTTCCTGGGCAGCCCCGTCGGTTCCGACCGTAAGATCTTCCTGCCCGCCACCAACGATGAGCCTCTGGCTTCCCTGCTGTATGTCAACTTCATTTCTTCCGAAGAAGCTTACACCTTCCTCCAGACCGGTCTGGAAGGCGTCAACTACACCATGACTGATGACGGCGCCTATGAGCTCCTGGCCGCCACCGGCGAGTGGGTCAAGAACTCCGGCAACAACATCGACTACACCATGACCCTGAACGGCATCCTGCTGGGCGATGCTACCGAGATGCTGAGCTATCCCGGAATCCCCGCGGACGAAGTTGCTCTGGCCAAGGAATACGGCATGAACAACGGCCGCTTCGCGAAGCACTACAGCGTCGGCACCATCGAAGCTGAGAACGAAGTCGGCTCCAGCCTGACCACCAAGCGCGACGAACTGCTGACCAAGGCCGTTACCGCCTCCGTCGAAGATTTCGACGCTGTTTGGGACGAGCACTATGCCGACTACATGGCTATCGGCGGCGAAGCGATCGTTGACGAACGCATCGAAAAGCTCGAAGCCTTCTATGGCATCAAGTACGAAAAGTAATTCCCCGTAACTCACAGAACGGAGAGGGCATCCGCCCTCTCCGTTCTCTTTATGTTTAACTGAAAATCCTGCTGCTGATATTACCGGATCAGATCATTCCGCCGCTTCTGCATTTTGTATACAGGCTCAGCATCACCGCCATGGTATCAGCACAGCTTTCCGGATCATTGCGGCATGGCCGTTTTTCCTCCAGGGAACGATAGAAATCCGCAATACACTTTTTGTGTCCTCCGCCCCAGTATGAAGCGCCGAGAGCCGGATCCATGGGACATTGTATCTCTCTGCGTCCGCTTTCGTCATGAATGATCAGCAGATCATCCCTGATCGTAATCGTTCCTTTTTCGCAGCGCAATTCCAGCAGTACGGGTTCATCATATACATACGCGCAGGAACCATACAGCAATCCGCGTTTTTCGCCGTTTTTCAGGAAGATCTCAACGGTATCCTCAACTTCGATCTTTCCCTGCAGATGATGGTTGGCCATCGTTCCCTCAACGATATCCGGCCGGCCGAGAAAACCGATCAGCAGATCCAGCGTATGGATCGCCTGATTGATCAGGCACCCGCCGCCTTCCGTTTTCCATTTCCCGTGCCAGCTGTTCGTATAATATCCTTCATCTCTGCGCCAGGTCACAAACGCGCGGGCTCCAAGGAGTTCACCCAGCTCTCCGCGGTCGAGCATTTCGTGCGCTTTTTCCACATTCGGATTATACCGGTTCTGAAAACAGATCCCGATCGGAACGAACTGGCTGACATTCTTCAGCCTTTCCCATTGTTTTTCATTAACTGCCGGCGGCTTTTCGCAGAATATGGCAATACGCCTTTCGGCTGCGGCTTCACACAGCGGTACATGCGTGGCGTGCGGTGTGCAGATATGCACCACATCCGGCATTTCGGCATTGAACAGGTTCTCCGCGCTCCCGTAAGCCCGGGCACCCGTCAGCGCGGCCATCTCGCGCGCCTTATTCTTTTTGATATCCGCGCAGCCCACGATCTCAACGTCCGGCATCTCCATCAGAATACGCGCATGAACCTGAGCAATATTACCGCATCCGATAATACCAACACGATATTTCACGCTGTCACCTTCTTAGTTTCTGTCCGTATAATGCAAAAAAACAAACAACTTCTTAACTGCGCTTCTGTTTTTTATTATATACGCACAATATACAATTTTCTGTGCAAATGGTGCTTGCTTTTATGTAAATCCAGCTTTATACTATTCTCAGGATCGTACCTTACCGACTGCCATTTCAGGAGTTTTTCATGCAAACATCAAACAACTCATTCGTACAGCTCACAAGCATGCCTGCCGGGCGTCCGGGCTTTGAGGCGTTTCACGGCAAGGACAGCAATCTCTATCGTTGGGAATACCACTGCCATGATCATTATGAGCTGTATTTCCATGTCTCCGGAGGACAGAAATTCGGTCTTGACAACGATGTTTACGCGATGAACCGCAATGAGTTCATTCTTCTCCCGCCTTTCTGCATGCACGGTCTCGCCTGTGAAGGTCCGATGCGCAGCTATGAACGCGCTTATCTGAATCTCACGCCGGAGCTTCTGAATACGCTCAGCTGCAGCCAGATCGACCTGGAGGCCTTTTTCCGCTCGTATACGGGCAGCGGCAAGCACATTTTTCAGATGTCGGATGAAGAATCATCCGTCTGTGTCTCCATCATCTCCTCCCTGCAGTCCATGCCGGAGACGATCGATTCCCTGTCCCGCTATCAGGCCTGCGCCGGCATCATCCGCATCCTGAGCATCGTCTGCTCCGTCATGTCCCGCACGGAGCCCGTGGAAGCCACCGCCGTCACCAATAATGTCATGCAGTCCGTGCTGACATATATCAACAACAACTATACCCAGCCCATCCGCATGGATGATGTTTCCCACCGTTTCGGCATCTCCGTCAGCTACCTCAGCCACGAGTTCGCCAAATATACGGGACGCAGCGTCTATGATTACGTACTTTACCGCAGGGTCATGCTGGCGAAGGAGATGATCCCGTCCGCGCAGTCGCTGAACGCGATCGCCTATCAGTGCGGCTTCAACGATTATTCCAATTTCCTCCGCAGCTTCAATAAACTGGTCGGCATGTCGCCCCGCGAATACAGGGAACGTCATAAGTAACGGGCCGTCAGTTTTTGCCGGATCAGCACTGTTTAAAGCAGAATTCGCGTTGAATTCTGCTTTTTTTGTCGATATACTCATGTCAGAAGTCACGGAAAGTTCACTGAATAGCATTGCTGCCGCAAAAGGAGGTCTTTAAAATGATCACTGTGGCTGTGATCGGCAACGGCGGTATCTGTCCCGCCCATATCGACGCCTATCTTCAGTTCCCGGACAGATGCAGGATCGTCGCCCTGGTGGACATCATCCCCGGCAAGGCGGACAAAATGAAGGAACGCTTTCATCTTGACTGCGCGACCTATACGGATCATCATGACATTCTCGGTCTGGATATCGATCTGGTCGATATCTGCACGCCCCCGTTCACCCATGCGGAGATCGCGATCAACAGTCTGCGCGCCGGGCATAACGTAGTCTGTGAAAAGCCGATGGCCGCATCTCTGGAAGAGTGCGACGCCGTTCTGAAAGCGCGCGATGAAAGCGGCATGAAGCTGGCCATCATCGCCCAGAACCGTTTCCGTAAGGAGATCCGCGATATCAGGGAGCTGATCACAAGCGGCATCGCCGGCAAGGTACGCGATGTGCGCATCGACTCCTTCTGGTACCGCGCCCACAGCTACTATGACCTGTGGTGGCGCGGCACATGGGAAAAGGAAGGCGGCGGCTGTACACTGAACCATGCCGTGCATCATATCGATATGCTCGGCTGGATCATGGGGCTTCCGCAGCGCGTCACATCCGTGCTGGCCAATACCGCGCATGACAATGCCGAAGTGGAGGACCTGTCTGTCTCAGTCATGGAATACCCGGGCGCGCTTGCCACAGTCACCGCGTCCGTCGTGCATCACGGTGAAGATCAGAAGCTGGTGTTCCAATGTGAAAAAGCGCGGCTTTCAGCTCCCTTTGACTGTTTCGCCAGCATCACCCACCCGAACGGCTTCCCGGAGAAGCAGCCGGACGACACCTTCCGCGAAGAGGTCGAAGCATACCTCGCGAAACTGCCGGCGCTGCCGTATGAAAACCACACCGGGGAGCTTGACAACGTTCTGTCGGCGATCGAAACGGATCATCAGCCCGCTATCACGGGTGAAGACGGCCGCCGTACCATCGAGCTGATCACCGCGATCTACAAATCAGGATCCCTGCATATGCCGGTCACCCTTCCGCTCAGTCCGGACGATCCCTTCTATACAGTTGAAGGCATCCGCGCGGCAGTACCGCATTTTTATGAGAAAACGGTGTCAGTCACCGACTTTGAGGGCGATATCGTCGTCGGTGGATCACAGAAATAAAAAAGGAAGTGCATCATCATGCAGATCAGTGACGGAATGACATGGGCGCCGAAAGGCAAGCCGCAGCCTGTTGTCAAGCCCGGCGAATTTGTTTTCTCCGCCGTGCGGCTGGACCACGGTCACATTTACGGCATGTGCAACGGCCTCACGGAGGCGGGCGGCACACTGAAATACGTTTACGATCCGGATCCCGCGAAAGTGGCGGCGTTCCTGAAGGCATTCCCGCAGGCAAAAGCCGCCCGCAGTGAAGAGGAAGCGCTGCAGGACGCCGAAACACATATGATCGCCGGGGCGGCCGTCACAAGCGAGCGCTGCGCTCTCGGGCTGCGCGCCATGGAAGCCGGCAAGGATTACTTTACCGACAAGGCGCCGTTCACGACCATGGCACAGCTGAATTCCGCCAAAGCCATGGTCGGAAAGACCGGACGCAAATACATGGTCTACTACGCCGAGCGCCTTCATGATGAAGGTGCCCTGCTCGCCGGTTATATGGCGGATGCGGGCGAGATCGGCAAGGTCATCGCCGTCACAGGGTTCGGTCCCCACAGGCTCGGCGCGCCCGGGCGTCCCGCTTGGTTCTTCGAGCGCGAAAAATACGGCGGCATCCTCTGTGATATCGGGTCCCATCAGATCGAACAGTATCTCGCGTATTCCGGCGAAGAGGACGCGACGGTCGTCTCCAGCCGCATCGCGAATTACGCGCATCCGGATCATCCGGAGCTGGAGGATTTCGGCGACTGCAATCTGATCGGTGCAAACGGCACGGCGAATTATTTCCGGGTGGACTGGTTCACGCCCGACGGATTGCGCACATGGGGCGACGGCCGTGTCTTTATTCAGGGCACGGAAGGCTTTATCGAGGTCCGTAAATATGTGAATCTGGCCGCGCCTGAAAAAGGCGGCGGACACGTTTTCCTTGTCAATGACAAAGGAGAAAAGTATGTCAACGCGGTGGGCGTCACAGGTTTCCCGTTCTTCGGAAAGCTGATCCTGGATTGTCTGAACCGTACGGAAAACGCCATGACCCAGCATCACGCCTTCAAGGCGGCCGAGCTCTGCCTCATCGCGCAGGAGAACGCCGTCAGAATGAAATAAAAAGTCCGAATAAAAGCACCGCCGCGGCTCACATGGACCGCGGCGGTATTTTCATCCGGTTCGGACCGGTTTTCAAAGGATCCTGTATAAAACATACTCACCGGGGACCGCCCGTGTCTCAAATACTGTTTCGCCGTTTCTTTCATACAAAGGCTTCAGCACTGCCTTGTCTCCGCTTCTGAAGTCTCTGACCAGCGGCATCTCAAGCCCTTCCGTGGTGCCCTTTACATGCAGCCGTATCGTGTCCGGCTGTGATTCCGCAGTTACATAGGGATACAGGATAAAAGTATCGTTATCGTACGGGAAAAGGCTGATGCCGGCGCCGCATTCCGCGTATACCCGCGTGACCGGGAATTCGGCCCGGATACGCGTAAGCACTTCCCGCGGCATCCTGTACAGATCCGGGAAATGATCCGGCACCGCAAGCGTCAGCATAACGCCTTTGCCGTATGTCTCACGCAGCAGCAGCCCGAAGCTCTCCTCGGTCCCGTTGACCTTGGCCAGCGCCCACGCCGCGTTGTTTCTGAACTCGCACACGGGGATCGTTACAGCGTCCCGCCCCTGCGGATACAAGACCTCATTCCATCCGGTCGCCGTTTCAACGCGGTATCTGTTTCCGGAAGCTTTTCTGCCGGTAAACAGAATGGATGTGATCTTCCTGATGCCTTTATCGATCGTCGCTTCAACAAAACCGGAAGTGACCAGCGCCTTTCCGCCTGCCGCGAGATACCGCTCCAGTTTGTTCACAACATCCGGATCGCATGCCGATGAACGGGTCAGCAGAACGGCTTCCGCGTTTTCGGGCCAGTACGGCGTGCACATTACCGGGAGCCCGCACATACCGAGAAAATCCTGTATATTATCCTCGCCGCGGCAGTTATCAGGCAGATAGCACTGTATGCCGGCGGGGTTTCCGCAGTGATCCAGCGCGTCATCCAGCCTGTCCAGCGCGAAGCCGAGCGCCGGCACAAACCTGTTTCCTGTCAGCGCCTGGAAGCAGAACATCATCAGTTCCTTCGGCTTTGAGAATGCCGTCAGCAGCGCCTGCTCCACATACTGCTCCGTGATCCGCAGATCAAAAGGATCAAACCAGCCGCCGCCGTTGCGGCCCGGACACATACTTTCGAAATACGTCATCAGCGAATAACTCAGATAGCGGGGCAGATGCTGATCCGTCGTTACCGTGTCGCGCGCTTCGGTCCCGGTATATATCATGTCGAACAGATCCCGCTGTTTTGCCGGATTATAGCCTGTTTCCTGGTAGCTTTCCGCCCAGTTGGGATACTTGATCGTGATCCGGCACGCGGGATTGGCCTTTTTTGCCGGTCCGATAATATACTCCCGGCTGACCTTTTCCATCAGGTCCAGCCTGTACTCCTGCCATCTTCCGTCCGTAATGCCGTGCGCCGCGTTATACGCGTCCCGCCCGGCGCGGCACGCGCCGCACGTGCAGTTTGTAAAGAAGAAGTCATCAATAATGAATTCATTGAACAAGCCGCCGATATAGGCGCATACTTCTGTCAGCCGGTCCGTCATCTTCCGGTCGTTATAGCAGAAGGTATCGAACAGCCGCTGTTTCGGCTCATCACCGTCCGGCGTCATGATCGTGGTCGTGATCCCGCCCGCCGCCTCGATCCCGTGCTTTTCAAATACTTCACGGCACATCATCACATGATCCCGGTCAGCCAGCACACCGGAGCGCCACGGTTCCAGATAGACCTTGTCCACTTTCATGTATTTTTCAAAAAAGGCGATATCCTTTTCCAGCTGTTCGCGCTCCGCGTGCGCGGTGCCGTGCGCGACAAAATAATAAACCAGTTTGAAGTTCCTGTAATTGCCCATATCGACGCTCGCCTCCGATATATCTTGTTTTCAGCCCCTTTTCCTTAACATGATAGCATCGGAAAAGTAAAAAAGAAATGCGTATAATGCGTGAGAATCTAAAAAAATCTTGTCATTTTTTGTATGTACAAATAGGATCGCAGTGCTATAATACCCACCGAACATTAGGTATGACAGCGGCGGACGGCGTTTCAGCACCGCCTGCGCGGAAAGGCTTTTACTATGCGCAAGGATGATAAAAGACCGGGCAAGATCGGCTTCCTGTGGGAAAACATGTCGGGTCTTCGGATCGTGTTCATCATTTCGCTGTTCGGAACGCTCGTCTATAACACGCTTCAGCTGACCGTGCCCTACTTTTCCGGTCAGATCACCGACCTTTTTCTCAGCGGTCCGAATGCCGCGGACAACCTGGCAAACCACCGCGACCTGCTTTGGAAGCTGATCGCCGGCATGATTCTGATCACGCTGTTCAGAGTCATCGTGGTCTATCTTGACTGCATGGGATTCGAGCATGTATCCCAGCATGCCCTGTACCGCATCAGAAATACCCTGTTTGAGAAGATCGAGCATCAGGATATGACCTTCTATGCCACCTACCGCACCGGCGACCTGATGACGCGTCTTACCGGTGACCTGAACGCCGTACGGCATATGATCGCCTGGGTCCTGCGCATGATCCTGCAGTGTTCTTCCCTGTTCCTGGCGACATTTGTCTATTTCTTCATGATGGACTGGCTGCTTGCCGTAAGCATCGTGGCGCTGTCCCCGGTCATTTTCATCATCGTCTACAAGTTCCGCCTGAAGGTCAAGCCGATGCATATCAGCCTGCGCGAAAAGTTCGCGAATATGAACACGGTCGCGCAGGAAAATATCTCCGGCAACCGCGTTGTGCGCGCTTTTGCCCGTGAGGATCACGAGATCGACAAATTCGACGCCATCAATAATGACTATATGGAAACTGCCCGCGCGACGGATATGACCTGGGTAAAATACTTTCCCGCCATCGAAGCCTGCGCCTGTCTGCTTCCCGTCATCCTGCTGGTGGTCGGCGGCCTGTTTATCATCTCCGGCAGGATCACCACCGGTGAATATGTATCCTTTTCAGGTCTGATCTGGGCGATCAGCAACCCGATGCGTCAGCTTGGCAGCATTCTGAATGAATTCCAGCGTTTCAGCGCCGCGGCGGACAAGATCATGGAGATCTGGTACGCCGAACCCGGGATCCGCGATCCGGAAGATCCGGTCGAACACCCGGGCCGTTTTCAGGGCAAGGTGGAGTTCCGCGATGTCTCATTCCAGTACAGTGACGGTACTTATCCGGTGCTGAAGCATATCAGCTTCACCGCCGAGCCCGGTCAGACCGTCGCCATCATGGGCGAAACCGGATGCGGAAAAACAAGTCTGATCAATCTGATCCCGCGGTTCTTCGATCCCACCGAGGGCCAGGTGCTGATCGACGGGATCGATGTATCCTCAATGCGTCTGCAGCAGCTGCGCAAAAACATCGGTCTGGCCACGCAGGATGTGCTGCTGTATTCCGACACGGTCGAGGATAACATCGCCTACGGTGACCTTCATCTGACCGAGCGTCAGGTGGAAAAATACGCCCGTCTTTCCGCCGCGGCAAGGTTTATCAGCCATCTGCCGGAAGGTTACGCCACCATCATCGGGGAGCGCGGCACAGGCTTGTCCGGCGGTCAGAAGCAAAGGATCTCGCTTGCGCGCGCGCTCGCGATCGAGCCTTCTGTTCTGATCCTGGATGATACCACTTCCGCGGTCGATCTGGAAACGGAAAAAATGATTCAGCAGGGGCTGCGTGAACTGGATTTCAACTGCACAAAACTGATCATCGCGCAGCGCATCTCAACCACCCGCACCGCGGATAAGATCATTATCCTGCAGAACGGTGAGATCACCGAAAGCGGCACGCATGAGGAACTGATCGCCAAAAAAGGCTATTACTATGAACTGGTCAAACTTCAGACCGGTCTTGACCGCGAGCTTGAAGAGCTGATCCGCAGAACAGCGGACCGCGCCGCGGCAAACGGAAAGGAGGCGAACTGACCATGGCAAAGCGCAAGAATACATTCCGTCAGGACGAGGCGCTTGAAACTCCGTTTGATATCCGTCATCTGAAACGGGCCGGCGTTTATGTGGTCAAATACAAAAAGCAGATGCTGATCGCCTTCCTGCTCAGCGCGGTCGCGGGTATCACCGCGCTGTTCGATCCCATCATCGTGCAGAACGCGCTTGACATTGCCATTCCGGAAGGCAACAAACAAATGCTGATCTGGCTCGCGATCGCGCTTTTCGGCACTTATGCCGTTTCGATCGTGTTCGCGGTCATCCGGTCAAAGATCATGATCCGGGTCAGCCAGAAGATCATCTATGATATCCGTAAAGACCTCTTCGCTCATCTGCAGGCGCTGCCTTTTCAGTACTATGATGACCGTCCGCACGGCAAGATCCTGATCCGTGTTGTCAACTACGTGAATTCCGTGTCGGATATGCTGTCAAACGGACTGATCAATCTTGTGCTGGAGATCTTCAACCTGATCTTCATCATCATTTTCATGTTCGCGGTGGATGTGGATCTGTCCATTGTCATCCTGTGCGGCGTTCCCGTCCTCGCTGTTTTCCTGCTCTGGATCAAAAACAAGCAGCGCAAAGCCTGGCAGCAGGTCAGCAATAAGAACTCCAACCTGAACGCTTACCTGCAGGAGAATATCTCCGGCGCCCGCGTAACGCAGATCTTTGCCCGTGAAGACGAAAACGCGCGGATTTTTACCGAACTGTCGGAAAACTGCCGGCAGACATGGCTTACGGCCTGCCGCTGGTCCAATCTTGTTTGGCCGGGTATCGACACCATCGCGGTCTTCATCCGCGCCGCCATTTTCACCTTTGGTCTGGTCATCTTCGCCGCCACGGATACGGCAGCCGGAAAGAGCGTCGGTGTGATCATTTCCATGGCAAGCTATGCCAGCCGTTTCTGGCAGCCCATCATGAATCTGGGCAATATTTTCAACAACTTCATCAACAACACCGCGTATCTGGAACGCATCTTCGAAACGATGGATGAACCGGTCACCGTCAAGGATGCCCCGGATGCGGAACCCATCGGCGATGTTGCCGGCGCGGTGGAGTTTGAGAACGTCTGTTTCTCATATGAGGAAGGCAAGGAGATCCTGCACAACGTATCATTCAAGGTCGCTCCCGGTGAAAGCGTCGCGCTGGTCGGTCCCACCGGCGCCGGCAAGAGCACGATCGTGAATCTGATCTCCCGTTTCTATAATGTAAACAGCGGCCGTATCCTTATTGACGGGCAGGACATTGCCCATGTAACGCTCAATTCCCTGCGTTCCGCAATGGGCATTATGATGCAGGACAGCTTCATCTTCTCCGGCACGATCGCCGATAATATCCGTTACGGCAAGCTGGACGCGACAGATGAAGAGATCCGTGCCGCGGCATCCACCGTCTGCGCGGACGCGTTCATTTCCCGTATGCCTGACGGGTATGAAAGTGAAGTGCATGAACGCGGTTCACTGCTCAGCCAGGGGCAGAAGCAGCTGGTTAGTTTTGCCCGTACCCTGCTCAGTTCCCCGAAGATCCTGATCCTTGATGAAGCTACATCCTCCATCGACGTACAGACGGAAAAAGCGCTTCAGGAAGGTTTGAACGCCATGCTGAAAGGACGTACAAGCTTCATCATCGCGCACCGCCTGTCCACGATCCGCGGCTGCGACCGCATTATGTATATTGATGACGGCGGCATCATCGAAACAGGCACCCATGAAGAACTGATGGCCGCGCGCGGCGCTTACTACAAACTGTACACCGCGCAGCTGGAGGATGTCCTCTGATTTCTTTGAAACATCCGGGAGCTGTGAAGAAAAGGACGTGATTCCGGAACTTCACAGCTCTTTTATTATTCCTTTTCTGCCCGTTTTCCGCAAAACATTCATATCACTGAACATGTAAACGGGATCGCGTTCCCCTGCACCCGCCGGCGTCACTGATCCGGTAACTGTTTATGCTTGAAAAAAACAGCGTTTTGCCGTAAAATGCAATTGTGGAACGATCCCTTTTTTATCATTTATTCGAGGGAGGCCGATTTATGGATTATGTCTTTATGACAGACAGTGACAGCGATCTGCCGTACGCGCTGAAAAAGCAGTATGACATTCCCGTTGTCTACATGCCGTACGCGCTGAACGGCAAGGAGTATTTTGATGACCTCGGGCAGACGATCGATCACAAGAGCTACTTTGACAGCATGCGCGCCGGCGCGGTGCCTGTTACCTCAGCGCTCAATGAACCGACCTATATGGAATACTTTGAGCCCATCATGGAGCAGGGAAAGGATCTCCTTTTCGTTGCTTTCTCAAGCCAGCTCAGCTGCACGCTTCGCGCGGTATACAATGTCCGTGAGGAATTGCTTGCGAAGTACCCCGGACGCAAGTTTATCGTGGTCGACACGCTGAGCATCTCCGGCCCGATGACGCTGCTGGTGCTGAAGGCGCATGAGATGTACCGCAATGGCAAATCCATCGAGGAAGTTGCCTCATGGCTGGAAGCCAACAAGCTCCGCGCCCAGGCCTTCTTTACCGTGGATGATCTGGTCTACCTCAAACGCGGCGGGCGGATCTCATCGGCGGCCGCCGCGGTCGGTTCGCTGCTTGATCTCAAGCCGATCATCACCGAAACCAGGGAAGGCAAGCTTGAAAGCATTGATAAAGTCCGCGGCCGCCGCAAAGCCATGAGCTACATTGTCGAAAAAACGCTGGAAAACATGGGAGATCCTGCCGAATCCTTCGGAATGGTCCTGCACGCCGGTGTTCCGGAAGATGCGGAACGGCTCAAAAAGATGCTTTCCGACAAACTGCCGGAGATGGAGATCCGCATTGAGAATGTCGGTCCTGTCATCGGTGCACACTGCGGTCCCGGAACACTTGCCTTTGTTTTCATGGGAAAAGAACGTCAATACTGAATGATTGGAAACACGCGCGGCGATCGATCGCCGCGCGTGTTTTTTACAGCCATTTTTTCTTGATATAACCGTCCAGATTCCCGTATTCGCTCACCGTGATGCTTTCAATATCAAGATGCTCCATGACCGCCAGCAGAATACACATCCCATGCACCACGATATCCGCCCTGCCGGGCTGCAACCCGGGCAGTTTCAGCCGCTCCTTCAGCGGCATATCGGACAGCAGTTCCGTATATTTGCGCACATCCTCACGGGTGATACCCGTACCATGCATATATGTCCGGTCTGTCCATCGGATACATTTGATCATCGCGGCCAGCGTTGTGAAAGTTCCGCCTGTGCCGTACCATTTGCCGGGCACAGGCATATCCGGATGCCGCGCCGATTCTTCCTTCAGTATTTCAGTCGCCGCAGCCATCACCACCGGCACATCTTCCGGACCGTTGATCTGAAGAAGATTGAACAGCCTCACAGCGCCCATCTGACAGCTCATCGCGGTCCGGATATCCGCGCCTTCACCGACCACCAGTTCCGTCGATCCTCCGCCGATGTCGATCACACCGCACAGACCTTCTCCCGTCGCGCCCATAAAGGACAGCGACGCCTCTTCCTCACCGCTGATGATCTGCAGCCTGAGACCCGTCATATCTTCGATCATCGCGATAAATTCCCTGCCGTTGGCGGCATCCCGGCTCGCGCTTGTGGCAAATATATCCACTGTTTCAGCGCCTTCTTCAACAGCGCCGCGGACCATTCTTGCCACGGCATCCGCTGTTTTCCGCATGCTTTCAATGCTCAGGAATCCGCGGTCATCAAGCCCCGCGAACAGGCGGGTACCTTCGCGGTCCCGCAGGATCCGGTCCATTTTGCCGTCGTTCACATCGGCGATCAGCATCCTGACCGAGTTTGATCCGATACCAATAACTGCCGTTCTCATCAAAAAAACCTCCACAGTAAACAAAAAGGTCCCGTATCAGGGACCTCAGTCTGCCATTTCATCCATCAGGATCTGCAATTCCGCCGGCGTATACGCGCCGAGCGCATCGGGGTTTGTAAACTCAAAACGCAGTTCGCCTTTCTGTACATAGGAATATATCACACGCGCGCTGTTCTCAACATACGCGTTCGTGCCCACGGTCTCCATCTCAGCTGTCAGATCCTTATTCACGCTCTGAAGGTCGATCAGAGTCGCCTGTCTGGCATTGTAGGCATCCGTTTTCTGATTCAGGCTGTTTTGCAGAATTGCATGAATGATCAGGAAAGCAGCCATGATCATGCCGCAAACAATGGCAATACCCTTCCATGACATCGTACGCCGCATGATCGTCTCTCCTTTCCGTTTTTGTTATTCTATCATATCATGCTGTTCTTTATCAATAAATTTCCGTTACTTTCAACACGCTGTTTTCCACATGGAACCGGATACGTTTCCCGCCGAATTCAAAAGCATATTCGCGGTCCGGATCGTCCTGGTACGCCGGCCGCGGGTCCTCGCGCAGTATTCCTTCCAGCGCGTCGATCTTTTCAGCAGGCATCCGTTCCCTCAGTATCGCCGGTATTTCAACCGCAACCGTTCTTTTCACGGTCCGGTCGGTAAATCCGCCGGTCGCGTCCGGCCGGATATCCACATAAGGCAGATACGGCTTGATGTCATATACCGGCGTCCCGTCCATCATATCGCCGCCGGCAATGCAAAGCACCGGTCCTTCCGCTCCGTGACGGATCTCCAGCAGCCTTACGCAGCTCAGCCCGATCGGGTTTGGTCTGTACGGCGAACGCGTTGCGAAAACGCCGATCCGTGTATTGCCGCCGAGCCGCGGCGGGCGCACCGTAGGCGACCATTCTTTTCCTGCATTTTCATGAAATCCCCATATCACCCAGATATGCGAATACTCTTCCAGGCCGCGCAGAGCCTCCTCAACGCGGTATTCCGGTTCAAAAACGATCTCGGCACCGAGTGCTTCAACCAGTCCGCTCTGCCGCGGAATGCCGAATTTTCCGCTGAAATCACTTCGAATTCTGGCGATTATCTCCACCGGTATCCCTCCCGTTCGGCCATTGATCGTTTTCTCATCCATGCTATCATTAAAACCGTTGAAAAGCAACGCGTAAACGATTACTTTTTTACGTTGTGCAAACGTTTACATCTTGCGGATGCCTTCATGTTATGCTATCATGAATGTAAGAATTCATGAAGGCATATCCTGCCTGAGGAGGCTACCACATGCAATACGGCTATTTTGACGAGAAAGCCCGTGAATATGTTATCACCAATCCCGACACGCCCGCCCCGTGGGCAAACTACCTCGGTTCACCCGCTTACGGAGCGATCGTGACAGTCAATGCCGGCGGCTACAGCTTCGTGCAGAGCGGTGCCGCGGGCCGCATCATCCGTTATGTTTTCAATCAGTTTGACGAGCCCGGCCGCTATATCTATCTGCGTGATGAGGAGACCGGTGATTTCTGGACAGCGACCTGGAAACCCGTCAAAAAACCGCTGGATCAGTACAAAACAGAATGCCGCCACGGAACAAGCTATACCGAATTTACCAGTGAATACAACGGCATCCGCACCAAAGCGCTGTACTATGTCCCCATGAACGCGACGCATGAGGTATGGCGCATCAAAGTTGAAAATATGACTGACCGGCCCCGCCGCATCAGTGTTTTCGGCTACTGCGAGCTGACATGCGAAAGCTTCTACACGCAGGATCTGGTTAACATGCAGTATACGCAGTTCATTACCCGCACTGATTTTATGCAGGATCACATTCTGCAGCGCATCAATGAGAACTGTCACCGCAATCCGGACGGTTCCAACGGAAGCGAGCGCTTCTTCGGCATTGCCGGCGCGCCGGTCGTCAGCTATACCGGCCGCCGTGAACAGTTCCTCGGCCGCGACCGTTTTGACGCGCCGCAGGCTGTGGTGAACGGGACCTGTGACAATTCCCTCAACTATAACGGAAATCCCTGCGGTGCTCTGCATGTTTCCCTGGCGCTCGCGGCCGGTGAAACAAGTTCCGCTGCTTTCCTGCTCGGCCAGAAGACCGAAAATCAGGCCCGCGCCCTGCTGGACCGTTATCAGGATGTTGATTCCACGGTCGATGCCGAGCTCAGTGAACTGATCACCTACTGGCACGGAGAACTTGAAAATCTGAAGATCAATACCCCGGATGACCGCTTCAACGCTATGGTAAACACATGGAACGCTTTCCAGTGTTTCACGACCTTTGTCTGGAGCCGCGCCGCCAGCCTGATCTACTGCGGTGAGCGCAACGGCTACGGCTATCGTGATACGGTTCAGGACATTCAGGGCATCATCCATCTGGATCCCGAACTGGCCCGCAAACAGCTCACATTCATGCTCAGCGCGCAGGTGCATCATGGTGCCGGTCTGCCGCTGGTCAAGTATTCACATAATCCGGGACATGAGGATACCCCTGAGCAGGAATCCTATGTCCGTGAAACAGGCCATCCGCACTACCGCGCGGATGACGCGCTGTGGCTCTTCCCCACTGTGTATAAATATATTGCCGAAACCGGCAATATCGCCTACCTTGACGAGGAGATTCCCTTTGCCGATAAAGACAGCGGGACCGTGCGTGAGCATCTGAAGCGTGCGATCGACTTCAGCATGAATCATCTTGGCACTCACGGCATGCCTGCCGGTCTCCATGCGGACTGGAATGACTGTCTGCGTCTCGGCGCCACGGGTGAAAGCACCTTTGTCGCCTTCCAGCTGTATTACGCGCTCCGCATCATGCAGGAATTCTGCGAGGACGAACCGGACTATGCCGCGTACCTGAAGGAGACCGCGGAGAACCTGCTGGGCATCATCAACAAATACTGCTTCGAGGATGACCGCTTCATCCGCGGATACACCGAGGACGGGCAGATCATCGGCAGCAAGAAGGACAAAGAAGCCAGCATGTGGCTGAATCCGCAGAGCTGGGCCGTCATCAGCCGCGGCGCCACGCCGGAGCAGGCCGATAAGATCATGCAGACCGCGTTTGAAAAGCTGAACACTCCCTATGGGCTGGAGGTCATGAATCCCAGCTACCGCAATGAAGCGTTTGACGGTGCCAGAATGATCCTCTTCAACCCCGGCACCAAGGAGAACGGCGGTATCTTCTGCCAGATCCAGGGCTGGGCGATCCTGGCTGAAGCACTGCTCGGTCATGGCAGCCGCGCTTTCCAATACTTTGCCGAAAGCAGCCCCGCCTCTTTCAACGAGGATGCTGATCGCCGCGTGATCGAGCCCTATGTGCACGGTCAGTTTATTGAAGGTCACGAGAGTCCTTTCGCCGGTCGCAGCCATGTCCACTGGCTGACCGGTACCGCCAGCACCGTGATGGTCGGCTGTGTGGAAGGTATCCTCGGTCTCCGTCCCACTCCCAAAGGCATCGTGATCGCACCGGCGATCCCCGCCGAATGGGATGGATTCACAATGACCAAACAGTTCCGCGGAAAAACGCTGAATATCACAGTTGACAACAGCGCGCATCACGAAGGCAATCCCACCGGATATATTCTGAACGGTGTCGAGCGTGCCGCCGGTCTGATCGCCGAAAATGAGCTGAATGATGTTAATGATATCACCGTGATCATGTAATTGCTGTCATAAACACAGGAGCGAAGCCTGCATACGGCTTCGCTCTTTTTTTCATAAAAATGCGATATCGCGGAAAAATGCTGTCGGCTGCGGATCATACCGTCCGGAACATAATCAGCATACTGATATGATCAGACATGAAAAAGCAGCTTCCCGTCACCGGGAAGCTGCCGCGTATGTTCAGTTATTCGCGAATGTTCTGATCCTGATGATGCCCGGAATGGCAGCCAGCAGATCAAGCGCTTCCTTGCTCGGCAGTTCTTCCATTTCCATCACGGTCACAGCCATTTCCTTGCGGCTCTTGTTGATCATGGTATCAATATTGATGCCTTCCTTGGCAGCCGCGGCAGCAATGGAGCTTACCATGTTCGGTATGTTCTCATGCAGCACAAGAACGCGCGCGGAATCGGTCGGATCGAGCTGCAGTTCGGGATAGTTCACACTGTTGTGGATGCAGCCGGTCTCCAGATAATCGCGGATCTCAGCGGCAGCCATGCTGGCGCAGTTATCTTCGCTTTCAGGAGTGGAGGCGCCCAGGTGAGGAATACACACAACATGCTCAACACCCAGCAGTTCGTCATTCGGGAAGTCCGTCACATAGCTGGCCACACGGCCGGAAGCAAGCGCGTCCTTCAGCGCGGCGTTATCAGCCAGCTCACCGCGGCTGAAATTCAGGATGCCGACACCCGGCTTCATGCGGGCGATCTTGTCCTCATTGATGGTGCCCTTCGTCTTGTCATTCAGCGGAATATGGAAAGTGATATAATCTGCCTTGGCAAACACTTCATCCATATTCGCCGCGCGATGAACAGTGGAGCTCAGGCTCCATGCGCTTTCAACGGAGATGTAGGGGTCATAACCGATAACATTCATGCCGAGACCGCGGCCGGCGATATTGGCGACGATCGCGCCGATGGCACCCAGGCCGATAACGCCCAGTGTCTTGCCGCGCAGTTCATGCCCGACAAACTGTCCCTTGCCTTTTTCGACAAGCTTGGCAACCTCGGCGCCCTGTCCCTTCAGCGTCATGGCCCACTCAATGCCGCCGGCAATATTGCGGCCGCTCATCAGCAGACCCGCGGTGACCAGTTCGGCAACAGCGTTGGCATTGGCACCGGGAGTATTGAAAACCACAATGCCTTCTTTGGAGCACTTGTCCAGCGGGATATTGTTCACGCCGGCACCGGCACGCGCGATCGCCTGCAGGTTGCTGTTGAACTCCATGTCATGCATCGCGGCGCTGCGCACCAGAATTCCGTCCGGAACGGGTTCATCCTTGCTCACGGTATAGGTATCCGCGCTCAGCTGGCTGTAGATGATATCGCTGATCGCGTTCAAAGTTTTGATCTTATACATTCTTTTCTCCTCCATGTCCCGGTTTCTCTGTTGGAAACCTGCTGATGGGGTCATTACGCGTTTTCAGTCTCGAATTTCTTCATGAAGGCGATCAGCTTCTGTACGCCTTCAACAGGCATCGCGTTGTAGATGCTGGCACGCATGCCGCCCACGGAGCGATGACCTTTCAGGTTCACAAGGCCCTCGGCCGCGGCTGCCTTCACGAAAGCGGCGTCCTTATCGGCATCACCGGTCACGAAGGTCACGTTCATGCGGCTGCGGTACTTGGGCTGAGCGGTCGCTTTGAACAGCTTGCTGTTATCCAGGAAATCATACAGCATGGCAGCCTTCTCGATGTTGACCTTTTCGATCGCCTTCACACCGCCGATGCTCTTCAGCCACTCAAAGGTCAATCCGGCCAGATAGATACCCCAGGTATTGGGCGTATTATACATGCTGCCTGCCTTGGCCTGCACTTCCCAGTTAAGCAGTTTCGGGCAGATATCCTTGGCGCGGCCGAGCAGATCCTTGCGCACGATCAGCAGGCACAGTCCGCTGGGGCCGATATTTTTCTGGGCGCCGGCATAGATGACACCGAACTTGGTAACATCCAGTTCCTCGCTCAGGATCATGCTGCTGGTATCGGCAACAAGAGGCGCCTTGGTCACGGGCAGATCCACATAACGGGTACCGTAAATGGTATTGTTGGTGGTGATGTGAACATAGTCAGCGTCATCATCAAACTTGATATCAGTCAGATCCGGAACATAGGTGTATACATCATCACGGCTGGAAGCAACAACATTCACTTCACCGTAGCGCTTGGCTTCTTCCGCTGCCAGATGCGCGAAGTTGCCGGAGTCGATGTAATCGGCTTTGCCGTTTACCATCAGATTCAGCGGAACCGCGGAGAACTGCTGGGTCGCGCCGCCCTGAAGGAAAATGACTTCATAGTCTTCGGGGATATTCATCAGTTCGCGGACATCGGCAACAGTCTTATCGTATATATCGGTATACATCTTGCTGCGATGGCTCATTTCCATAACGGACATACCGGTGGAACCATAGGCGACAAGATCCTTCTGGGCTTTTTCAAGCACAGGCAGCGCAAGCATTGAGGGTCCCGGAGAAAAATTATAAACACGATCCATAATGAGAACCTCCTTTTATTAGCGGGACATTTTTGTCCCTGTGGGCTATTTTCTAACCGCTGTGGTTATTATGACGCAAACCATCCCAAAAAGCAAGCAAAAAACAGGTTAAAAACAAGAGACGCCGAAGATTTTCATCTTCGGCGTCCTTGCTGTTTCAGTGTTTACTCGAAGCATTCGCCGGTTTCGGCTCCGCATCCGGGAGCTCCCAGAGGCGTTTCGTAATCCGTAATGATGATGGTGCCTGTTCCGTAGAAGACAGTTACAACCATATCATGTGCGGGCATGCTGCCCTTCACGGTTCCGATGCTCGGGGTCTTGCCGGCAACCTTGGGCGATACGACTTCATAATGATCGCCAACCTTCAGGCCGCTCTCGTAATAGGTCGTTGCGACTTCCGCTCCGGTTTCTCTGTCGATGTACCTGATCGTCAGGCTGTAGAGCACAGGCGTGTACACAACGTCCACTTCAATGTCGCTCTTGCCCACAACGCCGGTTACACGGGTCAGGTCCGGGGTGTAGCCCTGGATGTACGGACTTACGATATCGTATCCTTCACCTTCGAAGTAGTGGTGTACGGAATCAGGCGCTGCCTTATCTCCGCCGACCTCTTCGTACCAGTAGTGAACAACCACTTTGTGGACCGGTATCGTTGTGATGGTATTCGTCACATTGAATCCGTTGATCCTTGTTACGTAGCCGCTCACCGCGTCTTCGGTGACAGTGTACTCGATCTCAGTACCGTCATCATGATACTTCTGCAGTCCGGCAAAGGTGTGCTTCCAGCCGTCAGCTGCCTTGATCACGGCGCTGTCGATCTCGACACCGTCCTTGAACAGGTGGACCGTGATCTGACCGGGACGTTTCTTCTGTTCATCATTGTTGTCGGCCCAGGTCTTTCTGACTTCCGCATCCACAGTCTCCGGATCCGCTGTTTCCACGGTTACGGTATCCGTACCGGGTACTTCATCGCCGTTCGGATCCTCGGTCGTCACGTTGACGGTGTTCTCAATGCTGCCATGGTTTACATGAGCATGATCCGCGATGAAGGAGTACTTCGCCGTTGCCGTCTGTCCGGGCAGGATCACCTGCAGATCAAAGTCTTCGGGAGCGATCTCAACCAACGTATCGCTGACCTCTGTGATCTTCACAGGCACATTGCCGGTGTTCTTCACGGTTACCGTGTAGGTTACAACATCTCCGACCTTTACATCTGTCATCTTGTCGGCGATCTTTTCGATCTCGATCGCGGCCGTGTACAGCACGGGCTTATCGGGATCGTCAGGATCGGTCGGATCTTCGGGATCTTCGGTTCCGACGGTGTAAGTGTCATCGTCTTCAACCGGCTTGCCGTTCGGATCTTCACCCTTCGCGGTCGCGGTGTTGATGATCTCGCCCTTTGCGATGTCCGCTGCCGTTACGACGTAGGTGAACTTCACGCTCGCCTTTTCGCCCGCGGCCAGGGTATCGATCACACCGGTCTCGCCCGCTGCCAGCTTCGCGCCTTCGCGGTTATCCGTTACCTGGATATTCTTGACTGCTACGTTGCCGATGTTTTCAACCGTCACGGTGTAGGTGATGGTGTCACCGACCGTGTACAGTCCGGGCGCCGCTTCCTTGACAGTTTCGATCTTCGCCGTGTACAGCACGGGCTTGTCGGGATCGTCAGGATCGGTCGGATCTTCGGGATCTTCGGTTCCGACGGTGTAAGTGTCATCGTCTTCAACCGGCTTGCCGTTCGGATCTTCACCCTTCGCGGTCGCGGTGTTGATGATCTCGCCCTTTGCGATGTCCGCTGCCGTTACGACGTAGGTGAACTTCACGCTCGCCTTTTCGCCCGCGGCCAGGGTATCGATCACACCGGTCTCGCCCGCTGCCAGCTTCGCGCCTTCGCGGTTATCCGTTACCTGGATATTCTTGACTGCTACGTTGCCGATGTTTTCAACCGTCACGGTGTAGGTGATGGTGTCACCGACCGTGTACAGTCCGGGCGCCGCTTCCTTGACAGTTTCGATCTTCGCCGTGTACAGCACAGGCTTGTCGGGATCTTCAGGATCAGTCGGATGTTCGGGATCTTCGGTTCCGACGGTGTAATCATCATCGTCTTCAACCGGCTTGCCGTTCGGATCCTTGCCCTTCGCGGTCGCGGTGTTCTCGATCTCGCCCTTTGCGATGTCCGCTGCCGTTACGACGTAGGTGAACTTCACGCTC
>JAUNQH010000031.1:0-117 GCA_030536295.1 Clostridia bacterium | reverse complement strand
TGTACAGTCCGGGCGCCGCTTCCTTGACAGTTTCGATCTTCGCCGTGTACAGCACGGGCTTGTCGGGATCGTCAGGATCGGTCGGATCTTCGGGATCTTCGGTTCCGACGGTGTAAG
>JAUNQH010000030.1 GCA_030536295.1 Clostridia bacterium | reverse complement strand
TGGTGCGCTTGAGCATGGGGGACGCGCTGCCGCGGCTGCGGGCTACGTAACGCTTCAGCGTGGGGCCCGGATTGGCGTACACTTCGGCAACGTAGAGGTTCTCACGGTTGAGGCCCTGATTGTTCACCGCGTTGGCGATGGCACTGTTCAGTACCTTCAGCACAACGGGAGAAGCGGCCTTGGGCGTGAACTGCAGAATGGCTTCAGCTTCGTCCACATTCTTCCCACGGATCAGATCGATCACGATCTTCACCTTGCGTGAGGAGATGCGAACGTATTTGGCATGAGCCTGCGGACGCTTGTCGGCGTTAGCCTTGCGTGCCGCGGATTTTTCCTTGGAACGGGTAGCCATATCGTTTCAACTCCTCTCTGATTACTTACGAACGCTGCCCTTGTCGCCGGCATGGCCGCGGAAGGTGCGTGTGGGGGCGAACTCGCCCAGCTTGTGACCGACCATATCTTCCGTCACATAGACCGGCACGTGCTTGCGTCCGTCATGAACGGCGATGGTGTGTCCGACGAATTCCGGGAAGATCGTCGAGGACCTGCTCCAGGTCTTCACAACGCTCTTCTTGCCGGAAGCATTCATTTCCTTGATGCGCTTCATCAGCGCGCCCTCGATGTAAGGGCCCTTTTTAATGGAACGACTCATTAGTGGAGTGCCTCCTTCCTGTCAGGATGCGCTTACTTCTTGCCAGCGCGCTTGACGATCATCTTGTTGGAATACTTCTTGTGCTTCCTGGTCTTGTAACCCAGAGCGGGCTTGCCCCAGGGAGTCACAGGAGCGGGCATACCGACGGGGCTCTTGCCCTCGCCGCCGCCGTGGGGGTGATCACAGGGGTTCATAACAACGCCGCGGACGGTGGGACGGACGCCCATGTGACGGACACGGCCGGCCTTGCCCAGACGCACGTTTTCATGATCGCTGTTGCCCACGGTACCGATGGTCGCCTTCGCGTTCAGGGGCAGCTTCCGCATTTCGCCGGAAGGCAGTCTCACCTGCGCGTAGCCGTTTTCCTTAGCCATCAGCTGAGCGCTCATACCGGCGCTGCGAACGAGCTGACCGCCGCGGCCGGCTTTGATCTCCAGGTTGTGGATCAGCGTACCGACCGGGATGTTGCTGATCGGCAGCGCGTTGCCGGGCTTGATATCGGCATTCTCGGAGGAAATGACGGTATCGCCGACATTCAGGCCCAGAGGAGCGAGGATGTAGCGCTTCTCGCCATCCGCGTAGAACAGCAGGGCGATGAAGGCGCTGCGGTTCGGATCGTATTCGATCGCGTTGACCTTGGCGGGGATGTCCGTCTTGTCACGCTTGAAGTCGATCACGCGGTACTTGATCTTGTTTCCGCCGCCCTGATGACGAACGGTGATCTTACCCTGCTTGTTGCGGCCGGCGTTCTTCTTCAGATATTCACACAGGCTCTTCTCAGGGGTCTTCTTGGTGATTTCCTCGTAAGTCAGAACCGACATAAAGCGCCGGGCGGGCGAAGTCGGCTTATAAACACGAATAGCCATTTTTCTGTCCTCCCTGCTTTACTGAGCCATGCCCTCGAAGAACTTGATGGGCTTGGAGTCCTTCTTCAAGGTCACATAGGCTTTCTTAGTCTCGGGCGTGCGGCCCTGGGTGCGTCCCTGACGCTTCATCTTGCCGATGGTGCGCAGCGTGTTGACCTTCGCGACCTTCACGCCGTCATCCGCGAACACCGCTTCAACCGCGGCCTTGATCTCGGCCTTGTTGGCACGGACGTCCACTTCGAAAACATAGCGCTTCTCTTCGATGCCCTCGTAAGCCTTTTCGGTGAGGACGGGGCGCTTGATGATATCATGAGGATCTTTCATTATGCGAACACCTCCTCGATGGCTTCCTTGGCAGCCTTGGTCAGGATCACCTTGCCGGCGTTCAGAATGTCATAAACATTCAGCGTGTTGACAAGCGTGGTCTTGGCTTCAGCCAGGTTGGCAGCGGCGCGGATCACGGTTTCGTCCTTCTCGGGCAGAACCACCAGCGCCTTGCGGGTGGCGTTCAGCTTCTTCAGCGTTTCGGCCATCAGCTTGGTCTTGGCTTCCTTCAGCGCGAGAGCGTCGACCACGATCAGCTCTTCGGCATTCAGCTTGGAGGTCAGCGCGCTCTTGAAAGCGAGACGGCGAACCTTCTTGGGAACGTTGATCACATAATCACGGGGCTTGGGAGCGAACACAACGCCGCCGTGTTTGAACTGCGGAGCACGGTTGCCATGGTGGCGCGCGTTGCCGGTGCCCTTCTGGCGATAGATCTTACGGCCGCCTCCGCGGACTTCGCCGCGGGTCAGAGCACTCTGGGTGCCCTGGCGCTGTGCAGCCAGGTAGGAACGGACGACCAGGTGCATTGCTGCTTCGTTGATCTCAGCCGCGAAGATATCGTCGCTCAGTTCAACTTCGCCGATGGCCGCGCCTTCCATATTATAAAGAGCAGTCTTAGGCATAGTCTTTTTTTCCTCCTTGCACGACATCAGGCCTTAATGGTGTCGCGGATGATCAGCAGACCTTCGTTGGGGCCGGGCACAGCGCCCTTGACCAGCAGCAGGTTGCGTTCCGCATCCACCTGGACGACTTCCAGATTCTGAACAGTCACTTTGTCAACACCGTAGTGTCCGGACATGTGCTTGTTCTTGAACACGCGGGAAGGATCGGAGTTTGCGCTCAGAGAACCGACGCCGCGATGATACTTGGAGCCGTGTGCCATAGGACCGGTGTGCTGATTCCAGCGCTGGATGGCGCCGGTGTAGCCGTGGCCCTTGCTGGTTCCGGTGATGTCGATCTTGTCGCCCTGGGCGAACTGTTCCGCCGTCAGGACATCACCGACCTTGTACTGTGCACAGTCATCGAAACGGAACTCACGCAGGGTGCGCTTCGCATCAACGCCGGCCTTCTTGAAATGACCGAGTTCGGGTTTGTTGAGCAGCTTCTTCGCGCGGTTCTCGGTGAGATCGCCGAAGCCGACCTGAACGGCATCGTAACCGTCAGACTCAACAGTCTTTGTTTGCACTACTGTGCAGGGGCCCGCTTCAATCACGGTGACCGGAACGAGACGGCCGTCTTCGGTGAAGACCTGCGTCATGCCGATCTTTTTGCCCACGATCGCTTTCTTCATTCTAATCGTCCCTCCTGCCTCACAGTTTCATTTCGATTTCGACACCAGCAGGAAGATCGAGCTTCATCATGGCGTCCACCGTCTTGGGGTTGGGGTTGTTGATGTCGATCAGCCGCTTATGGGTGCGGCGCTCGAACTGTTCGCGGCTGTCCTTGTACTTGTGAACAGCGCGAAGGATCGTCACGATCTCCTTCTCAGTGGGAAGCGGGATCGGGCCGGAGACACGGGCACCTGTGCGCTTTGCGGTCTCAACGATACGCTCTGCAGCCTGATCGATGAGTTTGTGCTCGTAGCTCTTCAGCTTGATACGGATTTTCTGGTTGGCCATGCTTTTTACCTCCTTGAATCGTTCTCGTACGCGTCCATCCCGGTCCACTGCAGGTGCAGACCTTCGGGACTGCTTCGAGTCCGTCGCCCGATTACCGGGCTGGTCCATGGTAATTACCCGCTTGGCCGAGCGGCAACTTACCACTTCATCCCTGAACAGACAACATTGCAATTATACATAAATGTCCTTTGTTCCGCAAGGGGGTTTACGATGTTTTTTTCAAATAATTTTCTTTTTTTTTCTCTCTTTTTTCTTCAAACCCGCGTTTTTATTGATTTTACGCCGCGCGCATCTTAACACGCTTCCATGCGTGCACATTGCTGACCGGTTTTTGACCTGTTTCGTTGTTTTGAAGGATGATATCCTTCTGAAAGAAATACGTATATCTTGATTTTACTGTGTTCTGGTCGCACTTTAAATACACGTTGTCACGAGTGCACACCGTCTGTAACGGAAAACCCTCCCCGTCGGGGAGGGTCTTCCATGTGATCCGACCGTCAGCTGTCCTCTGCTTCAAGGGCTTCCAGTTCCTCATAGAGCGCGTCGATCCTGCGCGTTTCCGTTTCATACGCGCGGGACAGTTCGGCCGCTCTGGCGGGATCCGTGAAGACCTCCGGCATGGACATGGTTTTTTCGATCTCCGCAAGGCGTTTTTCAGCTTCCGCGATATCCGTCTCGGCCTTCTTCAGCCTTTCTCTGTGGTCCTTGCGCCGTTTCTCTTCCTCGCGCGTTTTCTTCCGTTCCTTTTCGATCGCCGTCCGCGTCATGCCGGCCGTCGCGCCGTCCGGTTCCTGTTCGCGGTGGATCTTTTCATAATAGTCATCATAGTTGCCGAGATACTCCGCGATCCCGCCGGATCCGAGCGCCCATATCTTTTCCGCGAAGCGGTTGATGAAATAACGGTCATGGCTGATGGAGATGATCGTGCCGGGGAATTCCTTCAGCGCGTCCTCCAGCACTTCCCGTGAGTCCATGTCCAGATGGTTCGTCGGTTCATCCAGCAGCAGGATATTATCCTTTTTGAGCATCAGCTCGGTCAGCGCGACACGCCCTTTTTCGCCGCCGCTGAGCGTCGATACGGGCATGAACACGTCATCGCCCGTGAAAAGGAACATGCCGAGGGCGCCGCGAACTTCATACTGTTCCATCCTCGGAAACCTGTCCCATACTTCATCCAGCACGCTTTTACGTTCATCCAGACCTGCCTGGTGCTGATCATAATAACCGATATCGCACCCCGTACCCCACCGGATCACTCCGCGGTCCGGCTTCATTTCACCTGTCAGGCATCTGAACAGGGTGGATTTGCCCGTTCCGTTGTCGCCGATCAGCGCGATGCGGTCGCCGGCGCGCACATGAAGCTTCAGATCCGAGAAGAGCACGCGTTCACCGAAGCTTTTGCTCAGGCCCTCCGCGATCAGCACATCGTCGCCGGTGCGGCGTCTGCATCCGAAACTGAACCGGATCGTCCCTTCCTCCTCGGGCCGGTCCAGAAGTTCCATCTTCTCCAGCCTTTTCTCGCGGCTCTCCGCGAGACGGATCGATTTTTCACGGTTGAATCTGCGGTATGTGGCAATAACGGCTTTCTGGTGCGCGATCTCCTTCTGCTGCATCTCCCATGCTTTCATCCGCGCTTCATATACGGCGGTCCTTTTCCGCATGTACTCGGTATAGTTGCCATCGTAGCATTCAACGGTCCCGAGCAGCAGCTCCGCCATCCTGCCGCACACATGATCCATAAAATAGCGGTCATGGCTGATCACCAGCACCGCGCCGCGGTAACCCGCAAGGAAGTTTTCAAGCCAGGCGATGCTCGCGAGGTCCAGGTGATTCGTCGGTTCATCCAGCAGCAGCAGATCCGGCTCCGTCAGCAGCATTCTGCCCAGACACAGCCGCGTACGTTCTCCTCCGGAAAGCAGGCTTGCTTTCATATCCTGATGTCCGCGCAGACCGAGTCCGCTCAGCACGCCCTGCACGGTGGACCGCCAGCCGTAACCGTTTCCCCGTTCAAACTCCCTTGTCAGATGATCATAGCGGCTGCCCAGTCTTGAAAGCAGCTCCGGATCATCGGCCGCGGCCGCCATCCCGTTCTCCGCG
Source organism: Clostridia bacterium (assembly GCA_030536295.1). Lineage (GTDB taxonomy): Bacteria > Bacillota > Clostridia > Christensenellales > Aristaeellaceae > Aristaeella. The sequence continues at coordinate 22,258 of JAUNQH010000030.1, read as the reverse complement.
GCGCGCATTTCCGCCTCGATCGCGACAACAGGCGCGAATACTTCTTCCAATACTTCGCGCACGGTCTGTTCGGAATCCAGCACGGCCGTCTGCGCGAGATAACCGATCCGCATGCCTTTCTGCATGGTCACGGTCCCGCCGTCCGCCGTCTCCGTGCCGGCGATGATCTTCATCAGCGTTGATTTTCCGCTGCCGTTGACGCCGACAAGCCCCATGCGCTCACCCTCCTGCAGGGTCAGCGACACATCCTTCAGGACCTCATTCGTTCCGAAGGCTTTCTGTACGCCCTGCAATGCCAGGATGATCATTCTTTCTCTCCCCGTCAGTCAGCGATCCGGTAAACGCTGCCCGTTTTATCGCGCATCGCGATGTCGATATCGATATCCTTCCCGACTCTGATGCCCGCTTTTTCCATCGCGTTCATGCTGACGGACATAGCCAGTTCGGGAGTGTTGTTTTCGCCGCTCAGATGACCCAGGATCACATGACGCGTACCGCCCGCAAGCAGCGCGGAAAGCGCTTCGGCGCACGCCTGATTGCTCAGGTGCCCGTGATCCCCGAGAATGCGCCGCTTCAGCTGCGCGTTGTAATTGGGATTATGCTTCAGCATTTCCGGATCATGATTGCTCTCCAGCAGGATCAGATCACTGCCGGCTATATACCGGTAAACATCCCCGGAAAAATGTCCGAGATCCGTTGCGACGGATACGCTTCTCTTACCGCCGAAGATCCTGTATCCGACAGGTTCCGCGGCGTCGTGCGGGATCCGGAACGGAACCAGCCCGGCCGACCCGATGCCGAATTCCGTGTCCGCGTCGATCTCCCTGCGCAGATCATCTCTCACGGTACCGATCTTGCCTTCCATCGCACGCCATGTGCCGGATGTCGCGTAGACCGGGATCCCGTATCTGCGCGCCAGTATACCCGCGGCCTTGATATGGTCGCTGTGTTCATGCGTGATCAGTATTCCGCTGAGCGTTTCCGGAGGCGCGCCGATCTGCCGCATCGCGTCACCGATCTCGCGGCCGGTCCTGCCGGCATCGATCAGCAGCCGTGTTGCCCCGCACTGGACAAACAGCGCGTTTCCGCTTGAGCCCGAAAACAGCGGGCAAAAATACATCTCCATCTTATCTTACACATCCAGATGCTTCGCGACCCGTTCGTTTTCAGGCGGCGGAGTCATGTAATCGGAGCCGAAAAGGATCGTCAGCACTTCATCATAGCGGACCGGAATAAGGCACTCAAGATCTTCAAAAGGCGCCTTCATCTTTTCCGCGAACTGATCCGGATGCCACACATGCGTCATCAGCTCGAACGCGCCGTTGGACATGTGCAGGTCATTACCTTCCTTTACGGCTGTGGACACCTTTTCATAGCGTTTTGCCTTCCACGCGTAGCTGAAAGGCATGCCGATCAGCTTCGTTGCCCGCAGCAGGATGCGGTTTTTCAGGCCGAAACGGCTGTAATCCGTATTCTTCTTCATCATGCCCTGCAGCAGATGCAGATGCAGCAGATGCGCCTTCCTTCGGATCCCCTCCGGCGGAAGCGGATCCAGAATGAAAAAGTCCGTAAACGCGGCTGCCTTCTCCGGATCCCTGTTCATCACACGCGGTGTCCAGGTGTCCAGATAGGTCAGCTCAAACCGGCTGTCGCATTCTTTCGGATAGACCTCGCGGAAACGGGTGAATTCAGGCCGTGTCATCAGCAGGTCCACATCGTCATCCCACGGGATGAATCCCTTGTGGCGCACGCTGCCCAGCAGCGTTCCGCACATCAGGTTGTACGAGATCCCGTGCCGCTCGCATACAGCCGTGATATCCCGCAGCTGGTCCATCAGTTCCTCATGGATCTGCTCCAGCGTCAGTTCCATCGCCTCTCACTCATCCTTTCAGCCACGCGGCTGTCCGGTCGCAGATCGCTTCCGCGTCCATCCCGTATACGCCGCGCAGATATTTCTGGTTTCCGACAACGGATGCATACCGGTCATCCAGCCCGATCCTGCGGACCCTGCAGCCGGTTCCGTTTTCAGCCAGCACTTCGCAGACCGCGCTGCCGAAACCGCCTGTCACATTGCCTTCCTCCGCGGTCACGATCAGATCGAACCGGCGGCTCAGTTCAAGCAGTTTGTCGCGGTCGATCGGCTTGAAGCAGGGAAAGGAGACCACTTCCGCGCTGATCCCGCGCGCGGCAAGCATATCCGCCGCGTCATATGTTTCGGTCAGAATGCCGCCCGTGCTCAGCAGCGCGGTATCCGTGCCCGCGCGCAGCGTCATCGCTTTCATGATGTTCCCGCCCGCGATGTCATCCGTATGCACGGTCCTTTCATTGCCGCGCCCCAGCCTCAGATAGCATGTTCCCTTTATCTTCATCAGTTCCGGCACGGCGGCTTCCGTTTCGGCGGGATCGCCCGGCGCGAAGCATGTCACGCCCGGCAGCGCGCGCAGTATGGAGATATCCTCCGTCGCGTGATGACTCATGCCGAGGCTTCCGTACACAAATCCGCCCCCGACGCATACGATCTTCACATCCGCGCCGTGGTAGGCGCAGTCATTCCGTATCTGTTCCAGCGGACGGATCGTCGGAAAATTCCCGATGGAATACACAAACACGGTGCGGCCCGTCGCGGCAAGACCGGCAGCCATGCCGACCATTCCCTGCTCGGCAATGCCGGCATTGATGATGCGGTCCGGATACTGTTCCCAGAAGGGCTTCAGCACGCCGAAGCCCAGATCGCCCGTAATGATCACGACCCTGTCATTCACGGCGAACTCACGCAGAAGCGCTCTGACAAACGCGTCTCTCATGGTCTCTGCGCCTCCAGTTCCTTCAGTGCCGCTTCATATTCCTCCCCCTGCGGCGTGCGGTAATGCCACAGGATATCGTTTTCCATGAATGAAACGCCCTTTCCCTTCACGGTATCCGCGAGAATGACGGTCGGATGTCCGGTGCCGCGATTGGCGCGCGCCTGCGCGTACGCCGCGCGGAGCGCGTCCGTATCGTGCCCGTCCGTGCGGATCACATTCCAGCCGAAAGCGCGCCATTTGTCCTCAAAGGGTTCAAGCGCGAGCGTTTCGGCCACCGTAAACAGGCTCTGCATATGGTTGTAGTCGATCGTCACGATCAGGTTGTCCAGTCCGAACTGATTTGCCTGAAGCGCGGCTTCCCATACGGAGCCCTCATCGCACTCACCGTCACCCATCACGGTATAAACGCGCCACGCGGCGCCGTCCATCTTCGCGCCGAGCGCCATGCCCGCCGCCACCGGCAGCCCGTGACCCAGCGAGCCCGTGGAAACTTCCACCCCCGGCACGCCCTTATGGCTCACATGCCCGCTCAGGATGGAACCGTCCGCGTAGTGTGTCTTCAGCTGTTCCACCGGAAAGAAACCGCGTTCCGCCAGCGCGGCGTAAACAGCGCTGCCGGCATGACCCTTGCTCAGGATCAGCCGGTCACGGCCGGGCATTTTCGGATCACGCGGATCCACATTCAGTTCGCCGGTGTACAGGACCGCGATGATCTCAGCCACGCTGAATACGCTTCCGATGTGGCTCCCGCGGCTCAGATGGGACATTTCCAGTCCGTGTCTCCTGATCAGCCATGCCAGGACCTTCGGATCCGATACATCCGGCGCGCCGCTGAATCCGGCGTGGGTCAGTGCTTCATAATCCATCTGAAGGGTCATCCTCTTTCTTTCTTCTCGCGCGCCATATCCTCCGCCTTGCCGAACACGCCGGCGACGGTCTCAAGCAGGAGCCTGCAGTCCAGCCCGAATGACTGCGTTTTCGCGTACTCCACCCGCAGGCGGTTTTTCTCGGGCAGGATCAGGCGTTCAAAGTTCGCCACGGGATCCTCTTCGCCCACGATCTCATCCTGCGCGATATATACGATACTGCTCCGGTCCGTTATGCCGGGGCGTACCCACATGATGCATTCCTGTTCCGCCGTATACCGTTCCGTATACAGCAGCAGTTCCGGCCGCGGACCGACAAAGCTCATCTCGCCCCTTATGATATTGAACAGCTGCGGCAGTTCATCCAGCTTCAGCCGGCGCATCACGCGGCCGGCCCGCGTCACGCGGTCATCATTCTTGGCCGTGCATCCGCCGCTTTTGTCGGCATCCACCACCATACTGCGGAATTTCCAGATCATAAAAGGCTGATTATGGTATCCGCCGCGTACGGCTTTATACAGCACCGGTCCTTCGGAATCCAGCTTCACCCATATCGCCAGCGGGATCATCACGACCGATGCCGGTATCAGAAGGATCAGCGCGAGGATCAGATCCAGCGCGCGTTTGACGACATGACTGTAAAAAGGATGGCTCAGCGGTCCGTCCCAGTAAGGCTCTTCCGGCAGTTTCTGCCTGTTCATCATCACTCACTCCGTGTTTCGCGCTGTGCCGGCAGTCCGGCACGCATATCCGCATCCGGATTCAGTTCAGCCGTTCCAGCAGTTCATACAGCCGTTCCAGCTCATCCCGCGTTCCGTACTGCAGTACGATCTTTCCTTTGTTGACCGAACCGGTCAGCGTTGACCTCATCCCGGTTTTTTCCAGCAGGCGCTCTTCCAGTTCCTTCAATTCTGCGGGAAGCTCCCTGCGGCCTTTTACAGCCGGTTTGACCTTCCTTTGCTCGGCGGCAAGCTGTTCAAGCGCGCGTACGCTCAGCCCGTCGGCTACGGTCTTTCTGGCAAGGGTGATCTTTCGCTCGTCGCTTTCCAGACCGGCGAGCACTCTCGCGTGTCCCGAAGACAGCAGTCCCTGGCGCAGCAGGTCCGTCACTTCCGGCGGAAGCGTCAGCAGACGCAGCAGATTTGCCACGGCGGGACGGCTCTTTCCCAGTCTCGCGGACACCTTCTCCTGCGTATAGCCGCACTGCTGCATCAGCGCTTTCACGCCCTGCGCGGCTTCAAGCGGATTGAGATCCTCACGCTGCATGTTTTCGATCAGCGCGATCTCCATCTGTTTGATCACATCCAGATCACGCACGATGCACGGCACCGTATCAAGCCCCGCGGCGCGGCTGGCCCGGTAACGCCTTTCACCAGCGATGATCCTGTAACGGCCGTTATCGGACGGAACCACAAGCAGCGGCTGCAGAATGCCCTGATCACGGATGGACTGCGCGAGCTGGCTGATTCCCTCCTCATCAAAAGTGCGTCTTGGCTGATCCGGGTTCGGATCGATCTCATCCACCGGGATCTCGCGGACCGCGGTACCCCACGATTCTTCCGTTTCCGGCAGCAGTGAATCCAGACCTCTGCCCAGACCGTGCAACTTTTTCACCATGTTTATCTCCTGTTCCTTTCAAGCAGTTCCTGAGCCAGCGCGCGGTAAGCCGCCGCGCCGGCGGAACGGGGGTCGTAAAGATGAATGGGTTTGCCGTAACTGGGCGCTTCCCCGAGCCGTACGTTCCGCGGGATCATCGTCGCGAAAACTTCCCTGCCGAATGCTTTTTTCACTTCAGCCACGACCTGCAGGCCGAGGTTTGTGCGTCCGTCCAGCATCGTCAGCAGGATACCTTCAATACCCAGCCGGGGGTTGATGCCCCGCTGCACTCTGCGGATCGTGTTCCGCAGGCTGGTCACGCCTTCCAGCGCGTAATATTCGCACTGGATCGGGATCAGCACCGTATCCGCCGCCGCCAGCGCGTTGAGCGTCAGCAGACTCAGTGACGGCGGACAGTCGATGAAGATGTAGTCATATTCGTTGCGTATCGGCGCGAGCACCTTTTTCAGGAAGAACTCACGTTCCTGTACGCTTACAAGTTCAACCTCCGCCCCGGCAAGACGGATATCCGTTCCGAGCAGATGCAGTGTTTTCACCTCGGTCTGCTGCATGCATTTCCGGATCGGCGTACGACCCATCAGAACATCATATATACTGTTCTTCTCCCCGACTTTCAGCCCGAATCCGCTGGTCGTGTTTCCCTGCGGATCCAGATCTGTGATCAGCACCTTTTTCCCTGTGTCCGCAACGGTAGCGGAAAGATTCACGGCGGTTGTGGTTTTCCCCACGCCGCCTTTCTGATTTGCAATCGCAATGATCTTGGCCATTTTCACCCTCCGGCTGACCTTTCGAAAAATCCGTACACAAAATACAGACGTACATACATATACAGAATACATTATAGCGATTCGGTCCCCATTTGTCCACATCGGATTCTGCGGTCCGTCCGTCCCCTTTTCCATTGCTTTTCCGTTTTTCAGGATATATAATATATGATAGGAAATTATCAATTCACGGAGGTGTTTCGGATGATCGCTCTCGCGTGTGACCATACCGGTCTGCAGCTGAAGGAAGAAATGAAGAAGATGCTTGACGGAATGGGGCTGGAATGGAAGGATTTCGGAACCAATGAATCCGTTTCCTGTGATTACCCCGTTTACGGCTACCGTGCCGCGAAAGCGGTGGCCGACGGCGAATGTGACCGCGGCATCCTGATCTGCGGAACAGGTATCGGCATCGGCATCGCCGCGTCCAAGGTAAAGGGCGTTCGCGTCTGCACCTGCAGCGACGTGTACAGCGCCGAGCTGAGCAAGCGCCATAACAACAGCAATATTCTCACTATGGGTGCCCGCGTGGTCGGTATCGATCTGGCAAAGATGATCGCGTTCCACTGGCTCACCGCTGAATTTGAAGGCGGAAGGCACCAGCGCCGGGTCGATATGCTCACCGCTATTGAAAACGGCGAAGAGCTCTGACCCGGAAGGCAGGAAACACGTTTGACCGCGCGGACACCGCCGATGGGCCGGAACAGCCGGACCTGTCCGGCGCGGCCGTTCCGTAAAGAGCCGTTCCTCCGGTGTTTCCGCGCGTGAACTGCGTTTCCGGCGATGCATCCGGTTCAGTCATCCCGCAGCCGCATGACGCCGCCGTCTGGTATATCGAAAAAGGAGGCCCCGCCCTTGGCTGAGCATCATTGTTCACTTTGTCATATCGGTCTGGAGGGCCTGTCCGTCCGCCGGGGCGGTCAGGTTTTGCTGCATGACATCAACATGCATATCCACTGCGGTCAGCTGACCGTGCTCATCGGGCAGAACGGCGCCGGCAAAACGACGCTGATCCGTGCGCTGCTGGGTGAGCTTCCGCACGGCGGCTCCGTCCGTCATCTGGACGGTCAGGGCCGTGACATCCCGCATGTGCGGATCGGTTACGTGCCGCAGAACCTGCAGTTCGATAAAGAAATGCCGGTCACCGTGTCTGATTTCATCGCCGCCGCGTTCTCGCGCCGGCCCGTATGGAGCGGGATCAGCAAAAAAACACGTGCCCGCGTGGCGGAAGTGCTGCAGGCCGTGGATGCCGAAGATCTGGCCGGTCGTCAGCTCGGTCTTTGTTCCGGCGGCGAGCTTCAGCGCGTGCTGCTCGCGCTCGCCATTCATCCGGCACCGGATCTGCTCGTGCTGGATGAACCGGTCAGCGGTGTTGATCAGAACGGTCTTGAACTGTTCCTTGATACCGTGCTCCGGCTGAAAGAATCCCATCACATGGCGATCCTGCTGGTCAGCCATGATCTCCGTCTTGTACGCGAATACGCGGATCATGTGGTCCTGCTGGATAAGACCGTTCTGTGTCAGGGAAGCGCCGAATATGTGTTCACTTCCGACGAATTCAATACTGTTTTCGGGCGCGGTGACGGGGAGGTGACGGATTGATGCAGACGATATACGCGATCCTCGATGCGCTTCTGCCGATCGAGGCTTTCCAGTTCACCTTCATGAAAAACGCCTTTCTGGCCATTCTCCTGCTCACTCCCCTGCTCGGGCTGCTCGGCACGATGGCTGTCAACCAGCAGATGGCGTTCTTTTCAGACGCGCTCGGTCACAGCGCCCTGACCGGTATCGGTCTGGGCATGATCCTCGGTGTCGGCAGCGATCTTGTCAGCATGCTGATCTTCGGTATCGTCTGGGCGCTTCTGATCGTCCGGATCAGGCAAACCGGTTCTTCATCCGCGGATACCGTTATCAGTGTTTTTTCCTCCACGTCGATCGCCGCCGGACTGCTGATCCTGGCAAAGGGCGGCAAATTCGCCAGATACTCTTCCCTGCTGATCGGTGATGTGCTTGCCGTGACCCCTTCCGATCTGTTATGGCTGCTGATCGCGCTCGCCGGCGGCGTTTCCCTCTGGTGCGTCATCTATAACCGGCTTCTGCTTACGGGGATCAGCAATTCGCTCGCCGCGTCGCGCGGGATCCGCACGCGGCTGATCGAAGCGGTCTTCGTTGTCCTGGTCGCGGTCGCTGTCATGCTCGCGATCCGCTGGGTCGGAGTCATGCTGATCAATGCCCTGCTGATCCTGCCTGCCGCCGCCGGCCGCAATCTCGCTTCAAGCAGCCGGCAGCACGCGCTGTTCAGTGTTCTGCTCTCCCTCACAAGCGGCATTGCAGGTCTGCTGTGCGCCTACGCGTGGGACACAAGCGCGGGTGCCGCCATCGTGCTGTTCGCGGCGGCGTTCTACGGTCTGAGTCTTCTGGCCCGCGCGCTGCGCAAGCGCTGACCTCAGTGACGGTACATTGTCCGAAGAAAGGAGGCGCCGCGTATGCTGACGGACAGGATCCTGATGATCCTGCGTGCGGACAGCGCGTCCGAAACGCTTGATACACTCGAAAGCGCTTTTGCCGGCGCCATGCTGAAAAAGCGTCTTTCCTTCGGTCTGATCCTGAATGAAGTCCCCGATCCGTCCATGCTTGAACTGCTTTCCGCTTACGGAAATATCCGCTATATGACGGAAGGCGGCACACCCTGCACTTCACTCTGGCAGGGTGAAAAGCTGATCTTCACCGCCGCGCCCTCCGTCACCTTTCTTCCCCGGTGGGATGCGGCCGTCCGGCATATGCTGGATCAGCTCAGCCGGGCCGGCATCGTCAAACCGGTTCTGACGGGGCTTCCTCCGTCGGAAGGCGGCGCGGTCGACGCGTTCTCGCCTGTCGGGATCATCTCGGCCGGTAAGGACGGAATGCTCACTTTCCGGCGCGGTACGCCGTTTCTGCGCGGCAGGGAACCGCTGCAGGCCGCCGTCGCGGTGCCCGGTTTCTGCTGCGCGCCTTCCGCGCTTTTCCGTCTTCATGAGCAGCAGCAAAACGGTTCGCTCACGGTGACCGCGTTCCGGAACGGGTATGAGTGCCATACGCCTCATCTGCTGATCGCGCGCGCCGGCAGTGATCTTCTGCCGGAACCTTTTATCCTTCCGCGGGAAGAAAAGGACCGTTTCGGGAAGCGGTTCGGTCTGAACACCGAAAACGGCGCCCTGAGCGGTCAGGCGCGCACCGGTTGCCATACGCCCGATCTGTCATGGCCGGAGAAGACCCCTTTCCTGTCCGCGCTGCGCCGGTTCAGTCCGGCTTCACTGAAAACGGCTGCTTCCGACAAAAGCCTGTTCTGTGTCACAACGCTGCTGGATGACTGTGCCGATCCGGATCTGACGCCGGAGGAGTCCTCGATCGCGTTCAGGCGTCTCGCCTCGCTGAACGATCTGGTCCTGCTGTGCTACACAAACACGGTCTATGTGGAAACTGCGCGTCTCAAGCACCCGAATGTGCTTGAATACCGTGATGAATACGGTATCCCTGTTCATTACCGGCCCGGAAAAGCGCAATATGACACATTCCTGCGTCTGAGCCGTCCTTTTCTGCTGGCAAAGTCAGCGGAACGCTTTCCCGGTCACACGCACCTCGCGTGGGTCGATCCGGACTGTGTCCCTTATCCGGCGGATCCGGACACGGTTCCCGATCTGGCCTCCTTCTGTACGGACCGGATCGTTATCGGCACGGTCGGCGGCATGCTCGATCTTTCAACGATCATCATTCCGGAACCGCTGCTGAGCGCGCTGTGCGGGGAGATCTGCCTCATCTGCGGTACGGACAGCCGTCTGGTCTATCAGCTTCCGCCGGAGGAAGCGCTCTGGAAGCGCCTGACCGAAGAGCATCCGGACCGCTTCACGCTCATTCCGGTCGCTGAAAAGCATGGATTGATGGCAGCAATGCTCGGTGTCGGGCAGCCTGACCCATTCCGGCAAAACAGCAATAAATAAAGTCCCGTTCGCGCGTTACACCTCCCCGGCATCCGGCCGGACAGGCGATCACACGCAAACGGGACTTTTTTACTTTTCAGGCAGCCATCTGGGCGGTACATCGGGGCAGGATATACGCTTCTTCGCCGCACGCGCTTCCGCATAGCATCCGCATTTCGCGCAGGTTCCGGCGTTCAGATATTCACATGCCCTGCATACAGCCAGCCTCTCACGGTATACATCATCCCCGGTCCGTATATCCGCGTCAAGCGACTCAATATACTCCCGCACAAGCTCATACAGCGGACGCCGGTCCGCCATATCCGCCAGCAGGCACTTCCGGCAGATCCGCGCTCCGCTGTCCATATTCAGCGCAGCGTCAGCTCACATACGGAGCATGCCGGCAGGGTCAGTTTCACAGTCTTTTCCGCTGTTACCGCAATGCCTTCCAGCGGACGGATGCAAAGGGGACTCGCGTCAAAATCATTATATGCGCCCATTTCACCGGCAAGCACACGGCCGGACGCTTCCGTGAACGCGAAATCAGCCGGTTCCACAATGATCTCTTTCTCATGATCCGGGTCCATGTTGCTCACGGTCACGGTCATCGCGCCGTTCTTCACGGAAGCGGACGCGGATACGGGACTGATACCGAGCCCTTCGACTTCACCGGCATCCGTAATAAACGTGTCGGCATGCTGCGCGTCATGATGCGCCTTATACAGCGCGAACACATGATACGTGGGTGTAAGAACGATCTTTTCGCCTTCGGTCAGGATCATCGCCTGCAGCACATTCACGGTCTGCGCGATGTTTGCCATCACAACGCGGTCGCACCGGTCATTGAAAATATTCAGCGTCAGCGCCGCGACCTGCGCGTCGCGCATGGTGTTCTGCTGATACAGGAAACCGGGGTTGGTCCCCTTCTCCACATCATACCAGGTGCCCCACTCATCAACGATCAGGCCGACGCGGTGCTCCGGGTCATACCTGTCCATCACCTTCAGGTGACCGTCGATCACCGCGGCAATGTGTTCCGCGTTCCGCAGCGTCAGCATATACCGGTCCCTGCTGAAGCCGGTCGCGGGTCCTTTGTCCTCCCAGGGGCCCGGCACGGTATAGTAGTGCATGGTCAGCCCGTCCATGTACCTGCCGGCGTTCTTCATCAGCACTTCCGTCCAGTTCACATCCCCGCCGCTCGGACCGCAGGCGATCTTGTACAGTTTGTTTTCGCCGTAATTCCGGCAAAAAGTCTGATACCTGCGGAACTCGTCCGCATAGTATTCCGGGCGCATATTGCCGCCGCAGCCCCAGTTTTCATTGCCCACGCCCCAGAAGCGCACCCCGAAGGGTTCCCTGCTGCCGTTGGCCCACCGTTCACGAACAACGGTCGAATCACTGTCCGAATTCAGATATTCCACCCACTCGCTCATTTCCTGCACGGTGCCGCTGCCCACATTGGCATTCACATAGGGCTCGCAGCCGAGCTGGCGGCACAGTTCCATAAATTCATGCGTACCGAAGGAGTTGTCTTCCGTTACGCCGCCCCAGTTCGTGTTGACCATGCGTTTGCGGTCCGCGCCCACGCCGTCGCGCCAGTGATACTCATCCGCGAAGCACCCGCCCGGCCAGCGCAGCACCGGGATCCCGATCGCCTTCAGCGCGTCGACCGCCGCCTTGCGCATGCCGTTTACATTTTCGATCGGGCTGTCCTTGCCGACAAACAGACCGTCATAAATGCAGCGGCCGAGATGCTCGGAAAAATGGCCGTAAAGGTTTCTGCTGATCATGCCCTTTCCGCGGGAAACATTTACCGTGATCTTTGCCATAGATGTTCCTCCTGTTCTTTCATGTGATAAAACGGATCTCCGCTCATCCGGAGATCCGTCGGTCTGCATCGGTATGTCACACAAGCCTGATGCCGGCAGCCGCCTGTTCGGCGTTGTACCGTTTGATCAGGGCATGGATCCTGTCATACGGGTTCAGCAGCTTGCTCAGGCTGCGGTCATGGTTCAGCGTGGCAATGATATAGGAGATATATTTGCTCATATCGGCTTCCGCAAACCACTCGCGTGTACGCAGTTCGGGCGTGCGGTAAGTCAGGTTGGTGGAAATGACTTTGTCGATAATGCCTTCCGCGTATGCCTTGTCATAGGCTTCAAGTCCGTTCGTGAACAGCGCGAAGGTCGCCGCGGCGAAGATCCTGTTTGCCTTGCGTTTTTTCAGTTCGCGGCAAAGATCGATCACCGATTCTCCGGAGGAGATGATATCATCGGCAACAAAAATATCCTTGCCTTCCACATCATCACCCAGGTATTCATGCGCGATGATGGGATTGCGTCCGTTCACGATACGGGTATAGTCGCGCCGCTTATAGAACAGACCCAGATCCAGCCCGAGCACGGACGCGTAGAAGATATTCCGGTCGATCGCGCCCTCATCGGGAGATACGATCATCAGATGATCCTTGTCAATGTGCAGCGTCTTGTCGCGCCTGAGCAGGGCTTTGAAGATCTGATAACTCGGCATCACGCTCTCAAAGCCGGTGGTCGGGATCGCGTTCTGCACGCGGGGATCGTGCGCGTCGAAAGTAATAATATTGCTGACGCCAAGCGATTCAAGCTCCTGCAGCCCCAGTGCGCAGTCCAGACTTTCGCGCGAAGTGCGGCGATGCTGACGGCTTTCATACAGCATCGGCATGATCACGCTGATCCGCTTGGCTTTTCCGCCCATCGCGGCGATGATCCGCTTCAGGTTCGCGAAATGATCATCGGGGCTCATCGGCACCTGCCGCCCGAACATATCATAGGTCTCGCTGTATGCGCCGACATCGCACAGGATATACATGTCGTAACCGCGGATCGATTCCCGGATCATGCCTTTGCCTTCACCGTTTCCGAAGCGGGGGCAGCCGACTTTGATCAAAAAATCCTGCCGTTCGGCGCCGGGGGTCGTCCTCATATCGCCGGGCATGGATTCTTCCGTATGGTCACGCCATTTTTTGAGCCAATTATTGACCTTTTCACCCATTTCTTCCGTTCCCGGCATTGCGATCAGACCGAGCGGACCGACAGGACATGTGAGAAAAGACTCCGAGTTCCAGGTACTGACAAAATCAGTCATAGCGACCTCCCACCCGTTGGCTTTTTTTCCGTCTGCATTATAGCGCATAAAATGGTTGTTGAAAAGGAACTTTTTGTATTATTTCCGAACCATTTTTACCAACTGTCAAATTTTGTACGTTCACCCGGAAACAGCAAAAAAGGAAGCGCGGCTTCCGCCGCGCTTCCGATGATGTGATGTTTTTACTGTGCGATCGCGTCCACAATGGCAAGGGTGATCTCCAGATCAACATATTCGCCGTCGTAGGTCTCCTTGTCGCTGATCCTGAAAACTTTGACTTTCAGCAGATCGCCTTCCTTCATGCTGCCGACGATCCCCTGCATCTGACTCACTGAAGTGATGATCGTTTCATTCATCTCAACGATGATGTCATCCGCCTGCATACCCGCGATCGCGGCCGGCCCGCCGGCTTCCACTTCGCTCACATATACGCCGTTCGGGATCGTGCCGTCCTTGACCAGGGAGTGGTTCGTGTTCACGCTGGTCACGGTGATGCCCATCCGGGGCTTACCGACCAGGGAAGAATCTTCTTCCTGCGCTTTTTCCGTTGTCTGCGCCTTATGCTCTGTGTCCACGGTATTGTTGAGCACATCTTCGATCAGGGGCTTCGCGGCATTGATCGGAATGCACATGCCGATACCTTCGATCGTCGCCTGCGAGGAATAGGCGCTTCCGCTGTACTTCAGGGTCGGAATGCCCATCAGTTCGCCGGTCACGCTGAACATGCCGCCGCCGCTGTTGCCGTTGTTGATGGCGGCGTCCGTCTGGATCATGGTGTTCGTCACGGTCTCACGCCGGCCGTACTTGTCATAGCTGGTGCTCGTGATATCGCGGTTCAGTCCGCTCACGATACCGGCTGTCACGGTACGGGCGAAGGTCTCGCTCAGGGGGTTGCCGATGCAGATCGCCCAGTCGCCGACCTGCAAGGTGTCGCTGTCGCCCAGCACGACGGGCGCGATCTTCAGATCGGGCACGCTCAGCACCGCGATATCCACGTTGTCATCATAGGCTACAGCCGTCGCATCATAAAGGACAGGCTCAGCCTCACCTTCGGTATACACGGAGACCTTCAGGGAAGTGGCGTCTTCCACCACATGATAATTGGTCAGCACATAGCCGTTCGCCACCACAACACCGGAACCCGTGGCCTTCAGTACTTCCTGGGTGGACGCGCTGTCATCGCCGTAGAAATTGCCGCGGTCATTGCCATAACGTCCGTTTCCGCCGAAGCCGAAGCCGAAGAAATCGTCGAAATAGCTCGACCAGTCATTGCCGTTGTTGTAGTTGCTGTAGCGGACCGTCTGATAATTGTTGACGCCGACCACGCTCTCCCTGACTTTCGCAATGGCCTCCGTAAACGGGCTCGTCACCACGATCTTCGTTTCTTCAGCCGCTGCATTACGCGTCATCGTCATTCCGACGGCGGAGCCCAGCATCACACATACAACTGCCAGCGCGATAAAAGCCGACACACGATTCTTTTTCATTGTTTCTAACCTCCTTCTTGGTTTTCGCAGTGATTCTATCATGTGTTTTTGACATGATCATGAACAGACTGTTAACAATGAAGAATTAAATGTGAACCCTTAACCCACATCGGTGCCCGCCAGACCGGGCGCGTACAGAAACTCGCCGGTCCAGCAGATCGTTCCCGCGATCTTTTCCGTCTGCTCGCCTTCAAAGAAGAAACATACGCTGCGGCAGCCGGTATTGCTGCACAGTGTATTGACCATGCTGTAGCAGAGCAGCTGCTCATTCTCCGCGCCGTAATCCGCGATCGCCTGCCGGAAGCTTTCGGTCAGATTCACCGTAACAACACCGTCACAGACCTCAATTCCCAGGATATCCTCTTCCGAAAGACCGGTGGGCATGGAGGCCGACGCGCCTTCCGCCGCCTCACTTTCAGTCGGTCCCGCGAGCAGCGCCTGAAGGTGCGCGCCCGGACTTTCCACCTGGTCTCCGGGGAACGCGCGCCTTACGCTCACAAGTCTGTCCCCGGACCGGAAATACAGTGTCGCCCGGCCCATCAGATACGGTTCAAACTGGTTCCTTTTCTGCAATCCGCCCCGGAAAAGAACGGATCCGAACTGTTTGCTGTACAGGCTCGTCAGCAGCGTTTCGCCGACACGGATATTCAGCGCGGCGATTCCGGGGATAAACGAAGTCAGTGTGTATGTCACGCCGGCGATCATGCAGGCCAGGTCGATCCCGCTCCCGGCAAGCACACTTTCAAGATCCTCGCGGAATGTCAGCGTGATCAGCCGGCCTCCGTCCTCCAGTTCGCTGGAAAGCGGGGTATGCGTCATCAGCTCGTTCAGGTTCGGTATTACGGGAACATCCTGCTGATACACCGCGCCGAAAGACAGCGCGTCAAGCAGGGAGGAAGCCATCTGCTGCGGTGTCTGTCCGGCAAAGGATACCGTCCTTGTTTCGGGTATGATCCCGCTGCCGTCCGCAAGGGGAAAATACAGTGTACACAGGGAGCTGAAGGGATTCAGGGACAAGTCCCTTCCGAGCGGCGTCTTTTTTGCCTGCAGCTGTTCCCACAGCACAGGCAGATCTTCACCGGGACGCGCGTTCAGGCTGCCCATCGGAAGATTGCCCGTGATATCCGTCCCGATCGCCTGGTCAGCCGCGAGCACATTCACATAGCTGATCTGTTCCAGTTCGCACAGTGTCGCGGCGATCGCCAGTGAAAGTGTATAGATATCCTGATAATCCAGCAGCAGTGCCGATGAAGACAGATTCACCGTGCAGACGCCGCCGCTCACTTCCACAGGATTCGTGCCGTACAGTGTGATCCCCGCGTCACCGCCGATCGCGTTCACCTGATCGTTTCCGTCAAACACAAGCAGCCTGCGGACAAGCGTTTCCGCTGTCTGTTCGGTATTCTGCGTCTGCAGGGTGATATACTGTGCCAGCAGGCTCAACCCGTCCTTGGACGGCAGATACAGCGCGTACGTACCGTTTTTGCCGGACCCGTGCTCGCCGTCCGGCGCGGTCAGATCCGTTCCCACCGGTGCAAGCGTCGCGGAAGCGCGGTCCGGTCTTGTTTCGATTCCGGAGCATCCGGTCAGCGCGGTCAGCAGGCACAGACCGAGAAGCACGCATAAAGCCTTTTTCATCATCGTTACTCCCCCGGCCATGATGTCAGCATATCCATCGAAATGCGCCATAATCCGTTTTCACGGCAGAGGCGCACCGTTCCTGCCCCCGTCTCCGCGACCCTGTTCCCGCTCGTCATCACCTGCGCGGTCACGGTAAAGGTAGCCCGGTCACCCGCACTGTTCACGCTTCCGCCGGCATACTCATAAGAAATGATCTGCGGCAGAGCTTCCATGCGCGTCACAAGGTCCTGATAGGATACCTTCTGTTCTCCGGAGACCGGATCCTTTTCGGCAACATACAGATAGAGACTGTTCCAGTTCCGGGTCTTGCGGTATTCCATCACGATCCCCATCACATTCGGCGGCGTAAGGAGCAGCGTTTCATCGCGCTCCGCGGGAATCGTCAGACCGTTCGCGTCGGAAGCATCCATATAATAGCTTTTCGGAAGTCTGAGCCCAGTTGATGTTCCCTCATCCGGTTCAAGCATCATCTGTACACGGTCGATATCGCAGTTTTCGGTCAGTGTCGCCACGATGCTCTGGATCGCCAGCCGCCGCCGCAAAGGCACTTCACGGCTCCAGTAGGTATTCCCCGCCCAGTTTTCAGGTTCATCCGGCAGTTGGTTCATCAGCTCGCGGCTGAGTGTGACAAAAGCAGTGCGGCCGTTCACCGATACGGATACGAGCCTGGTCCCCGTCGGGAAAACGGATGTCAGTATGCCTCCGCGGCTCTCCGGGCCATTCAGCAGCGCGGTCACCAGCAGTTCTTCCGGTCCGGAATCCGGTGATACGTTCATGATCCGTTCCTCAGGCGCCAGATAAGGTTCCGTGCCGAAACGGAAATACAATGTCGCGCTGTTCCTGGAATACCGGTCTTCCGGGGCATCGGCGGCCGGCAGTATGATCCCGGCTTCAGGGGTCGTGTCGGCAGTCTTCGGCGCGTTTGCCGGGGAGCACGCGGAAATGGCCATGATCATCGCGATCATCAGCAGCGCGGCCATGATCTTTTTCATTTCCCGTCACTCCTCCCTGACCGGCAGTATCACAATAAACTCGGATCCCCTGCCGGGTTCGCTTTCAACGGAGATCGTGCCGTCATGCAGGTGGACCAGCTGGCGTACGATACTCAGACCGAGACCGGTTCCGCCGGTTTCGCGGGACCTGGCCTTATCCACCCGATAAAAGCGTTCGAATATGTGTGCCTGATCCTCCGCCGGAATACCGATCCCATTGTCTTTTACGCGCCATATCAGGCTGTTTCCGTTCTGCGAGAGCGAAACGGATACCATGCCGTTGTCAGGCGTATACTTGATCGCGTTGTCGATCAGATTATACAGGATCTGCGCCAGTTTGGTCCTGTCACCGTTCAGCACAAGACCGTTCGCGATCTCGGTCGTGATCTGCTGTCCGTGCGTTTCGGCCATGGGTGTCAGCAGATGCACCGTCTCATGCGTCAGTTCGGACAGGTTGACACGTTCCCGTTTCATATTGGCTGAATGGTTATCCATCTTTGTCAGCGTCAGCAGATCCGTAATGATCCCCGTCAGCCGGTCGATCTCGTGATTGATGTCCTGCATGAACTCCGTTCTCAGTTCCTCCGGCATTTCCGGCTGATAGATCAGATTCTCAAGCAGGATCTTCATGGTCGTCAGCGGCGTTTTCAGTTCATGGGACGCGTTTGAAACAAACTGGTTTCTGGTCTTGTCCAGGCTTTCCAGCTGTGCGGCCATGGTATTATAGTTTTCCGCCAGTTCCCTCAGTTCGCCGCTGCCCTTCACCGGCACGCGTACGGACAGATCGCCCTTCCCCATCTTGCGCATCGTCCTGCTCAGGGCGGTGATCGGTTTGGTCAGGATCTGGCTGAGGATGAGCGCGAGGATCAGCGCGCCCGCGGCAACGACAACGAACACGCGCAGCAGCTGCAGTTCAACATTGCGGATCGATTCCAGCATCTCGCTGATCCTGCCGACATACAGCAGCACGCCGAGCGTTCCGCGCGTTCCGACGACCCGCGCCGTACAGTAAGCTACCATATCCGTCCCGTTTTCACCGCTCATGTCATACACGTTCTCGTTCCCGATCCGGTGGATCCCGTAGTCGGCGGATCCGCCTTCTGTCAGGATGGACACGACTTCCGGAAGCTCCAGTTTTTCCCCGTTCATACGCGCGAATGTATCCGCCTGCACTTTTCCGCCGCGGTCAAGCAAAAGAAGACGGCCTCCGAGTTCACCGGCGGACGCGTTCATCGTCTCGTTCAGTTCTTCCACACGGTCATACTGAAAAAGCGGAGACAGGGTCGTTGCCAGCTTTTCGATCGCCAGACCGTCCTCCCGGATCCGCTGTTTATACATATATTCACTGACTACACCGGTCAGGCTTGTTGCCGCCACACCGAAAGAGATACCCACAATGAGAAAAAAGGCCAGCAGGATCTTCCACCTGATGCCGGCCAGAAAAAAATGCTTAGTCCTGATCTGTGAAATAGTAACCAACTCCCCATTTGGTAAAGATGAACTCCGGCTTTGCCGTATCGCGTTCGATCTTTTCCCTCAGGCGGCGGATGTGCACGTCAACCGTACGCGCATCACCGGCATAGTCATATTTCCATACGGTCTCCAGCATCTGTTCACGGCTGAAGACCGTTCCGCGGTTATTCACGAACATCTGAAGAAGATCAAATTCCTTCGCGGTCAGCTTGACATCCTTGCCTGCCAGCGTAACGGTGCGCTTCACAAGATTGATCTCCATATCATGCACGCGGAGCGTCCTGCGTTCCTGCGGCACGCTGACATTGCTGACACGGCGCAGGATCGTCCTGATCCTTGCCTTGACCTCAAGCACGTTGAACGGCTTCGTCATATAATCATCCGCGCCGTACTCAAGGCCGAGGATCTTGTCCATATCATCGCCTTTGGCAGTCAGCATGATGATCGGCACTTCGCTGTGCTCGCGAATCCGCTGGCATACGGAAATGCCGTCCAGCTTCGGCAGCATCACATCAAGCAGGATCAGATCAAAGCTCTGGTTCTCGAATTTCACCAGAGCCTCTTCGCCGTCCGTCGCGCTCTCCGTTTCGTATCCTTCCTGTTCAAGTGAATATTGCAATCCTTTCAGGATCAACGGTTCATCATCCACCAGTAAGATCCGCTTACCCATGATAACACCCTTCCGTAACGAATACTGCATAAATTTTACGATATTTTGCTAATAAATGCAAGCATTATGTTATATTTATTACAAAATATTACACATAATGCCCGATTTTTCCTTCAAAAATGTTATTTTTGATCTCAAATTCCTTTCATATTTCTTTTTTGCGTACTGTTTTTACCGATGATACGGCATTTTCGCTCTTCCTGATCAGAATGACCGCACAATACGTTTTTTATTTTTCCCCAATAAAGAAAAATACCGAAAAAACAGTCTTTTCTTTTATCAACAGATGTGATATGATCTATATGCAAATGATAATCATTATCATTTCAGGAAAGGAGCAGGATTCCGTGAAAAGATACAGCCAGAACCGTCAGGCCATTCTGGAATGCCTGCGTTCCACAAAGATCCATCCTACCGCGGACTGGATCCTTGAACATCTTCGTCCCGAATACCCCAATCTCAACCTGGCGACGGTCTATCGGAATCTGATCCAGCTCAAAGATGAAGGGCTGATCCGTTCCATGGGCGTCATCGCCGGGCAGGAGCATTTTGACGGAGATGTTCAGCCGCACGCGCATGTGATCTGCGTATTCTGCGGCAGGGTCATGGATATTCCGCTGACTGAAGACATATTAAGATCGATGGATTCAGCAGGCCGGCTGACCGGTTTCGGGGTCATCTCCTCCCGTTTCACAGGTCTTTGTCCCTCCTGCCGCGGATCCGAAAATGAAAGGAGCAGTTATGGATCCCAAAGTCATGTTTAAATTCACATACGGGCTTTTCGTCCTGACAGTGAATCAAAACGGAAAAGACAACGGATGCATCATCAACACGGCCATACAGGCCGCGTCCGAGCCCAATACCGTCTCCGTAGCCGTCAACAAAGCCAACTTTACCCATGATCTGCTGATGACAGCAAACGCGTTCACCGTCTCCATGATCAGCCAGGACGCCGATTTTGAGCTGTTCAAACGGTTTGGCTTCCAGTCCGGCCGCACCGCCGATAAATTCGCCGGTCTCACCGATACCGTCCGTACGGATGCAGGCACACTGGCCGTCACCAAAGGCACCAATGCCTATATCTCCGCCGTCATCCGTCAGCGGATCGATCTCGGGAGCCACACCCTGTTCCTGGGTACCGTAACCGATGGCAAAGTGCTTTCCGATGTGCCTTCCGTCACCTACGGGTATTATCAGGATAAGATCAAGCCCAAACCTCAGAAACGTGTCGAAAACGGAAAGACCATCTGGCGCTGCACTGTTTGCGGCTATGAATGGGAAGGCGATGAACTTCCTCCGGATTTCATCTGTCCCATCTGCAAGCATCCGGCGTCGGATTTTGAAAAAGTCGGTAATACCGTGCAAAGCACGGCAATGAATATATCAGATACCGAATCAAAAACATCTGTCAAGGAGGAAAAGAAAATGAAGTACGTATGTCCTGTCTGCGGTTATGTTTACGAAGGTGACAATCCCCCCGCCGAGTGCCCCGTATGCCACGTTCCCGGCGATAAGTTCCTCGTTCAGGGCGAAGAGAAGACCTGGGCCGCCGAGCATGTGATCGGCGTCGGCAAGCAGTTCCCCGCCAACGTTCCCGAAGAAGTGAAGGAAGAGATCATCGCCGGTCTGAAGGCCAACTTCGAAGGCGAATGCTGCGAAGTCGGCATGTATCTGGCCATGGGCCGCGCCGCTGCCCGCGAAGGCTATCCGGAGATCGCCGAATACTGGAAGACCGCCGCTTTCGAAGAAGCCGAACACGCTGCCAAGTTCGCCGAACTGCTGGGCGAAGTCGTCTCCCCCTCCACCAAAGAGAACCTGAAGGTCCGCGTTGAAGCCGAGAACGGCGCCACCGCCGGCAAGACCGAACTGGCCAAGCTCGCCAAGAAGTGGAACCTCGACGCCATCCATGATACCGTGCATGAAATGGCCCGCGACGAAGCGAGACACGGAAAGGCTTTCGAAGGTCTGCTGAAGAGATACTTCTGATAATCAGTATACAGACTAAGGAGGACAAATACCATGCCAGACTGGGACCATGAGTCTCGCTTTTCCAGTGCGTCCGGGAACAATTTACCTTATGTTGTAATGCAGGTGACCTTGAAAGAGAAGTTCTGGGGCACAGGCTCCGGCAACCTTACCGACCTCGAAGATGTCATCAATGCCCAGGTCGCAAAGGGATACCGTCTTCACACCATGTCTACGTCCAACGGAGGCAGCAAGGGATTTGGCGGTGGTGATCGTATTCAGGCCACCCTGGTCTTTGAACGTCTGGATCTTGCGCGTTAATTCCTTTATCGCGCCCGCCATGGCAAAGCCTTCGAAGGCCTGCTGAAGAGATACTTCGGCTGATCGCAAGCGAAAAAAGAGGATTGCTCTGAAAGGGGCAATCCTCTTTGGCTATATAAGCCACCCTTTTGTTCACATATCTTCCGCCTCGTAATAATACGAATAATCGATTCCTTTTATAACGATCTCCCGATTATCAATATCATCCGTCAGCGCTTCTCTGACCAGTTCCTTGATTCGTGCCGGATCCGCCGCGCTTTCCCGCAATAGCTTTTCCGTCCGAGGCGCGCAATTTCAGTTGTCGACAAATTGTCGACAACTCACTTTTACGCCTTTTCACAGCGTTCCAGTACGATCGCGGATTCCTGCTTCCCGTCAATGCCTGAGCCACATTCATGGCGCAAAGCCACCACTTTTCGCCGGTCTCATCCCAGGCTGCCCGTACCGGAGTATCCTCAAAAAACCGGATAGATGTCTTCTGCATCGGAATACCTCATCGGAGATTCTTGTTCTGTTGGCATTATAACACACTCGCGGTCCGGAGGCGAATAGACGCCTCGATCAAAAAAGGGGCTGTCT
>JAUNQH010000070.1 GCA_030536295.1 Clostridia bacterium | reverse complement strand
ACACCCACCCCAACCCCGACTCCCACGCCCACTCCCGAACCCACCCCGATCCCCACACCGCACGCGGAACAGGTGATCAATGCGGAGGAAAGAACAGGTGTGGAGACCTGGCTCGACTATGCGGGCAATCGTGTGATTGGACCCGACGGCTGGTGCTATCGTGAATGTACAGGTGATGCCAGAGGCCGCATCTATTCCGAGTCCCACTTTGACACGGAAGGTAACTTTGCTTATTGCGGAGATACCTGGTGTACCATTACCTTTACATATGACAACCGCAACAATGTGAACCGCGAAAAGTATTACGACGAATATGGCAACCCCGTATGCTGCAATGCCGGATACGCGATCGTGTACCGCGAGTTTGACAGCTCAAACCTCGTTGTATATGAGAAATATTTCGGTACAGACGGTTTCGCCATTGCGCTTGCGGACGGCACTGTTTCCAGACGCTTTACCTATGACGCGGACGGGAACGTGCTTACGGAAACGCGGTATGATTTTAATGACAATTTGCTGGAGTGATCCGCGGCACCAAAAGCCTCCCCTTGAAGCAAGGGGAGGTGGCCGCAGACCGGAGGGGATCTAAACCTTCTACACCTTTTACACTCCAACTCCAAAAAACCTTTACATACGGCCGAAAAACAGTATAATAAGAAAGATAAAATACCCGGAGTGCCCTTATCCCGCTTACACGCTCCGGAGAAACCGCGAGGCGAACATGAAACGAAGACCGACCGGGCTTCGCCGCACGGTTGTGCTGCTGCTGGTAGCCGCGGTGATCATGGCCGGAATTCTGGTAGCCGTTCGTCTTTTTGATGACAGTCACTATGTGGAGACCAGGGGAACGGTGGAGGAAGGCTTCGGCACCCTGAGAACCGTGGAATACGAAGGCGCAACCTGGCGGGAAAAACCCGCTGTAACAACGATCCTCCTTGCCGGCATTGACCAGACGGAAACAAGCGCTCAGGACAGGCTTTCCGCGTCTAAATACCGGCAGGGCGGGCAGGCGGACTTTCTGATGCTGATGGCCATTGACCACACGGATAAGAAGATCCACCGCCTGATGATCGACCGCGATACCATGACCGAGGTCACCATTCTGGGTGTGTTCGGCAACGAGAGCGGCACCCGTGTGCTGCAGATCTGCCTCGCGCACTACTTCGGCGCGACGAAGGAAGACAACGCGAAGTATACCGTAAAGGCCGTGGAGAAATTCCTCGGCGGCCTGAAGGTGGACGGGTACTACATGGCGGATTATTCCGTGGTATCCGTGCTGACGGATACGCTGGGCGGGGTGGATGTCGTGGTGCCGGATGACATGACGCCTGTGGATCCCGGCTGGACAGTCGGCGCGTCCGTGCATCTCACGGGCAAGAATGCCGAATCCTTTGTCCGTTCCCGTATGTCCGTGGGTGACGGCACAAACGTATCCCGTATGAAGCGCCAGACCGTTTTCCTGGACAGCGCCATGCCGCAGCTGCGGAAAATGCTGAGTAATGATCTCAGTTTTTCAAACACGATCATCGGCGCGCTGGAGCCCTGGGCGGTGACCAATTTCACCCGCTCGTGGCTGATCAGCGAAGTGAATCAGGCTTACAGGTATGAGGTGCTTCCTGTGGAGACCCTGTCCGGCGAGCATACCATTGGCAAGGATGGATTCGTTGAATTCCACGCGGAGGCGGAAGCGCCTGTCCGCTGGGTGCTGGAGCACCTGTATACAAAGCTGACGGAGGAGTAAAACATGGCTGATACGCACAACGAACTGAAACCCGTGCAGGAGCAGACCGCGCCCGCGGTGCGCCCTGCAGCGCAGCCCCAATCGTCGGAGATGGAAATAGATCTTTTGGGGCTGTTTTTCCGCCTGCTGGAAAGAAGCTGGATCATCATCCTCGCGGCTCTGATCGGCGCTGTGATCATGGGTGTCTATTCCTTCAAGTTTATTACGCCGCTGTATCAGGCAACATCCAAGATCTATATCGTCGGGTCGGACGCGGCGATCTCCATTTCCGACCTGCAGCTCGGCAGCTCCATGACACAGGACTATCTGCAGGTGTTTAAGAACTGGCAGGTGCATGAACTGGTAAATCAGCGCATGGGCACGGATTATCCCTACTCTGTGCTTTCCGGTATGGTCAGTGTGTCCAATCCGAGCGGCACGCACATACTGGTGATCACTGTGACCTCGTCGGATCCGCAGGAGGCCATGGATCTGGCGAATACCTATGCCAACGTGGGCCGGGAGTTCATCGCCAGCCGCATGGATATGCGTGAGCCGACCATGTTTGAACAGGCAAGGCTGCCGGTGGCGCCCGTATCGCCCAACAAGACCAAAAACATCATTTCCGGCTTCCTGATCGGCGCCCTGCTTGCCGCGGCCGTGATCACCATTCTGTTCCTTACGGATGACAAGGTGCAGCGCGCGGAGGACCTGACCCGGCAGACGGGCATGCCCATTCTGGGCTATATCCCCATGCAGGACAGGAAGCGGAAGCACCGCTCCGCGGCTGTGGTCTACGGCAGACCGACCCATGGAAAGGAGGATGTGAAGCATGAATAAGGCTGAGATCTGTGCTGATATGACATTGGACTATGAAGGTACTGAAGCCATCAACACCCTGTGCTCCAACCTTTCCTTTGCCGGGAAAAACATCAAAAAGGTAGTCATCACCAGCTGTGATGAGAACGAGGGCAAATCCTTTATCGCCATCCAGATGATGAAGAACCTTGCCGAGCGCGGCAAAAAGGTCGTGCTGGTGGATGCGGACATGCGCTGCAGTGTGCTGATCGCCCATTATGATATCCGCTTGGGCGGACAGAAGCAGGGTCTGGCGCATTTCCTTTCCGGTCAGGCGGATCTGGAAAGCTGCATGTACGCCACCAGCGTCCAGAATGCGTACATGATCCCCGTGGGCACGGATGTCACCAACCCGCTGGGGCTGCTGAACTCCGGCGATTTCGGCAAGCTGCTGGATGCCCTGGAGCAGACCTTTGACTTTGTCATTGTGGATGCCCCGCCCGTGGGGCTGGTCATCGACGCGGCGGAGATCGCCCGCTGCTGCGACGGCGTCATCTTTGTGGTGGAGTACAACAGAACGCACCTGCGGGAGCTGAAGCGCGCGCAGGCGCAGATCCAGGCCACGGGCACCCCGGTGCTGGGCAGCGTGATCAACAAGGTGACCGTGAACAGGCTGAGCACGAAGAAGTACTACTATTACGGCCATTATTACAGCAGCCGCAATCATTACTACACCCGGGCAAAGAAAGGCCAGAAAAAAGAATAACCGGCCTATGGAAAATCCGGAAATTTTGTCAATTTCCTCTTTTCAAATCGACGTGCTTGTGATACCATTTCAATAGTACCCTGTAACCGATACGAATCAATAATGTGAATGTTTATATCAAAGGAGGACCCCAAACATGAAAAAGATTCTGAGCCTGGTTCTTGCGCTGTGCATGCTCTGCTGCACGGCTGCCGCGTTTGCTGCCGGTTCCAAGTCCGGCGGAGACCTTCCCGGCACTGATCCGGTTGATCCTGACGCTGTCACTTCCATCATCATCACCGGTGATGATGAGTTCACCACCGCGCTGATCGAGAGCGGCGATGTCGCTTCCGCCCTGCCGGAAGATGTGAAGGCTGAGATCGAAGGCCTGGACAGCTTTGATGAGGTCGTTACCGTTGCCGTGACCGGTCTTGATCCCGAGACCGGAGCGACCGAAGATCTGACCACCAAGATCACCTTTGACACCCCCTATGAAGCCGGCACCGAGCTCAAGCTGCTGGTGTATGTGGGTGACAAATGGATCGTGTTGCCTGCCGAAGCGGATGAAAACGGCGATATCATCGTTACTTTCCCCGCTGATATGCTGGATCAGATCGGTGCCGCCGGCACCGCTACCGTGGTCGTTGCCAGCGCCAACGGTCGTGCCATCTTCATCACCGAAGACAATGAGTTCACTGCTTCCCTGAAGGAGAGCGGAGATGTGCTCGCTGTGCTGCCCGATGAGGTGAAAGCCGCGATCGAAGGTCTGACCAACTTCAACGAGATCAATACCATTGCTGAGACCGGCTTCACGCCTGAAGACACTGTTGATACAGTTGCCAAGTTCGACTTCGCTACCGACTATGAAGCCGACGCGAAGATCGTCCTGCTGGTGTATGTGAACAATACCTGGACCGTGCTGGATGCCGCTGTCGAAGAGAACGGCGAAGTTTCCGCCACCTTCCCGGCTGATGTGATCATCGCGATGATTGATGAAGGCACCGCCACCATGGTTGCTGCCAGCGACAAGTAATTCCGGATAATTCAAACAAACAGGGAGCGGGTCACCCGCTCCCCGTTTTCATTAAAAAAGGCATACTCCGGCAGATCTGTGCGGGAAGTGAAACAATGAAAAAGATATCCGTCATTATGGGTATATATAATTGCGCGGATACGCTGCCGCGCGCGATCGAGTCCATACTTCACCAGACATACACCAATTGGGAACTGATCCTCTGCGATGACGCGTCACAGGATAATACCTATGAGATCGCGGAACAGTATCGGGATCTGTATCCGGATAAGATCATTCTTATCAGGAATGAAAAGCATATGCGTCTGGCGGCTTCGCTCAATCACTGCCTGGAGTACGCGAGCGGTGAGCTGATCGCCCGGATGGATGGAGATGACGAATCCTGTCCGGAACGGTTTGAAAAGCAAATGCAATATCTGGAATCCCATCCGGAAGTTGATCTGGTCGGCACTGCCATTATGAGAGTAAATGACGGCAGATATTTCCTGCTGAGATCAGTCCGCGATCCGGACAGATATACATTGCGGAATACACTGCCGTTTCATCACGCGACGATACTGACATATAAATATGTTTATGACAAAGTCGGTGGATATACCGTGGCGGAAAGAACGAGGAGAGCCGAGGATCTGGACCTGTGGTACAAGTTCTATGCCTGCGGTTTCAGCGGGAATAATATTGAAGAACCTCTGTATACGTTTTATGAGAATAAGCAATCGATCTACCGCAGGCGGCATGCTGACCGCTGGCAGTCATTTCTGGTGACAGTGGAAGGTTTTAAAAAACTGCAGTATCCACGGATCTGGCTGGTAAAGCCATTTGCAACAACATTGGTCAAGTCTGTTACGCCATATTGGGTTTTTAATCTATATCGGAAATGCCAGCATTATATTGCCGATAAAAGATCATAATAATACAGGGGCGGATCTCTCCGCCCCCGTATCATTTTCCCGATCCTTATTCCGCCGAACCGTCGATCAGCACTTTCAATTCCTTACCGGCTTCGGTGTAAACCGTATCAGCCTCATCCATCCACTGGCTCAGTACGGTATTGATCGTTTCGCTCTGCTTGGTGCTCAGCAGCTCCTCGCGGATCTCAGCAGCCTTTTCCTCGGTCATTTCCGCTGCTCCCGCGGGGATATCCCGCAGATAATACAGGATATGCACACCATAGCTGCCGATCACGGGCTCACTGATGTCGCCGACCTTTTCCAGCGTCATCGCGCCATCCGTAAAGGCCTGATCCCACATGATGCTGTCCTTGTGCACGCTGTAGCCGTTGGTCAGGTTAATCTCTTCCAGCATGCCCGGGTCCGTGCCGTATTCGGCGATCAGATCCTCAAACGCGGTGCCGGCCTCAAACTTCGCTTTGATCTCATCCACGGTGTCCTTCACGCTGTCCAGGATGGCCTGCTTCGCGGCAGCGACCTGTTCCTCGGTCACGGGCTCAGCTGCTTCCTCAGCGCCTTCTTCCGCGCCTTCAGCCGCGGGTTCCGCAGCCTGCTGCGCTTCAAAGGCTTCTTTCTTCGCGGTGTAGTCGCTCAGCAGCGCGTCATCCACTGTCAGCAGAATGTGGGTGATGCCGCGGTAGCCTTCCGGCGTATACAGGGATTCCTGACCGTAATACATCGTATAGTATTCAAACATCGCGACATTGCCTTCGTACATGGCCTGATCAGAGGCGACCGCGGTATCATACGAAGCTTTCACTTCATCATCGGTGACCTCAACGCCTTCGGCCATGCCCTGCTGAACGCGGGTCAGGATCTCGCTTTCAACATATTCGCTTACATACAGCTCTTCGGTATATCCGTAATAGAGCTCGATATACTCAAGCGTCTCCTTCAGCGCGGCGTTCTTTTCCTCTTCGGGGGTCTCTTCGGAAATGCCGAACAACTGGGTCGCGAAATCATTTACGATCGCATCCCATTCGGCTTTCGCGGCTTCCTCAGTTCCACCGTTCTTCACTTCTTCGGTGATGCCCTGTTCTTCCGCCTTCTGATAAAGCAGCTTGTACTGGATCGCCGTTGTCAGCGCCAGGGCGCGCACGCTCTTCATCAGTTCTTCATCCGTGGTGTCAATGGTGTATCCGTACTGGCTGTAATAGTAGATGATGTCATCGATATCCGCGGCCAGATCGCTTTCGTAGATCTTTTCTCCGTTGATCGATACCAGCAGCTTATCTTCAGCCGCGGAAGTGATGTCCGCCGCGCCGGCCGTCACGGCGGCGGCCTTTTCGGTGATCTGAGAGGCCGTTTCCCGCGTGCCGGCGGTCAGGGTATCCAGCTGTTCCGTGCTGTTGACGATCGCGGTCAGCAGAGCGTTGATCTGTTCCGCCTTTTCAGCGGCGGCGCTGTCATCCGCGTCTTCGGCAGCCAGTCCGTCAAGACCGAGATCGGAGAGATCTATACCGGCGTATTCGGCGATCTCCGCGGCGGCCTGCGCGATCAGGAACGCGATGGAATCTTCCTCTTCTTCTTCAGTTTCGTCTTCAGCGGTAACTTCCGGCTCAGCGATCAGGGCCAGCACCTGTTCGACGGATGATTTGATATCCGCCGTCAGCGCGTCGGCCTGTGCCTTCACATCAGCCGCGCTGCCGGAAAGGGAAGTGATCTCAGCGGCATTCGCGGTCACATCCGCGGCCAGCGTTTTGATCTTCTCCGCCTGTTCAGCTTCCGCGCCCTGCAGCAGGGCAAGCTCCGCGTTCCTGCCGGCAAGTTCCGTATCCTTCGCGGTGATCTCCGCTTCGTAGGCCGCGGTCTTTTCGGCGATCTCGGTCTCGTAAGCCGCGATCTTTCCGGCGGCTTCCGTACCGGCGGCGGTCAGGCTCTCAACCTGCGCGTTCAGCTCCGCGTTCGCCGCGGTCAGGGCTTCGATCTGTCCTGCCTTCTCGGTGGCATCGGCAGTCAGGGCTTCGACCTGCGCGGCCAGGTCTGAATTTACAGTGGTCAGAATATCGATCTGCCCGGCCTTGTCAGCGGCATCGGCGGTCAGGGCTTCGATCTGTCCGGCCTTGTCAGCGGC
>JAUNQH010000029.1 GCA_030536295.1 Clostridia bacterium | reverse complement strand
AAGACGCCGGAAGGCGCCTTTTTCGTTTATGCGTGTTCAGTTCCCGGCTTTGGGCGGCAGCATGGTCAGCGCGATGCGTTTCTTCTGCTCGTTGACCTCCACGACCCATACCTTCACCACATCTCCCACCTTCACGACCTCGGAGGGATGGCGGATGAAGCGGTTCACCATGCGGCTGATATGCACCAGACCGTCCTGATGCACGCCGATATCCACAAACGCGCCGAAGTCGATCACGTTGCGCACGGTACCCGTCAGCTCCATGCCGGGCTTCAGGTCCTTCATATCCATTACATCCTTGCGGAGAACAGGCGCGGGCACATCGTCACGGGGATCGCGTCCGGGCTTTTTCAGTTCGCTGAGGATATCCTGCAGCGTCGGAAGACCGACGCCGATCTCCTCCGCCAGTTTTGCCTTTCCGTATGCTTCCGCCTTGATCTCAACATCCGGGATCCCGCCGTTCCGGATATCCTTTACATCCAGACCCAGCTTTTCCAGCAGCGCCTTCGCCGCGTCATAGCTTTCCGGATGCACACCCGTCGCGTCCAGCGGATTCCGGGATCCGTTCACCCGCAGGAAGCCGGCGCACTGTTCAAAAGCCTTCGGCCCCAGCTTGGGCACCTTTTTCAGCGCCGCGCGGGAGGGGATGCCGTTTTCCTCGCGGTAGGCAACGATATTTTTTGCAAGCGCGGGACCGATGCCCGCAACATGGCTCAGCAGTTCCGCGGAAGCGGTGGATACCTCCACACCCACGGCATTGACGCACTGCTCGACCACGCCGTCCAGCGCGGCGGTCAGCTCGTTCTGTTTCAGGTCATGCTGATACTGCCCCACACCGATGGCCTTGGGATCGATCTTCACCAGTTCGGCCAGCGGGTCCTGCATGCGGCGCGCGATGGATACGGCGCTTCTCAGGGATACGTCAAAATCCGGGAACTCGGCGGCGCCGAGCTTGCTGGCGGAATAAACGGAAGCGCCGGCTTCGCTCACGATCATGTACGCGGCACCGGGCAGCTGCGGCAGCAGGGATACAATGAACTGTTCGCTCTCCCGGCTGGCGGTGCCGTTGCCGATGGCGATCGCGGTAATGTTGTATTTGCGGGCGCAGCCGATAATGAACCGGGCCGCTTCCGCCTTTTTGTTTTCATGAATGGGCAGTGTGAAATAACCGACGCCCGTCTCCAGCACCTTGCCGTTCTCGTCGATCACAGCCAGCTTGCAGCCGGTGCGGAAGCCGGGGTCCACGCCCAGCGTGACCTTGCCCTTGATCGGCGGCTGCATCAGCAGCTGATGCAGGTTGTCGCTGAATACCTTGATCGCGCCCGCGTTGGCCCGGTCCGTCAGTTCATTCCGGATCTCGCGCTCCAGTGAAGGGAACAGCAGGCGTTCCCACGCGTCATCACAAGCCTCCTCCACATAGGCGGAAGCATCGGAAGGACCCGCGGCTGCCGAATTGGCCAGTGCTTTGGCAAACGCCTTGGCGAAAGGCGAATCCGCCGGTACGTTCGCGGCAGGAGTAAAAAGCGAAGCCGCCGTCTCACGGACATAGTTCCTGCGCACCAGCGTGAGGCATTTTTCAACCGGCGGCTCGACAGTCACCTTCAGGAACTCCTCGCGTTCGCCGCGGTTGACGGCCAGCACCCTGTGCGGATGCGTGACCAGCGTCGCGACAGGTTCCTGATAGTCATAGTACATACTGTACACGCTGTCTTCATCCTTCGCCTTCACGGAGCGGAGAACAGCCTCGCGCATCAGCAGCTCGCGCACGGTCTTGCGCAGCGCCGCGTCATCGCTGACCTGTTCGGCAATGATATCCTTCGCGCCGTCCAGCGCCTGCTGCGCGTCCTCAACACCTTTTTCAGCATCGATATACTTCGCGGCCTCGGCCTGCACATCGCACTTCGGCTTCTGTTCAAGCAGCCACTGCGCCAGAGGCTCCAGCCCCTTCTCCCGGGCGATCATCGCGCGCGTGCGGCGTTTGGGGCGGTAAGGCCGGTAAAGGTCCTCCAGTTCGGTCATCGTGGCGGCGGACGCGAGCTTCGCGTACAGCTCCTCATCCTGTACATCCAGATTCCGCAGAGCGGTCTCGATCTCCTCCCTGCGCTTGTCCATGTTGCGCAGATAATCCAGCCGTTCCGCCACTTCACGGATGACCTGGTCATCCATGGCACCCGTCATTTCTTTTCTGTAGCGGGCAATAAAGGGAATGGTGTTTCCCTCATCCAGCAGTTTCACAACAGCGCCCACATGGACGGGGTTCAGATGAAATTCTCCCGACAAACGCGCGGCATAATCCATGTCAGTGTATCCTTTCACGATCCGAGAATACCATTACAGGTTCACAACGATTATACATATTTTCCGTCCGGGGTCAAACCTATAATTTTACCGGCATCACCCAGGCATGGCGAAAACCGTTGAAACCGGACCCGACAGATGATACAATGGCGCCGTTCCGGTATTGCGGAAATACATGATACAGGTAAGTCGTATGATCTGTGAGCTGAATGACACTTCCCTTGCGGAAGCACTGTTCCGCGGATGGGATAAAACCATGATCCGTTCCTGCCTGCAGCGGGTGATGGGCAGGATCCTCGTGACCGATCCGGTCAATCCGGTATCCGCGGCCGCCGAAATGGGCTGCTTCGTGTTTCTGACCGGCGTGCCGGACCGGGAGCTCGCGCTGTATACGCCGGGCGGGTCCGCGATCCTGGTGCCCCGGGATGAAGCCTGGTCGGCGCTGATCGGGTCCATCCGTCCGGAGGCAAAGCGCGTCACGCGCTACGCGATCCGCAAGGATACGGTGTTCGATCCTGAGCATCTGAAAAAGCTGGCTGCCGGCATTCCGAAAGGATATGAGATCCGTCCGATCGACGGCGCGCTGTATGATCTTTGCCTGCTCAGTCCGGTCACGGCGGACTTTGTCTCCTCCTTCGGAAGCAAAGAAATCTTCCTGCGTCTCGGCCGCGGGATGGTGATCATGAAGGACGGCAGGATCGTATCCGGCGCCTCATCCTTTTCCCGGTACCGCGAAGGCATCGAGATCGAAGTCGACACGGTGGAAAGTGAAAGGCGCAGACATCTTGCCGCCGCCGCGTCCGCAGCGCTCATCCTGCGCTGTCTGGACGAGGGCCTGTACCCTGCCTGGGACGCGATGAACCCGGCTTCCGTCCGGCTGGCGGAAAATCTGGGATACGTGTTTGACCATGAATATGCCGCGTATGAGATCAGCGCGGACAGCTGAACACCCGGCAAAGGAAAGGATGATGAACGATGAAAAAGATCTTCCTGACGAGCTATATCGGCGGTGCGAACAAAGTCGGCGATACGCGCCTGCCCGCCCCGCTTATGTCCGATAACGGTCTGGTCGACCGGCTGAGATCCGCCTGGACGGAAAACGCGAAGCTCCTGTTCATCTGCGCCTCGCCGGATGATCATGAGAAGAATGACCTCGTGTGCGAATGCATGAAGATCTCCTTCCCCATGAGCGGGCTGAGCGTCTCCGGTATCGATGTATGCGATAACAGAACCGAAGCGCGGACGGAACATCTGAATGAATATGACGCTGTTTTTCTGTCCGGCGGGCATGTGCCGACGCAGAACGCGTTTATGCGCAGGATCGGTCTGCGGGAAAAGCTGGCATCCTTCCCGGGGCTGGTCATCGCATACAGCGCCGGCTCCATGAACTGCGCGGACATCGTCTACTCCGCTCCGGAGCTGGACGGCGAAGCCATTGATCCGGATTTTCAGCGCTGGATCCCCGGTCTTGGACTGACGGACATCAATATTTACCCTCATTACGGCTGGCTGAAGGATGAAATGCTGGACGGCATGCGCGTCATGGAGGATATCACTTACCCGGACAGCTTCCGTCATGAGATCATTGCCCTGATGGACGGCAGCTACATTCTGATCGAAAACGGGCATGAAACGCTGTACGGCGAAGGTTTTTCCATTCGTGACGGTGTGCTCCGGAAGATCTGCGGTCACGGCGAGTCTGCCATGCTGAAATAAACCGCGCAAAGCACGTCAAAAAAGCAGTCCGGTCCTTTGATCCGGGCTGCTTTTAATATACTTTGGAGTCATTCCCCGTTATTCGTTCGCGGCTTCGGCAGCGGTGAGATCCGCTTTCCGGATCCTGCGCGCCAGCATCAGGATCACGAGGGCCAGCGACAGAACATCCGCCGCGGGCTGCGCCCAGATCAGTCCGTTCACGCCGATCAGCGCCTGCATGATGAACACGGCGGGAATAAAGATGATCCCCTGCCGGAAAACGGAAGCCAGCAGCGCGTCCGTCGCCGCGCCGATCGCCTGCAGCGTATTCTGGCAGATGGCGAAAGCGCCGATCAGCCACGCCGTGGAAAGCAGGATCCGTGAAAAGCGCACACCGGCATCCAGCGCGGTCATGTCCGTCAGGAAGACCTTCACGATCGGTTCCGCGAAGATGAAGCAGAGCGCGGACACCGCGAAGCAGAATACAACGCCGAACAGTGCCGAGAACCGGATGCCTTCGGTCAGCCTTTCCTTCTGTTTCGCGCCCCAGCAGTACCCGAGGAACGGCTGCACGCCGCTGCCGATGCCGATGCCGATCAGCGTCACGATCATGATGATCTTCGCTGTCACGCCGTATCCCGCGACAAGCATATCGCCGCCGTCATACTTTGCCAGCTGCGCGTTGACCACGATAGAGGAAACGCTGACCAGCAGATTCGCCAGCGACGCGGAAATACCCACAGCCATTACGCCGCTTAAGATCCCGTTTTTCACGGAGAAATGCTTCGGATGAATACTGAGCACGGTCTTCCCGTTGAAAAAATAAAGGATATAGTACAGCGCCGCGACACCGTTGCCGATCACTGTGGCGATCGCCGCGCCGGTGACGCCCCATCTGAAGCCGAGAATGAAGATCGGGTCCAGGATCATATTGATCAGATTGCCGATCAGCGTGCCTGTCATAGCCTTCATCGCTTCGCCCTCAGTGCGCACGATGCTTGAAAAGCAGTTGGAGATCATGGAGAAGATCCCGCAGCCGACAGCGATACGGAGATAATCCTTCGTCAGACCGGCGCTTTCCTCACCGGCGCCGAGCATCGCCGTCACCTTGTCCAGGAAGCCCCACAGGATCGCCATGAACAGCGCGCCCACCGCGACGCATGCCCAGAAGCAGAAGGAGCTCGTCTTTTTCGCGCGTTCCGTATCCCCGGCGCCCAGCGCGCGAGAGATCACCGATGTGCCGCCCACACCGAACAGCGTGCCCAGGGACATGAAGATCATGAACAGCGGCGTCGCGAAGGACACGGCCGTCACCTGCAGGTCATTGCGCGTCAGTCCGAGGAAGAAGGTATCCGCGAGATTGTATACCATCACCATGATCATCGCGATCAGGGCCGGAATACTGTTTTTGATGACGATCTTCGATACGCGTTCCGTTTTGAATGAGTCGATCGCCGAACCGTTTTGTGCACTGTGCATGAGCTTATTCTCCGTTTCTTTGTTTACTGTCGAGCTGCTCCGCCGCGGTCAGCAGCCTTTCGCAATAGCCGCCGAACTGTTCCTGTTCCTCCGGTGACAGGCATTTCAGCACTTCCGCGAGCCACTCGTTGTGAATGTTCATCAGATCCGCGATCCGTTCGCGCCCGGCATCCGTGATCCGCAGCTGTTTTCTCCGCCGGTCCGCCCGGTCCTGCGTCCGTTCGACACAGCCTTTAGCCTCCAGCGTCAGCATCGCTTTCGCCACGGTCGTCTTGTCCGTCCGGAGAGCGGACGCGACCTCGTCCTGTGAGCAGTCCGGATGAGAGCAGATCCATGAGCAGATCATGCATTCGGTATCGCTCAGATCCTTCATGTGGATCTTTTCATGGCTGAAATCCCTGCCGCACCGGAACAGCAGATTCAGTGTCCGGAAATCCATACCGTGCCCTCCCGCCGCAAATTAGTTGAACTTTCATCTATTTATG
Source organism: Clostridia bacterium (assembly GCA_030536295.1). Taxonomy (GTDB): domain Bacteria; phylum Bacillota; class Clostridia; order Christensenellales; family Aristaeellaceae; genus Aristaeella. Next base: position 22,958 of record JAUNQH010000029.1, on the reverse strand, counting down.
ATATCAGAATGCCGCGCAAAAAGCAAGAATGCTGAAAAAAGCGGACAGAACGTACCGTCTGTCCGCCGTATAAAGCAATTCAGTTTCGATCATTCCATACCGGAAAGCCGGTTCCGGCCGTCCTTCATCAGGCGGGCATTTTTCCGGACACGGCTTCCTTATTCCGGAACAGCGCGCTCCGACGATAGAACACAAACAGCAGGGATGAGCACAGCAGCCAGCCGACGGGGTACGCCAGCGCCACAAAGAACCGCGAACCGCTGAGCAGTTTTGTGACATACAGATAGATCTGGCGGAACACCACAAAACTGCCGAGCATGATAAACGTCGGCGTTTTGGAGTTGCCGATACCGCGCAGCGCTCCGCTGTAGATCTGGTTGGTGCATATCAGGAAATAGAACGGAATGATCCTCCGTACGAAATAGGTACCGTATTCCAGCACATCCGGCTCCTGTGTGAACAGTGAGACCAGCGGCTCCGCGAAAAGGAACACCAGCGCCGATAATGTCACCGCGCTGAGTATGGACACCTTCAGGGATACGGACACGCCGTCACGCGCGCGTTTCCGGTCTCCGGCACCCCAGTTCTGCCCCACAAAGGTCGTGGAAGCCATTGCCACAGCCTGCACGGGCACCAGCACAAACGGATCGACCTTGGCATAGCAGGTCCAGCCCGCCATGCAGGCGGAGCCGAAATAGTTGATGTAGGACTGCACAAATACATTGCTGAAGGATGTGACCGCGGACTGGATCGCTGAAGGAAGGCCGACGGCAAAGATGCTTTTCAGCAGGGATCTGTCCAGGCAGAGCTTGTTCAGGCGGATGCCGTAGGCCGCGTCCGTACGCATCAGCGAGATCAGGACCAGCACCGCGGACAGCGCTTCGGCGATGATCGTCGCCAGTGCCACGCCCCGCACGCCCATGTTGAACCGCACCACAAACAGCAGGTCCAGCGCGGTGTTGACAACAGCCGAAACGATCAGGAAATACAGCGGCCGTCTGGAATCGCCCACGGCGCGCATGATACCCGTACCCATATTATAGATCAGCAGACCCGTGAGACCCGCGAAGTAGATCCTCAGATATTCCGTCGCGTCGGCCAGCACGTCAGCCGGCGTCGCGTTCAGCCGGAGCATGGGTCCCACCATGGCGATGCCGAGCACCGTTCCGGCGGCGCACAGGATCAGCGTTATGGTCATGGTAGTATGCACAGCCCTGCTCAGGCGTTCATTATCATGCGCGCCGTATGTCTGGGACACCACAACGCTCGCGCCGGTCGCCAGCCCCGCGAACGTGCCCACCAGCACATTGATGATATTTCCGTTGCATCCGACCGCGGCCAGCGCCTCTTTACCCACGAAACGGCCGACGACCACGGCATCCACCGTGTTGTACAGCTGCTGGAACAGCAGCCCGATCATCATCGGAACGGCAAATTTCACGATATGCTTCCATATCGTTCCGCTCGTCATATCGACATCTTTCCTGCGGTTCATGATCTGTCCATCTCCGTTTTGCTGGTTTGTCCGGAACGGAGTTCAGTATACCACGGCAGATACGTTCCTACTATACAGATCCATTCGCTTTTTTCTCTGAAAAAAACGTTTTTCCGATATTCCGGAAAAGATCCCGCATAAGATAAAGTCCCGCACGACGGATGAAATTTTGTTTTCTGAAAAAAAGGAAAATATTCCCTTTCTCTTGAATAATATCCCATTATTCTGCCGGACGGGTCCGGAGATCACGGGAGGAATATCAGCATGCTGAATTTTGTACGCGGGATACCCACAAAGCTCTATTTCGGAAAAGGTCAGATCTGTCATCTGGCGGAATCACTGGACCGGTACGGCAAAAACGTACTTCTGACCTACGGCGGCGGTTCGATCAAACGCAGCGGTCTTTATGATGAGGTCATGAACATTCTTGCCGGTCACGGCTTCAATGTGACCGAGCTGAACGGCATCGACCCGAACCCGCGCATCGAGTCCGTGGAGGAAGGCGTACGCCTGTGCCGTGAAAACAACATCGATGTGATCCTGGCCGTCGGCGGCGGCAGCACGATCGACTGTTCCAAGGTCATCGCCGTCGGATACTATTATGAGGGAGACGATCTGTGGGACATGGTCGTGAAAATGAACGGTCCCGCGAAAAAAGCGCTGCCTCTGGTCGATATCCTGACGCTGAGCGCCACCGGCACCGAATATGACGCCCCGGCCGTTATCAGCAACATGAAGACCAATCAGAAGCTGGGCCGCATGTATATCTGGCCGGATGTCTCCATCTGCGATCCGACCTACACATTCTCCGTTTCCGCCTATCAGACGGCCGCCGGCTCCGCGGATATCATGAGCCATATCTTTGAAGGCTACTTCTCCCGCACAGAAGACAGCGACCTGTCCGACGGCATCGCTGAAACCGTGCTGCGCTCCGTGATGAAGAACTGCCCCATCGCGCTGAAGGAGCCGGACAATTACAGCGCCCGCGCGAATCTGATGAATGACTCCTCCATCGCCTGCTCCGGCATTCCGGAGTACGGCAAACAGGGAACCGGCTGGCCCTGCCACGCGATGGAGCACGAACTGTCCGCTTTCTATGACATCACCCATGGTACGGGGCTGGCGATCCTCACGCCCCGCTGGATGCGGTTCATCCTGGCGAAGGATCCTTCCGTCACCGGCCGTTTCGCGAAGTTCGCCCGCAATGTCATGGGGCTCTCCGGAGATGATGACGCGAAGCTTGCCGCCGCGGGCATTGACGCGCTCGAAGCCTATTTCCGTTCCACGGGTCTTCCCATGACGCTGACGGAGCTTGGCATCGGCATGGAGCACTTTGAGATCATGGCGGATCACGCGAATGACGGCAGCTTCCTGAAGGACGCGTATGTCCCGCTGACCAATGAGGATATCGTTGAGATCTACAAAGCATGCCTGTGATCCCGCATACACGTGCACGGCATTGGCCGGCACAGCGGGAACATAACGGAAACGGCAGTCTGTTCTTGGTCACAAAGCACGGATTGCCGTTTCTCTTTTTTCTTTTCAGTTTTCATCCGGACATACCTGTTTACCGAAGAGAACACATGTGACTGTACGTTCACAGGAAAGGAGCGGCAGAATGCATTACGCGACGAGCGACCTCCACGGTTATCCGCTGAAAGATTTCCGGAAGCTGCTGGCAAAAGCCGGTTTCACCGAAGACGATGAGCTTTTCGTGCTCGGCGATGTGGTCGACCGCAACGGTGACGGCGGTATCGAAACGCTGCGGTGGATGATGGATCAGCCGAATATCCGCTTCATTCTCGGCAATCATGAGGACCTCCTGCTGCAGTGCAGGTTCCTGTTCGACCGGATCACAAAACCGGAAAAGCCGCTGCTGACGGACGAACAGCTTCTGCTGGCCGCAAGCTGGCTGCGCAACGGCGCGGAACCCACTATCCGCAGCCTCACGGACATTTACTGCCGCGAGCCGAAGGAATTTGACAGGATCATGGATTACCTGTATGACGCGCCGCTGTACAGCATCCGGCAGATCAACGGCAGGAAATACGTGCTTGTACACGCGGGGCTCGGTCATTATGAGCCCGGCAAACATCCCTATGAGTACGCGGACGAGGATCTGTTGTGGACCCGTCCGTCCCTTGATGAACGCTGGTCCGCGGATGAGACCGTTATTCTCGGTCACACTCCGACGCAATACTATGGTGCCGGGTATCGCGGCAGGATGATCCGTACAGAGACATGGATCGATATCGACACGGGCGCTGCCGCCGGCGGAAGTCCGATGCTGCTGCGGCTGGAGGATGAAACACCGTTCTACGCGGATGAGGATGATCTTCCCGAAGCCGGAGAATAAACGCCCGCGGCGGAAACAGAACGTGCGGTCCGGATCATCATTTTCCGGATCGCACGCTTTATATTCTGCTATAGTGACCGGCTGTCATCCTGTCAGCGTTTTTACCGGCCGGGGCTTCTTCGCCCCGGAAGATCACACCGCCGCGCAGCCTTCATAGCTGCATACATCGACCCAGCCGACAGGGCACGCGAGCTTTTCCAGTTCATCCGGCGTCAGCCGTACGGCACTGGCATCATTCCCGCACGCGGGGTAGATGATATCAAAACGTTTCAGCGATTCATCCAGATACACGGCGACCCCGTCATTGATCCCGAAAGGGCATACGCCGCCGACATCATGGCCGATCAGTGAACCGACCTCATCCCGGTTCAGCATCTTCGCCTTCACATGGAACAGCGCCTTGAACTTCGGGTTGGAGATCTTCGCGTCGCCGGCGCAGATGATGAGAACGGGTCTGTCTTCCACCATGAAGGAGAGCGATTTCGCGATCCTGCACGGCTCCGTGCCGAGCGCGGCCGCCGCAAGATCAACGGTGGCGCTTGATACGTCAAAAGTCCGGACGCGATCGCCGTATCCGCGTTCCGCGAGATACCTCATTGCCCTGTCAAATGCCATACGGTCATCTCCCCTTTGTCATGCATGCTCATATATGCAGTATACCCCGCGTTCCGCGCAATGGCAACCGTCCGTTTGTTCTGTCTGCGTACAGGATATCTTCTTGACAAACATACGGCCGGATATTATGGTATAGCCTGAAACATACTCCGCACGGAGGGAAGCACAAATGAAAACGGAAGCATTGAAAAAACTGCTGGAAAGCATGACCCTGGCGGAAAAGATCGGTCAGCTGGTGCAATGGAACTATGCCGCGCTGGCGATGACGGACGCCGAAGTCACCGGACCCGAAACACTGCAGCTGTCCGCGGACGCGATGAAATATTTCGGCAGCGTGCTGAACTTCAGCTCAGCGGATGAAATGATCCGCCTGCAGAAGCAGTACCTGGCCGGTCAGGAGCATCCGGTGCCGCTGCTGTTCATGATGGATGTGATCCACGGTTACCGTACGGCATTCCCGATCCCGCTCGCACAAGCCGGTTCCTTCGATCCGGATCTGGTAAAGGAATGCGCGCGGGCGGCGTCTGCGGAAGCCGCGGCGGGCGGTGTTCATCTCACCTTCACCCCGATGGTGGACCATGTGCGCGATCCGCGCTGGGGGCGCGTCATGGAGTCATGCGGAGAGGATCCGTATCTTTCCGGCATCATGGGCGCCGCGCAGGTCGAAGGCTTCCGCGGAAAGGATCTGACGGATAAAGGCACGCTGGCTGTCTGCGTCAAGCATTATGCCGGCTACGGCGCGCCGGAAGGCGGCAGGGATTATAACCAGGCGGAGCTGAGCGAGCACGTGCTTCGCGAGTGGTATCTGCCTGCTTATAAGGCATGCCTCGACGCCGGGGCGGACATGATCATGCCGTCATTCAATTCGCTGAACGGCCTTCCGTCCGTCGCCAACCCCTGGCTGATGAATCAGGTGCTGCGGGATGAATGGCGCTTTGAAGGCGCCGTCATCAGCGACTACAACGCGCTGGATGAACTGATCACCCAGGGTGTGGCGGAAAACAGGCAGCATGCCGCCGTGCAGGCCATGAACTGCGGCTGCGATATCGACATGGTCAGCGGCTGCTACGCCTCCGATCTTGAAAAGGCGGTACGGGAGGGGCTCATCAGCGAGGATCAGATCAACACGGCCGCCATGCGCGTGCTGAAGGTCAAAAATGATCTCGGTCTGTTTGAGGATCCGTTCCGCGGCGCGTCCGCCGATCCGGAGACCGTTAACCGTCTGGCGCGGGAACACCGTCCGCTGGCAGAAAAAGCGGCGATCGCTTCCGCCGTGCTGCTGAAAAACACAGGTGTGCTGCCTTTTGATAAAGCAGCGAAAAGGATCGCCGTGATCGGCCCCTTCGCTGACAGCCGCGAGATCGTCGGCGCGTGGTGCTGCAACTGTGATACAAGAGAGACCGTCACCGTTGCCGAAGGCATTCGCACACTGCTGCCGGACGCGGAAGTGACCGTTGTTACCGGCTGTTCCGCACGCATCGGGGATACGGACGGGTCCATGATCGGTGAAGCGGCACACGCCGCGGAAAACGCTGATTGCGTCATCCTGTGCGTCGGCGAGGAAATGGAATGTTCCGGCGAGGGCCGGAGCCGTGCTTCGATCTCGCTTCCCGGCATGCAGGCGGAGCTTGTGCGCCGCGTTGCCGGAGCGAACCCGAATACGGCCGTCGTGCTCTTCGGCGGCAGACCGCTTGATCTGACCCCCGTTGAAAAGATCGCGCCGGCCATGCTGGAAATGTGGATGCCGGGCACGGAAGGCGGTACCGCCGCGGCGAAGCTGCTGTTCGGCGATGCTGAACCGTGCGGCAAACTGGCGATGTCATTCCCGAAGTCCGCAGGACAGCTTCCTCTGTTCTATGCCCGCAGCAATACCGGCCGGCCGAAGCAGGCGCCCGAGGATGAATACCAGCCCTATTGCTCCAACTATATGGACTGCGGGAACCTGCCGCTGTACAGCTTCGGTCACGGCCTCACCTATACGGAATTCCGGTATGATGAGCTGCGGTCGGAAAAGACCGAACTGCGTGCGGGTGAGGATCTGAATGTGACCGTACGCCTCACGAACACGGGAAAGCGCACAGGTACGGAGACCGTTCAGCTGTACATCAACGATAAGTTCTCCTCGGTCGTGACCCCCGTGCAGAAGCTGGCCGCCTTCGGCAGGATCACACTTGCTCCCGGTGAAAGCAGTGAGATCAGCCTCACCGTATCCCATGAGCGTATGAAGCTGTGGAACTTCGCCGGTCAGTCCGTTATCGAACCCGGCGCGTTTGAGATCTCCGCCGGATACGCGGATCATCTGCTGCTCACGCAGACCTTCACTGTCAGCTGATCGCGGTCTGACGATCCGGCGCACTACGGAAAACAGGGCGGTCCGCCTCCCGGTACGGAAGGGGCGGACCGCCCTGTTTCTGATTTTTCATTCCTGTTCATCCGTTCAGAGGATGACCGTTGTCTCCCCTGTCTGTTTGTTCAGCGTGAACGCCGCCGTCCTGCCGGCATCGGCACTCAGCCGGTATTCGCCGCGGAATCCGTGCAGCTGCGCATAGCCGTTTTCGTCCGTTACAAGCGTCTCATCCGTATGCCATTCGGTCGCGAGCATCTCACGGAGCCACTGCAGCGATCTCTTGGGTGTACCGTCGGTATGGATCAGACCGCTGGGAGCACCGAGCCACTGATGATCCTCGAAGTTCCAGTTGGTGAACCCTTCCACCAGCGGCCTGTCAAACAGATATTCCGCCATGGTCTTCAAGTCTTCCTTCTGCCGTTCCTCGCCTTCCGGCGTGCTGGGCCAGTCCGGCACCTGATAATCGTTCAGGTCCACGATCTCCGGCGGCATCAGATGCCCGGAAACAAAGGTGTTCTCGGTATAGTGGATCGGCAGACCGAAGCTCTCGAACCGCTCCGTTACTTCCTGCAGCTTCTCCATGCCCCAGAAGCCCTGATGCTGATGGCTCTGGATACCGATGGTGTCGATCCCGACGCCGGCATCCAGGCAGTCCGCGACCAGCTGACTGTACCGTTTGGAGGTGTTGAAATCATTGATGAGCAGCTTCGCTTCCGGATCAACGGCATGCGCCTCATCAAACAGCGCTTTGACCAGCGGCACACGCCCCATTTCGCGGCAGATGCGCGTCACAGGGTTCATCCGGGGCAGATCCTTCGGCTCATTCACAAATTCCGGCATGATCACCACTTCGTTGATCACGTCCCAGTAGCCGATCTTGCCGCGGAACGCGGTCAGCTCGCGGCGGATACGGTATTTGAAATATTCCAGCACCTCATCCGACGGCATATCGTACATCCACGGCGCCGCGACCGTATGCCAGCACAGCGGATGACCCTTCATGGTCTTCCCGTCCGCCTTCATCCGTTCCGCGGCGCGGAGCGTCTCCGCTTCAACGGTCTTGCCCTTTTCAGGCTCGTACCGGCCGAGATAGAAGCTCATCGTACCGTAATTGAAGGTCGACTTCCACAGATCATAGATCTTTTCCAGCCATTCTTTCTGCTCTGCCGGTGTTTCCGGATCCGTCATCGGTACGGTAAAAAAAGTTCCGGTACCGAAAAGGAACTCGTGTTTCATCAGTTCGGCACGGACTTTCGTATTCCGCAGCGGTTCACCCGTCTGATCGGTAAAGCGGATGGCGGCGGTGGATCTTCTGCATTCCCAGCGTTCCATGGAACAGCACCTCCGGTCATATGAATTGTTCGGACAAATTTGTATTATAATACCAAATACTTACAGACCGCACAATCGGAAATTTTTCCGAAAGCATCAGATTATCGTTTGCGCCCGCGCATCCGGCGGATGAGCGCGCCGTGCCGGCTGAGATCCGCGTTTCCGGTTTCAATCCTGCTTTTTGTCATTCATAAAGATCGTCAGGTTGTTCAGGTTCATTGTGTAGGTATAGCGCACTTCGTCCGCGATCGCCATGACCAGTTTGATGCCCAGGCCGTCGCCCTCAGGCCTGTTTGCCGCGTAGGTCACGGGGTTGAATTCCCGGCAGTCATCCCTGAAGCGAAGGGTCCAGCGTTTTCCCTTGTGCTGCACACGGACGGACAGATGGCGGTCATGCTCTTTTCCGAATCCGTAGGTCACCGTGTTGATGCCCATTTCTTCAATGCACAGGGCGATCCGGTTGCTGACCGCCGACCCGCTGCCGTGCTCCGTACAGAAAAGTCCCGCCTCTTCCGATACGGTCGTCACATCCTGCAGCGTATGGATCTCTCTTTCCAGCAGATCTTCCTCCGGCACGCCGAACCCTTCCGGCAGCATCAGCAGATCATTCGCATAGGGAACTTTCCTGTGGTTTTTCCTGCATACATAGATCCAGATCCCGGCAAGCATCAGGATCTCCCCGGCAAGATAGCAGAGCCATATTCCCGTGGTATGAAAAAGCAAGCCAAGGAGCCATGCCGCCAGAGACGGAAGGACCGCTCCCTCCATCACGGAGATCAGCTCCGTCCTCCCGACGCGGCCGGTTCCGTAACAGATGTTTTTCAGCATGCTGATCAGACAGCAGGGCAAAATGCCCAATGCGAACAGACGCGTTCCGAGGATGGCCATCGTCTGCGAACTGCCTGCTTCCGGCAGGAACAGCCGCACGCAGAAGGGTGCGGCAAACTGCAGCGCGACCGCCATGAAAGCGCCCAGGATCAGGCTGTACCGGATCATGGCATGCAGCATCTCCCGCAGACCGGTGCGATCCTCTTCATTGTACAGAACGGCGGACAGCGTCAGAGACACCCCGCCGATACCTGTATTGATACAGTTGGCGGAGTTAATGATCGTCATGATCACCGAATATGCCGCCACTGCCATGCTGCCGCCATTGGACGGCTGCAGCAGGATCTTGTTCAGTACAAAGGTCAGAACGACCGTGGACGCCATTCCGAATACAGTCGGCACTCCGTCCGCCAACAGCTCGCGGATCTTTTCAGACCCGATGTCCTTCAGTGAAAACCGGAAAACGCACTTCTTTGAAAAGAAATAGATGCCGCCAACCAGCAATGCCGCGTAATAGCTGAGCGAGGAAGCCAGCCCCATGCCGAACATTCCGCCGTGAAAGACCAGAGCGTTCAGCAGATCCAGCGCAATATCCGCCACGGTCATGGTCGCGACCGCCGCGATCAGCAGCTTGCTCTGCCCGGCCATCTGCAGGAACGGGACCAGAATGAGCGCCCCCATGGATCCGGGGGCCCCGATGCTGAAGCCCGCGATATAGTCAGCCGTGCTCTTCTTCAGCGGTCCGTCCGTACCGGCACCGAGCAAAGCCGCAAGAGGTTCCCTGAGCAGCAGAAAAACGAGAAGAAACATACCCGAAATGACGAGTGCGATACATGTCACGGAAGAAAAGCCCTTGTTGGTCTCTTCCTGAGATCCTTTCCCGATGGATTTTGAACAGCAGACCTGCGCCCCGGCGGACAGCATGCTTCCGACAGCGCCGATCACCAGCAGTAGCGGATTGGCCAGCCCGTAAGCCGCGATGGCGTCCACACCGAGAAACTGCCCGATCATGATACTGTCGATCAGCAGGCAGAGTGAAACAGTCAGCGCGGACAGGATCTGCGCGGTCAGCATTTGTTTGATCAGTTTGCGGATCATGTATTTATCTCCTCAGTCATTTCTGCATGAAAGCCGTGAATACGGTATTTTCCGGAAAGCGATCCCCTTCGGCGGACCGGAACCGGATCATTGCATTGATAATGGCATATATTGTATCATCCGGTATGCGATTTGTCGAGGGCGCCGGCAAAATCGCGGTCAGTATAACATCCGTGCCGAAACACAAAATGTTGTATACACAGTTCAAAAGCCACACAAAATCATTGCATGCTTCTGTCAAACGTTGTATAATGCTCCGTAAGATCACGATCTGGGGTATTCCGCCCGGCCGGCTGAATGCGTTTCAGATGTCCGCGACCGAATCTACATATTTTGGAGGAAGAAACATGGGAATCGCATTCGCAGAAGAAGCCGCTGAAGTCATTGCCACCCCCGTTCCCACCGCTGCCCCCGTTGCCGCCGGCGCGGCTGAGCAGCTTGCCGAGACCGGTGCTGCCGCCAAGGACGTATGGAACACCATCGCCAATTTTGCCACCACGACCGGTATCAAGATCGTGATCGCGATCATCATCCTGCTGGTCACTTTCAAGATCATCAACGCGATCGGCAAGAAGCTCAAGGCAAAGGTCGAAAAGAACGAAAATCTTGACAAGACGCTGAGCAAGACCCTGTGCTATATCGTGGTCGTAGGGCTGAAGGTCCTGGTCGTCGTTTGCCTGATCGGTTATCTGGGCATCGAGACCAGCGGCATTTCCGCGCTGATCGCTTCTCTGGGCGTCGGCGTCGGTCTGGCCGTCAACGGCACGCTGGCCAACTTTGCCGGCGGCGCGCTGCTGCTCATTACCCGCCCCTTCAAGATCGGTGACTATATCAGTGCCCAGGGCTGCGACGGCACAGTTGAAGACATCCGCATCTGCAACACCAAGGTCATCACCATTGACAACAAAGTCGTCTACCTGCCCAACAGCGCCCTGTCCTCCGGCACCATCGTGAACTATTCCGAAAAGGACCTCCGCCGTGTGGATCTGGACTTCTCCGTGGGCGGCAACGATCCCGACAAGGTCAGCGCGACCCTGCTGGATGTTTGCGCCAAGGAGAAGCTCGTGCTGAAGGATCCCGCTCCCTTTGCCCGCATGACAGATTACGGCGCGGGCCGCGGCGTGAAGGTCACCCTGCGCGCCTGGTGCAAGAGCGCGGAATACTGGGATGCTTATTTCGCCATCCTGAACGATACACAGAAGGCCTTTGACGCGGCCGGTATCGTGGTTCCCTTCGATCAGCTGGATGTTCACATCAAGAACAACTGATCCCGAACCTTTCGTCATCATCAACCGCGGCGGTCACCGCCGCGGTTTTTTCGCGCCTGCAAGGCAAAAGAGCGGATGCTTTTTCCCGTCCCGGGAACAGAAGCACCCGCCCTTTTCATCATTTTCCGCGCGTTCACCGCGTTTTTTCGTTCAGCGGATTCCAAGTGCCGCGCAGATACAGGATCAGCATCAGCAGGAACATGGTCATATTGTGCGCGATCATGCACCCCCATGCCGCCTGAAGACCCAGACCGAGCATGGTGATGCACAGGAATGTGCCGCCGATACGCACAAGCCACATGGTGCTGATCCCGCAGATCAGCGGTTTCACCGTTTCGCCCACACCCTGCATCATACCTTCGATAATGATGGATACACCGTAAAACGGTTCAGACACCGCCACCATCCGCAGCACCGTAACGCACAGCGCCAGCACACGCTCATCCCGTGTGAAAATGCCGGCCATGGAAGGCGCAAACGCAAACAGCAGCCCGCCGGACAAAACCATCAGGGCGACCTCGATGGCGATCGCCGTACGCGTCAGTTCCCGCATCCGCTTTCCGTCTCCGGCGCCGAGCGCGTTCCCGGCCAGTGTGGCAGCCGCTGTCTGCATGCCATAGCCCGGAATATAGAACGCGGATTCCACCGTATTGGCAATGGTATGCGCCGCGGTGGAGACTTCTCCCAGTGAGTTGATCATGGACGCGAAAGCCACATATCCGAACGATGTCGCGAACCGCTGCAGCATGTTCGGCACCGCGACCTTCAGACATGGCTTCAGGATCTCCGGGTCCGGCCGCAGGCTCAGTCCCTTCGGCGAGATCGCGGGATGACGCCAGAGCGAGACAGTGATACAGATCCCGCCGAACGCGTAAGCGGCGGCACTTGCGATCGCGGCGCCGGTCACGCCCATGCCCGCGCCGATCATTGTAAAGCGCGTCCCAAGTACGGAGATCTCACGTGTCGGATAGATCATCAGAAAATTCAGCGCTACATTCAGCACATTCACGGCAATACCGACACGCATCGGTGTCCGCGTATCACCCGCCGCCCGGAGCGCCGTACCGTAGATCGTTGTCGCGGCACGGAACAGCATCGGTGTATACAGGATAAACAGATACCGGGACGCGGTCTCACGGATGGATCTGTCCGTCTGCATCCATACCGGGATCTGCCTGTGCAGCGCCAGCGGCAGCGCTGTAAAAAGGATCCCGGCAAACAGCACCGCCAGTGTGGACTGGGATGTGACGCGTCTGGCCCGTTCATGATCCCCGTGTCCGAGTGCCCGCGCGATAAAGGTCAGAAAGCCGATGCCGAACGCGGATACGGTGCTGCCGATCAGCCAGTTCACCGTCGATGTGGCACCGACCGCCGCCGTTGCTTCGGTTCCGAGGGTGCCGACCATGGCCGTATCGATATACTGCACCAGTGTCTGCATCAGCTGCTCCAGCATCGTCGGACAGGCCAGATGCAGAATGACCGGCATCATCCCCGTGTTCAGCGCGCGCTGTCCATTCTTTGTCATATCTCCGGATTCTCCCGTCTGTACCGGTCAAACGCGCACGCCGCGCGTTTCATGCCGTTCTTCATCTTCCCCGTGCGATCAGGTCCTCCACCTGCAGCCGCAGACCTTCACGCAGCGGCATATCCGGCAGCCGGATGCCCGCCGCGGCCAGCTTGCTCAGATCGTAGCACCGGTCGCACAGATGTCCGCTGCTGGACGGGTGCGCTTCAAGGTACCCTTCCTCCGGAATGGTCTCAAAGGTCACTTTTACCCCAAGCAATCCGCTCAGGATCTCATAATACATATAGTTCGGCACCGCATCCGGTCCGCCGATGCAGAACATCTGATCGAACGTTTTTTCATTGGGTATGCAATCCAGCATCACGCGTACAAGATCACCTGCATAGATCGGATGGATCAGGTACTTTCCTCCGCCCACAAGGCGCATCGGTTTGCCGGACCGAAGTTCCCGCAGCAGCTCCGGCTGCCTGGATTGTTCCGGAAAGCAGCCGGCTTCGGAACCGGGACCGAAGATATGACCGGGCCGGAAGATCGTCCATTTCAGTTCCGGAGGACAGCCGTTGATGAACGCAAGCTCCATCTCCCGCTTCCGGGCGCCGTAGCCGCCGTCCGTCAGATACCGTTCACCGTTTTCATCCTGCGGGCAGCGTTTGAAAGCCGGATGATACACGGAATCGGTGGAGATCACAATGATCCTGTCCGTCACACCGGCAAACAGGTCCATATCCTGTTTCGCCTGCTCCGCGTTATAGCAGATGCAGTCCAGCACGGCATCCATCCGCACCGGCAGATCCGCGATCAGCGCCGCCATGGCACCGCGGTCATTCCGGTCGGCATGCAGCGCGTGGATCCGTTCATCCTGTGAACGGCTTCCGCGCGTCACGGTCCATACGCCATATCCTCTGTCCAGCGCCGCACGCGTCAGGTACCCGCTCACAAATCCGCTGCCGCCGAGAATCAGTACGTTCATGATCCGATCTCCTTCATCAGCAGGTCCAGCGCCGGTTCCGCGCAGACCGCGTTCGACGCGAACACGCAGTTCGTTCCTTCAAAGCGCAGACCGTCCGGCCTGAGCGGCATCCGGAAAACGCCGCCGGCCTCCGTGATCAGCAGGGCGCCCGCCGCCACATCCCACGGCTTCAGCTCCAGTTCAAAAAAAACATCGGTCCTGCCGCAGGCCACATTGCACAGATCCACCGCCGCGGAGCCCGTCCGCCGGATATCGGCACAGGTCAGCAGATACCGGAGCGCGGTCTTCAGGCTGATGCCGGCCTTTTCCGGATTATAGGGCGAAGTGCCGAACGCGACCAGCGCTCTTTCCATCGCGTTATCGGACACGCGGATCCTCCGCCCGTTCAGATACGCGCCCTTTCCCTTTTCGGCCAGAAACATCTCATCGGTATAGGGCTGATATACAAGACCGATAACCGTTTCGCCCTTCATTGTCAAAGCGATGGAGACCGCGCTCTGCCGGTAATCGTGGATCAGATTGGTGGTTCCGTCCACGGGATCCACGATCCAGGTCGGATCGTCCGTCAGCGCCTCCGTTTCTCCTTCCTCGCCGATAAAGCGGCTCCCCGGCACCAGTTCAGGAAGGCGCTGCCGCAGATACGCCTGCACTTTTTTATCCACCGCCGTCACAAAATTGGCGTGACCTTCTTTGCTTTCGATCTCAAGCGTTCCCCTGCCGGTCAGGAACGAACCGGCTTCGCGGGCGATCGCTTCAAGCTGTTCCGTCAGCATTCATCCCCATCTCCTTTTCCAGGCCGCCTTATCTGGAATATACACCGGTCCGCACCTCATTCTGATAAGCCTGCATATTGGGCAGTTCCGGATACCGCTGCGCGATCATTGCGGCTTCCTCATTGTCATATGGAAGGCTCAGAATACTGAAGCTGACCGGTGTCTTCTCCGTTCCGCCGATATCGCCCTCCGCCAGCAGCGCGTGCACCCGGGGAATGCCGAGGCTGTTGCCGACACTGCCGGTGTTTACGGCGTATCCCTGCACGCATGCCCGGATATACGGCATATGGCTGTCCGCGCAGATATAGCTGCCGTAGATCTTGCCTGTCTGCTTTGATATAAAGCCCTCCGCCATCTGCTCCCAGGTATCATACGCCTGGAACAGCCTGTCCGTCGGCCGGCCGTGCACCACGCGGATCATGATCCCGCTGAGCAGCACTTCATCCTCAAAAGGCAGGCTTTCAAGCCAGCGGATCCTTTCTTCTCCCAGCTGATCGCAAAAAAAGTCAAGGCGCGGAATATCATGCTTCCTGTAGTTTCCGCAGATGCCGTCATCCCAATTGCCGCGTACGGCACGCGTGCAATGCGCGCGCACCCAATCCGCCGCCTGATCGTTTTCCGGTCCCTTGCCGACCGCGTCACCGACAAACCAGATCTGATCCGGCCGGATCCTGCCGATCTCCTTTTCCAGCACGCGTACAGCCGGCATATTGCCGTGGATATCCGCGAGAAACAGAATTTTTCCCATATACCGCGTTTCCTTTCTCATTCAGTCTTCAAAGCGCAGCCTGTGCATCACCGGACAGCGCAGATGATCCCTGAAGGATGCCACCGTGTGATAAGCGATCCACCATTCCCCCTCCGCGTCCCTGAAAAAAGAATTGTGCCCCGGCCCGTATTCACCGGGCACGGAGGTGAAGTTCATGAAGGGCGTATCGCTCTTACGCCAGTTTGCCGGTTCCAGCAGATCGTCCGCGGCGTCGGCGGTCAGCAGACCGATCACGTAGGTATACCCGTTGGCCGATCCTCCGGAATACGCCAGATAGACTTTCCCGTTCCGCACGATCGGATAGGGACCTTCGTTGTTGATGGTGCCGGCAACGTTCTCCCACCCGTACAGCGGTCTGGAAAGCAGCACCGGTTCACTGTCCAGGTAACGCGGATCCGTTTCGTTCAGCGCGGCGATATACAGCATCGAGCCGGTGTCCGCCGGCGTACCGATATGCTTCCGGTAGCTCCACACGACATAGGTCCTGTCCGTACGGAAGCAGGTCATATCCAGTGTGATGCCTTCCGGATCCGTCAGCGGTGATCCGTCTTTCCGCAGCACAGGCACGGGTGTCGTCCATCCGTCGGGATCGGTGATATCACCGCCCGGCTTCAGCTTCATCATATGGCATCGCGGTCCCCATGCGGTCCCGCTCACGGCAAACAGAATATACAGTTCGCCGCCGATCTCATGGAACTCCGGCGCCCAGAACGTCTGCACGAAGCCCTTCTCCTCATCCGCGCCGAGGATCAGATGCTCCGCCGTATCCGGGCGGAAAAGCGCCTCCATGGTGCTTCCGCTTCGGACATACAGCCCGATATCGTTCAGGTTGTCATTTGTGGCAATGAAATAATACATGCCGTCCCGGTACAGAAGCACCGGATCCCCGTATCCCTTCACCAGCGGATACGGCAGGTCCGCAGGCAGCTCCCGTTCCACACGGAAAGGATACCCGCACGGATCGGACCAACGTTGCGCGACGCGGTCATATATCTCCCTGCTGATCTCCGCCGTATCAGGCCACATCCCGGCCGGCCGCGTGATCATGCCCAGCGGTTCAAAATCGCAGAAATCCGCTGTCCGCCACGCCTGCACACGGTCCGCGTTGTCCTCCGGCAGTCCGTTCTCATAGCAGCGTTTTGCAAAGACCAGCCACATACCGTTCTCCTCCGGCCGGATCGCCGGTGAGATCAGGGACCGCGGGCTGATGCGGTCCTGTCCGTCGATCAGACCGGTGGCGAACAGGATCCCGTAATCATGGTTCAGCAGCGTCTCCTCGCCGCCTTCGGCGCGGCACGCCATATGAATGCTCCGTGCCAGACCGTCCGGATAGGTGTCCGGATCCGGTCTGCGTACAAAAACACGGATATAATATCTGTTTTCCATTATATATTCCTCCCGCCGCGCTTCATCGGACACAAGTATACCACGCGCACGCCGGAATTGATATACCGCTGCGTTTTTTCACGTCCGGGACCGTTCTTCACGATCCTTCCTCCGCTCCGGACCGCGGCATATTCCGGATTCCCGGTCCCGGCTTTATAATGATCCGATAACGAAACCGGCCTCAAATAGCTATTGTTTTTTTCATGTTTTACTGATATAATACATCAACATGGTTTTGGGAACGTTTTCATTCCCGTCAATTTTCATAATCTTAAGGAGGAACCACCATGAAAAAGATCGTATCCCTGCTTCTGGTCGTCTGCCTGATTCTCGGCATCAGCTGCGCGCTGGCCGATGAAGAAAAGGTCCTGCGGATCTGCACCCCCAACAGTGACGGTCTCCGCTCCATTTACCCCCTGTTTGAAGAAACCACCGGCATCAAGATCATCAGCGAATCTCTGGGCACCGGTGACTGCATGGCCAAGATCAAGGCCGAAAAAGAACAGGAATATTGCTCCTTTGACCTGATGTACGGCGGCAGCCTGGCCAACTATGTTGCCAATGCCGATCTGTTCCAGGAATACTATTCCTCCCAGGATGAGTTCCTGATGGACGCTTATAAGAACACCCTGGGCTACTGCACCAACTACACCGTGGACGGCAGCGTGCTGCTGGTCAACACCAAGATCCTTGCTGACCTCGGTATCGAAGTGAACGGCTACGCCGATCTGCTCCAGCCTGAACTGAAGGGCAAGATCGTTTCCGCCGATCCCTCCGCTTCCTCTTCCGCTTTCTGCCAGCTGACCAACTGGCTGCTGGTGATGGGCGAAGGCGAGACCGCTGCTGAAAAGTATGAAAGCGCTGCTGCCTGGGATTACACCGAGAAGCTGCTGGCCGGTCAGGAAGTTGCCATCACCTCCGGTTCCTCCGCTGTTTACAAGGGAGTTATCAACGGTGAATACGCCGTCGGTCTGACCTACGAAGATCCCTGCGTCACCATGATCAAGGACGGCGCTCAGGATGTCAAGATCGTGTACCCCGTTGAAGGCACCGTGTTCCTGCCCGCTCAGATCGGTATCCCGAACAACTGCGAGCATCTGGAAGAGGCTCAGGCTTTCGTTGACTTCATGCTGTCCGAAGCCGCCCAGAAGTTCCTGGCCGAGCAGACCACCAGCCGCAACATCCGCGTTGTTGAATATCAGAATGACGTTATGACTCCTCTGGCTGACATCGTTCTGGCCTACGAAGACAGCGAATATGTCATCGCTCACACCGCTGAGCTGAAGACCCGCGTAGGCGACATCGTCAACAAGTAATCATCACGGTTTACCTTACGGAGGGCCCGTCCGGCCCTCCGTTTTCAAATCATCAACCGGTATACAGAAAGGATGCAGGCCCATGAGTGTCGCGATCACGTTTGAAAACATCGTCAAGGCATACGGAAAGAATGTCATCATTCCGGATCTGTCACTGAAGATCAGGGAAGGCGAATTTTTCACCCTGCTCGGTCCTTCCGGCTGCGGAAAGACCACGCTTCTGCGCATGGTTGCCGGTTTCAACACGATTGAAGGCGGCACTATTTCCTTCAACGATCAGGTCATCAACGATATTCCGCCCGCGAAGCGGAACATCGGCATGGTTTTTCAGAACTACGCCGTATTCCCGCACATGACCGTCCGTCAGAATGTGGAATTCGGTCTGAAGAACCGCCGCGTTCCGAAGGATGAGATGAGAAAGCGCGTGGATGAGATCCTGGACACCGTAAAGATCACCGATTACGCGGACCGTCTGCCCGAAAGGCTTTCCGGCGGTCAGCAGCAGCGCGTGGCGCTTGCCCGTGCCATCGTTATCAAGCCGGATGTGCTGCTGATGGATGAACCGCTTTCCAATCTGGACGCGAAACTGCGCATCGAGATGCGCAATGCCATCCGTCAGGTTCAGAACAGTGTGGGCATCACCACGGTCTATGTCACACATGATCAGGAGGAAGCCATGGCTGTTTCCGACAGGATCGCCGTGATGAACGCCGGCGTGATCCAGCATGTTTCCACGCCGAAGTCCATCTATCAGCGGCCGGCGAACCTGTTCGTGGCGAATTTCATCGGTCACAGTAACACGGTCAGCGCAATTGCGGACACCGTGAACGGCACACTGACCATCGGCGATTACGTCATGCCCTACGCCAATTTCACCGCGGATGCCGAGAGCGGCAGCGTAAAGGTTTCCGTCCGTCCGGAAGAATTCGTGATCCGTGAGGACAACGGCCCCGGCATCAGCGCGATCGTGAAGTCCAGCATCTTCCTCGGTCTGAACACGACCTATTTTGTCGAGCTGTTTGATGGCAGCACCGCCGAGATCATCATGGAGTCCTCCATCTCCAACATCATCCCGGACGGAACGCGGATCACGCTCACCCTCAAGCAGGACAAGATCAATGTATTTAATGATGAAGGGACCCGCAGCCTGACAAAGGGGGTCGTCAATGATGCGGATTGATGCGCCCACCAAACGGCAGCTGCGCCTGCTCAAGCTTGCCGGCGTCATCCTGCTGACGCTCGGTGTGCTGTTCATCGCGTGCGGCTTCATGGGCAGAAGTCAGGCGGATTTCTACGCCAGAAAGTGCAAGATCGAGACTTCCGAATGGCTTGACTATGCCGCCGGGCGGAAGGAAGTCGCGCCGCTGGGCGATGAGGACTATAACGGCCGCAACCTGAACGAAAGCGGAAAGCTGAAGAAGAACCTGACAGAATATCTGGCAAAAGTCACCGTGTTTGACCAGATAACCATGCCCGCGGCAATTCCGCTGATCATCGCCGGCGCGCTGATCATCCTTGCCGGCGCCTGGATCCTGATCAAAAACGATGTATGGTCCATGGTCACGGTCCTGGCGATCCTGTTCTATCTTGTTTTCCTGATCTACCCGCTGTTCTCCATTCTGCGTCAGGCAGTCATCAATACAGACGGGCAGGTCACCTTTGAATACTTTAAGACGATCTTCGGCAAAGCCTACTACAGCAACGCGATCTGGCACAGTCTGCTGATCTCCGCCGTGGTCACGCTGGTCTCCGTACTGATCGCCACACCTATGGCATACATTATGTCCACCATGAAGATCCGCTTCGCCGGCGCGCTGCAGATCCTGATCCTTGTCAGCTCCATGTCCGCGCCTTTCATCGGCGCCTACGCGTGGATCCAGCTTTGCGGCCGCAACGGCATCGTAACGAATCTGCTGGCAAGCATCGGAATCCAGCTGGGCGATATATACGGGTTCAAGGGCTGCGTGATCGTTATGAGCTTCCAGCTTTACAGCCTCGTATATATGTTCATCTCCGGCGCTTTCAAAAACATGGACAACTCCCTGATCGAAGCCAGCGAAAGCCTCGGCTGCACAGGGCTGAAAAAGATGTTCCGTGTTGTGCTTCCGCTGATGCTCCCCACCCTGCTGGCCGGCGCGCTGCTGGTGTTCATGCGCGCGTTCGCGGATTACGGTACCCCGATGCTGATCGGTGAAAACTATATCACGCTGCCCGTGCTGGTCTACAAGGAATTCTTCAGTGAACTGGGCGGATCGGACGGGCTGGCCGCTGCGATCTCGATCATCGCGATCCTGATCACCACCGCAATCTTCCTGCTCCAGAAGTACATCTCCAACCGGAAAGTCTTCTCGATCAACGCGCTTCACCCGGTTGAACAGCGCAAGGTCAAGGGTTTGAAGAACGTGCTGGCGCATGTCTTCTGCTATCTGATGGTCGGCATCGCGATCATGCCGCAGGCTTTCGTTATCTACTGCTCATTCCGCAAAACCAGCGGACGCCTCTTCATGCCCGGCTTCTCGCTGAGCAGCTATAAAGAAGCGTTTGACACCGTGGGGCACTCTATCTGGATGACATACCTGATGGCGTTCATCTCCATCTTCTTCATCGTTGCCATTGCATGCATGATCGCCTATGTGGTCGTACGCAGACGCAATCCCTTCAATTCCGCGGTAGATGTGGTCTCTATGTTCCCGGAGACCGTGGCGGGGTCCATTCTGGGCATTGCCCTGCTGACAGCGTTCAATCGCCGTCCGCTTCTGCTCTCCGGCGGCATCTTCATCATGATCCTGTCCTACACCATCCGCAGACTGCCGTATACCATCCGTTCCTCCTCGGCGATCCTCAGAAATATATCGCCCAGCATTGAGGAAGCGGCCATCAGTCTGGGCGCCAGTAATGCGAAGACCTTCCTGCAGGTCACCACACCCATGATGATGCCCGGCGTCATCTCCGGCGCGATCCTCAGCTGGATCATGATCATAACGGAACTTTCCACTTCCATTATTCTGTATACGACCAACACAAAGACTATGACGCTGGAAATATACAGCCAGGTCATCCGCGGAAACGACGGGCCCGCGTCCGCCATTTCCGCCATCCTCACCTTCTCGACCATTATCGCCCTTGCAGTCTTCTTCAAGGTCAGCGGTAAAAAAGAGATCACAATGTAAGACGCGCGAACGCGCCGCGGGGGAAACACAAACGTGTCTCCCCCGCTTTTTTCATTGATGTATATCCGCATTACGGTGCTCCTTCCCGCATGCTTTGTTCAGAACAGGTCCAGCATGCTGTCCAGATAGATCTCCTCGCGGACCTTGATATGATACTCCGGCTTTGTCAGATAATACAGCAGGAATTCCAGGATCAGCGCGCTGCCCAGGCCGCGGCCCTCGATCTTGAAATTCGTGAAGCCCATCGGCAGATACGTATTGTAAATATCATCGATCCCGATGAATCCCGGATTTTTCATTGCTTCCGAAAAGCGGTATCCCCTGCCTGCTCCGGGTGCCGTGCAGATGTGATCCGGGCAGTCTTCTCCCAGACTTTTCCGGCTGACATTTTCATAACAGCGCTTTCTGTCCGTGCATGTAAAGGAACAGCATTCATTGCACAGGAATTCTGTCTTGTCCTTCAGAGGTCCCGGCATGCCCGCCA
Organism: Clostridia bacterium; assembly: GCA_030536295.1. Classification (GTDB taxonomy): domain Bacteria; phylum Bacillota; class Clostridia; order Christensenellales; family Aristaeellaceae; genus Aristaeella. Next base: position 1,226 of record JAUNQH010000029.1, on the reverse strand, counting down.
GTCTGTCAAGCGCCCTGTTCAGCCGGAAATCCGGTACAACATACCGGAATTGCTCCTGTTCCGTTTCATGCAGAAAGTCATCGAAATCCGTGAGTACCTTTGTGGTGGAGGATACAAGATACAGCCCCGGGTATTTTTTTCTCAGCAGGTCCGCCAGCAGATCCGAATGGACGATGACCCCGTTCACATCCGGTCCGCTTTCCTCAAACATCGCGCACAGCGCGTTGCATTTCCGGTCTGCAAGATGCTCCTGCGTCAGCAGGGAGTTACTGAAAGTCAGCCGCGAGGAGATCCCGTACCGGTTCATGAGCCGCAGCACCTGACGGGGATCCGCGTCGCCGAAGCCGACACGTCCGCCGCCCCAGATACAGTCCCCGGGCGCGCCGTAGACCGATCCGATCTCACATTCCGGATAAAAGTACTCCCTGTGTTCATAAAAAAGCGGCAGAAAAGCGCTGTAAAGGTCATAGAACTCAAACAATCCCGGAAGATGAAAATATACAGTATGATCCCTGTTCTCACTCATATGGTCGTTCCACCCTTCACCGATGCCCATACAGGCAGCAGATACAAGATATAGTATATCATTATCTGCCAAATACCAGCAAGTGATTTGTAATTGTTTTGTAACTAAAATTTCATAAAATGTGCGTACAAATTGTCCGAAGATTTGCATACAATTTTGTATTTTTCTTGTTTGTAAATACTTTCAAAGTATGATAACATATTGTAAAGACATGATATATATTTCTACTTCTATCATGTCACATGTAACGTATAATGTACACGGATATAACTAAACTTTCGTAGCCGGGCGTCGAAAGTCTGTATCCGGGTAAACTTCAGATGACCATTCAGCACAGAATGTCTGTAAGTACGACGGAGGTTAGGAAAATGGTACAGAAGAGATTTGTTGCGATCTTCATGGCGATCATGCTGGCGATGACGGTATTGCCTGCCGGCACATTATCCGTGGCCGAACAGCTGGCGGAAGATATTCCCGTCGAAGAGACGGTCCTCGTTGGGACATCCGCACCTGTTGAAGAGACTCCGGTCATCGTGGAAGAGTCTCCCGTCATTCCGGAAAGCATGCCGGAAGAAGCGGCTCCCGCTGCAGAGGCCATGGCTGAAGAAGTGTCCGCCGAAGGTACGCCCGCCGCGGAGACCCCCGTCGAAGTGATCTCCACTGAAGAGACCCCGGATGAAGAAGTACCCGCCGAAGTCAC
>JAUNQH010000028.1:26655-29015 GCA_030536295.1 Clostridia bacterium | reverse complement strand
AGTGGCGGAATGGCAGACGCGGCGGATTCAAAATCCGTTGCCCTTAAAAGCGTGCGGGTTCAAGTCCCACCTCCGGCACATAACAGGGTCCCTGAAGTTAAGGCTTCAAGGGACCCTGTTTTCAGTCAAGATCATCAGGCACTTTCATTCCGGAACATGAAAGTCTTTATTTACAAGTGTCCGGGAATCGGCTATAATGTTCATACAGGGATAGATCCCACAATAAAACATCAGGAGGAAACACAAATGAAAAAGATCATCGCTCTCATTTTGGCTGCCCTGATGGTGCTTTCCTGCACCGGCATGGCGCTGGCCGATGACATCACGCTCGACGTCATCATCTGCCAGTACGGTCCCAACACCAACAACTGGTTCCTGGGAACCGGTATGGACGGCACCAATTTCGTCAGCAAATTCGAAGCTGCAAATCCCGGTATCAAGCTGAATCTGGAAGTTGTTTCCTGGAACGATGTGTACACGGTGGTCGACACCCGCATCGCCAACAACAACGCCCCCGATATCCTGAACATCGACGTATTCGCCAACTATGCGAATGACGGTCTGCTGATGCCCGTTTCCGACTACTGCCCGGAAGAGCTTTTCAATGATTTCTTCCCTTCCTTCATTGACCAGTCCGTCATCGACGGTACTGTATGGGCCGTTCCGGATCTGGCTTCCGCCCGCGCGCTGTATGTCAATGCCGACATCCTCGCCGAAGTCGGTGTGGAAGTTCCCGCCACCTGGGCCGAACTGGAAGACGTCGCGGCTGCCATTGTTGATTTCTACAACGGCGAAGTATATCCCTGGGGCATCGATATGACCACGGATGAAGGCCAGGCTGCCTTTGCCTATTATGTCTGGGGCAACAACGGCGGATTTGTGGATGCCGAAGGCAACTGGGCGCTGAATTCCGAAGCCAACGTCGAAGCCATCAATTACGCGATCGGTCTGGTCAACAAGGGCTACACCAATCCCAATCCTGCCACCCAGACCCGTTACGATCTGCAGGATATGTTCGGTGCCGGCAAGCTGGCCATGGTCATTGCCCCGAACTCTCTGCCGAGCTACATCGCCGAGAAGGGCTACACCAATGTGAACTATGCCACCGCCGCGATCCCCGCCAATGATGGATGCACCTCTTCTTCCGTCGGCGTCATGGACCGCGTCATGGCCTTTAAGGATGATACCGCTGCCGATCAGGCTGCCCGCAATGAAGCCATCGGCAAGTTCCTGACCTTCTTCTACGATCCCGAGAATTACGTCGGCTGGGTCTCCATGGAAGGCTTCCTGCCCGCGGTGAACTCCGCTGTCGGCGCTTTGGTCGAAGCTGATCCCTCTTTCCAGGCCTGGCTGGATGTTCTGGCTTCCTGCCAGTTCTATCCCACTGCCATGGCTGACTGGGACGCTGTGAAGCAAGGCGTTATCAAGGCCGAACAGGAAGCGCTGACCGGCGCTGATGTCGCTGCTCAGCTGACCGCCCTGCAGGAATCTCTGACCAAGTGATCCGCGTTATCCGATCAAATCAGTCCAAACCGTCAGGACGGGCCCGGAATCTCCGGGCCCGTCCCATGATTTTCGTTTGATCGCTGCGGCAAAGCGGAAACCATCGTCAAGGAGGGAGACCATTTGCAAACCATCCCAAGCAAGCACAAGCTGGAACCATATCTCTGGCTCCTGCCCAGTATTCTGCTGATGACGATCTTTGTGATCTTCCCGATCGGCATCGTGTTCCGTCTTTCCTTCAGTGAGATCTCAAAATCGAGTGTGATCGGCGGCTTCATCGGATTGCAGAATTTCCGTGATGCTGTCAGCCTGCCCGCGTTCGGTCAGGTCATGCTCAACACGTTCATCTGGGTCGTTCTGGTCGTCGGACTTTCAACGGTCTTCGGGTTCATCCTTGCGATCGCGCTGAACAACAAGTTCTTCGGCAGAAAGCTCGCCCGTTCCGTGGTGGTCTTCCCATGGGCGACTTCCCTTGTCATCCAGGCGTCCGTATGGAACTACATCATCAAATATGAATACGGGAACCTGAACAATATCCTTCTTAATTTCGGCATCATCAAAGAAGCCGTCAACTGGCGTTCCTCCTATCAGGTGGAATTCCTGTGGGAATGCGGCGTCGGTATCTTCGTGACGATCCCCTTCGTCACCTTCACGGTACTGGCCGGCCTTCAATCCATCAGTGACGCATATTACGAAGCCGCCACCGTGGACGGGGCGGGCTACTGGCAGAAGATGCGCATGATCACCATCCCGCTGGTCCGTCCGCAGCTGACCATCAGCACCGTATTGAACATCATCTATGTGTTCAATTCCTTCCCCATCGTTTATACCATGACGAAAGGCGCGCCGGCCAATAA
>JAUNQH010000028.1:0-26645 GCA_030536295.1 Clostridia bacterium | reverse complement strand
TATCTGTATATGCTGGCGTTTTACGACCGAAAAAAAGGACCGGCTACGGCTTTATCCGTGATCGGTTTTCTGGTGCTGTGCCTCTGTGCGGGCACCTATATGATCCTGTCGCTGCGAAAGGAGGATGACTGATGATCTCTTCCTTCCGTAAAAAAAACATATCCGCTTTGATCGTCTGTATTCTCACGGCGGTCCTGACCGTCCTGATCCTGTTTCTCCCCTGTTACACCTTCCATACGGATCTGTACACCAAAAAATCAGGCAACACCTTCGTCGGAGATGAAAAGTACCTGTCGGTGAAGGCTGAAGTCGAAGCCGTGGCAGATGAGTACCGTGCCATGGGTTTCGTCATCGAACTGAAAGAATCCGTCACGGAACGTGTCAATTCGAAGGGTGAAAAGACTTCCATGGTCGCGTTCACGCTTCAGCAGGAAGAGCAAAGGAACGCGCTCTGTTTTCTGAATACCGTGTTTCCTTCCTCAAAACTGATGGCGCTTCTGCTGATCAGCATCGGTCTCGCTTTGATCTTTGCCCTGGCAGGATCCCTGCGGTCCGTCTCTGCCGACACCAACGCGCTGGACCGGACCTCACGGATATTCCGTTCCGCGTCCGGCTGGTGTGTCCTGGCCGCCATCGTGCTTGTCTTCCTGTTTGCGATGAGCAATACCTATTCCCTTTCCCGGAAGATCACGCTGTACAAAAACGGCCTGAGCGATGCGGGAATGGACGCCTTCTACGCGGGTATAGACGCGTTTGTGTTCAACGGCACCGCGGGTGATAAGGTGCAGGAGCTGGCCTCCGGCTTTACCTTTGACTTATTGCCCGGTTATTGGATCACCGTTCCGCTTCTCTTCATGATGCTGCTGTCCGTGATCCTGCTGCGCCGGGGTGCATTGAAAAAGACACTGTCCCGCGGTCTTCTCTATCTTTTCATCCTTATCGTATGTGTAGTCACACTGTATCCTTACTATGTCATGTTCATCACCGGGTTCCGCAGCAACGCGGAGACCACGGATATGTATTTCCAGAATGTTCTCCCCGTCCGGTGGGTCTTCAGCAATCTGAAAGATATTATTGACCGCGGCGTACTCCGTTTCCTCGGCAACTCCATCCTCATTTCCTTCGGTGCGACGGGGATCGCCATGCTGTGCGGCATTCCTGCGGCCTACGCGCTGTCGCGAATGCGTTTCAAAGGCCGTAAAGCCTTCCTCGGCTTTGTGATCATGAGCCAGATGTTCTCGCCTGTGGTCCTTCTGATCGGTATCTCACAGTTGATGAATACGCTGCACCTGAACGACACACTGCTTGGTCTGATGCTGATCAATGCCGCCTTCAATCAGGCCTTTGCCATATGGCTGCTGCGCGGTACCTTCTCAGCCATCTCTCCGGAAATGGAACAGGCGGCCTATATTGACGGATGCGGGCGGATCGGTTCCCTGATCCGGATCCTGCTGCCTATGGCCGCTCCCGGTATCGTAACAACGCTTATCTTCATTTTCATTAACGCCTGGAACGAATATACCATTTCCACGGTGCTGATCTCTACCCCCGATCTGCGGCCTGTCACGGTCGGTATCACACAGTTCTCATCCTTCAATATGATCGAATGGCAATACCTCTTCTCGGCATCCCTGCTGGCAACCATTCCCGTTGTCATTCTGTTCATCTGCATCGAAAAGCATCTGGTCTCCGGACTGACAGCCGGCGGCGTCAAAGGATAACGTGCAGATTCCGGAAAATGCCGTTGAGCAATTCCATTCCCATCTCCGGCACATAAAAAACAGTCTGAAGGCAATTCGCTTTCAGACTGTTTTTGGTCTGTCATGCTGTCACTGCGGGTTGTACTCTATCGTCTCCTGATACGCCTTATAGGTCGAAGTACACAGTTTTTCACGCCGGATCTCTTTTCCGGCCTGATAATACACCTTGTATGTCTCAACAACGCTTCCCGCTCTGCCGGTCACGGTCTTTTTGCTTTCACCGGGCTTCAGGGATGTATTGATCACATATTCAGTACCTGACGGTTGGGGCAGCGTTTTCACGGTCTCGCTCTCCAGATCGATCGTGATCCCGTCCGCCAGCTTCATGCCGTATATCTCAACGGTCACCTTCCGGTTCGCGTATGAAGCTACGATAAATACCGGCCAGTCCGTATTGTTGCGGAACTTGAAATCCAGCCCCGGCCAGTTCACCGTGGCGTCCATTCCCTTTTCGATATAGCTGCTCGGCCAGGCATGCGGGCTGCGTGAGATGATCTCAAGGTCGGCACGCGCGACCGCGTTGAACAGCGTTGAGCTTGTCTGGCACACACCGCCTCCGATCTCATCGGACGTCGCTCCGCCCGAAATAGCCGGGGCCGCTTTATAGCCCTTGGCTTTTGTCCGTTCACCGGTCGCGCCGTTGAAGGAGAAGATCTCTCCGGGCTGCACGGTTATTCCGTTGATGGCGGCAGCACTCAGTTTGATGTTCGTGTTCCGGTTACTGTTGTTCGTCGTGCTCGTTGTAAAGCCGGATACCTTCGTGAAACTGTTCATCAGTTCGATCCTGGTCATATCGGCAAGCAGTTTTTCCGGCACGATGGTCACTTCGGCGCTTGCCGTACCGCTGTCCAGCAGTGTTCCGACCTTTTCATAGATCTCCATGGGATCAACATACGCGCCGGGGATATCCTCGGTGAATGTAAACGCGTGTGTGTTGAAATCAAAGGATTCGACCATACTGTTTACCGGATCCCTGTTCACATAAGCGCAGATCGCTTCCGCCTGGATCATCAGGGCTTCCCTGCTGTATGTCAGCTCCGTTGTAAAGGATACCGGGGCTCCGCGGATGGACAGAGCTTCATCCAGCCGTTCCTCAAAAGGTGTGAGATCGCTGCCGCCGGCAGCGGCGGTGTTGCGCCTGCCGATCGCCCACGCCTGATCCACTGTCTCCCTCACATTTCTGCTTACGGGAACATTGGCGCGCGTCAGATGCCAGCTGCCGTTGCCGATAAGGACCGTGATATCAAACTCCGAGCCCGGTCCGTCCTCTGCGGCGGCTTCCACGGCTTCGACCGCCTGTTCCCTTGTCATTCCGCCCACATGCACATCATCTATATACACGCCCGGATAGATCGTATCCGCCGTCATATATTCCATATAGCGGTCAAACGTATCAGCCTTGTCATCATCGACGACAATGATGTTTCCGTTGACAAACGCCAGATTCGGAATAAACTTGTATCTCACGCCGGTCAGCTGCGGCAGCATCAGCAGCACCATCGCGCACAGAAGCACAAAAGCGAAAAAGGCCACCGCGCCCCAAAGGGCACGATGTTCTCCTCCGCGCGCGCTTGCTGTGACTGTACGTTTTTCCGGCAGACGGCGGCTGATCTCATATTCATCATATATAACGGTCTCTTTTTCAGGGCGGTAATCGTAATCCACGCTTCTGTCATTCTGCGCGGCGCCGGACTGATCATTCCCGTGCGCGTGCGATACCTGTTCCGGATGACGCACATACACGGTCTGCTCGGGCATGCCGTTCATGCCGCGCGCGTCCGGGATCTTTTCTTCATCTGAATAATTCAGGCGTTCCGTCCGTCTGGTCCTCGCCATCTTCAGCCATACCTCCGTTATTTCCGGTCGGTATTCCCGTGCGTCATGCGGTAGCTCAGAATATGAAGCGTATCACTCATATGGACATTCACGACCTCCATATCCGCAGGATGCTGCAGATCCGTGGGGGCAAAATTCCAGATCGCCCGTATTCCGCATTCGTAGAGCCGGTTCGCGGTCTCCTGCGCCGCAGGAGCCGGCACGGCCAGCACGGCAATACTGATATCCATTCCGGGGAGCAGTTCCTCCAGCCGGCTGATATCATAAATGGCGATCCCGTCCTTTTCCTCCGTCAGCAGGGCCGGATCCGAATCAAACATCGCAACGGTCTCAAAGCCTTCACGCCGGAAGCTCGGATAACGCGACACCGCGTTTCCGATCCTGCCGGCGCCGATGATCACCATCCGGTGTTTTTTGTTCAGACCCAGTATCTCACCGATATGTTCCTTCAGTTCATGCACGGGATAACCGTAACCCTGTCGGCCGAAGCCTCCGAAGCAGTTGATGTCCTGACGGATCTGTGAAGGCGTCAGCGACATTCTTTCGCCGAGCTCCTGTGATGAGATCTGCACGACGCCGTTCTCTTCCAGTTCGCGCAAATGACGGTAATATCCGGGTAAACGGCGGATCACAGCATCCGAAACATATCCGTTCATCTTGTTCATTCCTTTGCCTGTGAATCTTTTAACAATCTTAATTTACCACAATCTGCCTTTGTTTGCAATCACTGTCTGTGATTACGTACGGGACCCCGCAGCATATCGCCGGGCGCCGCGCCTTCCGGAAGCGCCATTCGTATTTCCTCACCGGCAATTCCCAGTGTGTTGAGGATCTCGCCCGTTTTTACACGTTCAAAGGGATCGGCGGTGAAAGAGACGATCCTTCCGGGCATCATCAGTTCCAGCGCGTCACCCGCGAAGAAGCGGTTCTTGAGCAGAAGCCTGCAGCATCCGTCTTCATCCCGTTCGCCGATCACCGTCGCGAGGAACTCACGCTCCTGATGGAATCCTTCCGCTTCACCGGGTTCCCGCGGACTGCCGAGCAAAAAGCCGGTATCGCTGTCCCGATGGCTCGCGCAGCGCACTTCCGCGAGCAGTTCCGGCAGCGCGTCATCAAACATTTTCCGGTCTTCGGCAAGCAGATCCAGCGCGCGCCGGTACGTGCCGGTCACCACCGCGACATAATACGCCGTTTTCATGCGTCCCTCGATCTTCAGGGACGCCACCCCGGCATCCGCGAGATCCGGCAGCAGACGCATCAGGCAAAGATCCTTCGCGGAAAACAAATAAGTGCCCCTTTCATCCTCCGCGACCGGCAAATACTCTCCGGGACGCTTTTCTTCCGTCACATGATATTGCCAGCGGCATGGCTGGGCACAGGCACCGCGGTTCGCGCTGCGGCCTGTCAGATATGCGGACAGCATACACCGTCCCGAATATGCCATACAGCTCGCGCCGTGAACGAATGTTTCCAGCTGAATACTGTCCCCAAGCCGGTCATGCATGGAACGGATCCTGTCCAGGCTCATCTCCCGTGCCAGAATAACGCGTTCGCACCCCATATCGCGGTACATTTCCGCGCTGGGCGTATTCAGGGTGTTTGCCTGTGTGCTCACATGTATCGATACATCCGGCAAACGTTCCCGCAGCAGCAGGATCGCGCCGGGATCGGATACGATCAGCGCGTCGGTGCCGGCGGAAGCCGCGGCTTCCGCTGCCTCCAGAAAACCATCCAGCTCATCATCGAAGGGGCTGGCGTTCATCGTCACATAGAACTTTTTCCCGGCGTCATGCGTCAGCGATACAGCCTCCCGCAGTTCTTCCGTACCGAAGTTGCCCGCAAAGGAGCGAAGCCCGTAATTCTTCATACCGCCGTACACGGCATCCGCTCCGTAATGAAGCGCGGCCTTCAGCGCGTCCATGTTTCCCGCGGGGCTCAGCAATTCCGGTACCTTCATATCACTTGATCCCCCTGGACTCATCATAAGCCTGCCACAGCGGCGCGTAGATGCTCACGGCCTGTTCATGCTCTGCAAGCGTTTTCGAGAAATACAGTTCCCCGCTTTCCGGATCCTTGGCGCAGAAGTAGAGATAGCCGCCTGCCGTAAACACTTCATCCGGATACAGCGCGGCTTCGATCGCCGCCGCGGACGGATTGCATACAGGACCCAGCGGAAGCCCGCTGTAAACATAGGTATTGTACAGGCTGTCGGTCTGCAGGTCACTGTTTTCCAGCGCCATTTTCCGCACACCGGTAATATAGTGGATCGTTACGTCGCTCTGCAGCTTCATGCCGGCTTTCAGCCGGTTATGGAACACCGCGGAGACTCTGGTGAAGTCCGCCGCTTTGGCTTCCTTTTCGATCAGACTCGCCATGGTCAGGATCTGATCCATCGTATAGCCGAGTTCAGCCGCGCGTTCCTGCCGTTCGACCGGGAATACCGCTTCCGTCTGGCTCAGCAGCTTCCGGATGATATCATCATCAGACGCGTTGGTATACACTTCATAAGTATCCGGCGCGAGATAGCCTTCCAGTACATAGCGGCGTTTGGAAACATTTTTTGACGCCAGCACATCGGCTATATAGTAATAATCGCTGAAATCCTTACCGGTCCGGCACTTTTCCAGAAACGCGTCCCTGTTTTCGATCACGCCGGATGTATACAGCTTGTCGGCAAAATCTTCTATGGTTTCACCCGGGATCAGCGTGATGTTCCTGACGATCGGATTACCGTCACCCGTTGTCAGCCTGTCTGCGATCTCAAGCATCGTCATGCTTTTGTTCAGCAAATAGGTGCCTGTCTGTATCTTCTGACCCATGCCCGCGAAATCGCAGTAATACTTGAAGACCGTACGCGACCGGATCAGACCGGCCTGTTCCAGCCGGTTTGCCACACCGCTCAGGCTCTGGCCGGAGGACACGGTGAAACCGATCTCCGAAACATCGGTCTTGTCGACAGGCGCGAAATACCCGTTATAGATCCCGTTGTATCCGGCTATCACAAGCCCGATCACAGCCACAGCCACGGTCACGGCCACCAGTATCGGACGGATCACGCGCCAGAGACCGCTGTACCAGTAAAAACCGTACTTACGTTCTTCGCTGAGGCTCTTGTATGTGACTTTCTTGCCGTCATCTTTCACGGTCATACCCCCGGCAGATTGATCTCAATATCAGCTGCTTCCGTCACAATGCGGAAGATATCGCCGAGCGCCTGCTGCATCCGCATTTCGGCAAGCAGGAACTGTGACACCTCCGGCTTGGAGAACAGAAGGGATGAGATCCCGTTGAAGCGCTGCATATCGTCCGCGTCCGCCTGCATGCCGGACATCACGGTCATCTGGATGGCGGTCTGCAGTTTCCGGTATTCGCGGATCAGCGCGGCCTGCGTATCATCCGCCATAACGATCTCTTTCAGAGAATGGTAGGTCTTGTATTCTTCACTTTCCCGGATCGCCCGGGCCAGCTGGTGCGCCGCGGTATACTCCATTGCTTTCCGCTCCTTTGTTTTTCTGTCTCCAATTTAACGAAAAAAGAGGAGGCGATATTTCCTCCTCAGATTATATCGTATCGGGCATCATGCGTCAAACATCCAGAATGATCGGCAGGATCATCGGGTTGCGCTTGATTTTTTCAAGAATGTAGCGGTGGACCTCATCCTTGATGATATTCTTCAGTTCCGGCCAGTTATCCCCCGCCAGACTGTTGTCGGACAGGATCTCGCGAACCAGTTCACGTGTATTGTCAATGATGTTCTCATTTTCACGCACATAGATAAATCCGCGTGATACGATATCCGGTCCGCTGACCAGCCGTTCCTCGTCCCTGTCGATCGCCATCACCACGATCAGCAGACCATCCTGGCTCAGATGCTTGCGGTCGCGCAGCACCACATTGCCGACATCGCCCACACCGAGGCCGTCCACCAGAATACCTCCGCTCTGCACGGTCTCACCGAGGCACAGGACCTCATCGTTCATCTCCACGACCTGACCCAGTTCCGGGATCACGATATTGGCCGGATCAACACCCATATCCGCGGCCAGTACGGCATGCTGCCACTGCATTCTGTATTCGCCGTGGACCGGCAGGAAATACTTCGGTTTGACCAGCGAATGAAGCAGCTTCAGTTCTTCCTGACATGCGTGACCGGATACATGTACTTCCGCCATGGCGGAATACACGACCTGCGCGCCGCAGCGGTACAGCTGATTGATCACGCGCGAGATGAACTTTTCATTTCCGGGGATGGGCGTTGCGGAAATAATGACCATGTCGCTCTCACGGATCTGCAGTTTACGATGTTCCGCGTATGCCATACGGGTCAGGCCCGCCATCGGCTCGCCCTGGCTGCCCGTTGTCAGCACCAGGATCTCCTCATCCGGGTAATCATCCAGCACATCCATATCGATCAGGTAGCCTTCCGGAATGCGAAGCTCGCCGATCTGCATTGCCACGCGGGATACATTCACCATGCTGCGTCCGATAAAACAGATCCTCCGTCCGTATTCAACGGCACTGTCGATGATCATCTGCATACGGTGGATATTGCTGGCGAACATCGCGACGATCACCCTGCCGCGCGCCTGCGAAAACATCTTTGTGAATGTCTCTCCGACCTTCAGCTCGCTCATGGTATATCCGGCGCGCTCCACATTGGTCGATTCGCACAGCATCGCCAATACGCCCTTTTCACCGTAGCGGGCAAACGTCTGAAGATCTGTGACCTGTCCGTCGATCGGGGTATAGTCCACTTTGAAGTCTCCGGATACGATCACTGTACCGGCGGGACATGTGATCGCGATCGCGCAGGCGCCGGCTATTGAATGGCTCACATGGATAAACTCGCATGTGAACTTGCCCAGCTGGATCACATCACGCGGCTGCACCACATGCATCGGAATATTATCCACCCGGTACTCCTTCAGCTTCAGATCCACCAGCGCGAGCGTCAGCTTTGTGCCGTAGATGTGTCCGGGACACTGTTTCAGAATATACGGCGTGGCGCCGATATGGTCCTCATGTCCGTGTGTAAACAGATAACCGCGGATATTGGCGCGCTTCCCGACAAGATAGCTCACATCCGGGATCACAAGATCCACGCCGAGCATATCTTCTTTCGGGAATATACTTCCGCAGTCAACGATGATGATATCGTTTTCGTATTCAAATACCGTCATATTCTTGCCGATCTCGTCCACACCGCCGAGCGGTATGATCCTCAACCGGCTCTTCTCATTCTCCGTCACGGTCATATATTCATGTTTCTCCTCTCACGGAAGGGATTATGTACGGACATGCAAAACGGAAAACGGCGAAACTAACGCTTCCCGCGGCAACATATATACACATCTCCCGTCAGTGTATTCTAACATACATTTTGCTGTGTGAAAAGACTTTTTGTTAAAAAAAACACAAAAACGCATTATATTATTTATGTTTATATATAAAAGAAGCGTCCGTTTTCCGGACGCTTCTGAAAGCGGCTGCCCGTCAATACAGAGGATAGTTTGCCATCAGGGACTCGACTTCGTTCTTCACCTGCGGCACGGCGGCTTCGCCTTCGCGGAACACGCGCGCGATCCACGCCGCGATCATCTTCATTTCCTTTTCCTTCAGGTCGCGGGTCGTGATCGCCGGCGTACCGACACGAATGCCGCTGGTTACGAAGGGGCTGCGTTTCTCGTTCGGAACGGTGTTCTTGTTTACCGTGATGTTTGCAGCTTCAAGCATATTTTCCATTGCCTTGCCGGTCATCTCCGTATCGGAGAAATCAAGCAGAAGCAGATGATTGTCAGTACCGTCGGACACCATTTTGATGCCCTCTTCGCGGAAAGCGTTTTCGAGCGCCTTGGCATTCAGAATGATCTGATGCTGATAGGCTTTGAAATCATCGCTGAGCGCTTCCCTGAAGCATACGGCCTTGGCGGCGATGATATGTTCCAGCGGTCCGCCCTGCGTGCCGGGGAAGATCGCCTTGTCGATAGCCTTGGCATACTGTTCCCTGCACAGGATCATACCGCCGCGGGGTCCGCGCAGCGTCTTGTGTGTGGTGGTCGTCACAAAATCGGCATAGGGCACGGGGCTCGGATGCTCACCGGCAGCTACCAGACCGGCAATATGGGCCATGTCGACCATCAGCAGTGCGCCGACCTCATCGGCAATGGCGCGCATCTTATCAAACTCGATCACACGGGGATACGCGGAAGCGCCGGCAACGATCATTTTCGGCCTGCACTCAAGCGCCTTGGCGCGGACATCGTCATAGTCGATGCGGCCGTCGGCATTCACGCCGTAAGGTACGAAGTTGAAATAACTGCCGCTCAGGTTCACGGGGCTGCCGTGCGTCAGGTGTCCGCCGTTGTCCAGACTCATGCCCATCACCGTGTCACCGGGCTTCAGCATCGCGAAATATACCGCGGTATTCGCCTGAGCGCCGCTGTGCGGCTGAACATTGGCGTGTTCGGCGCCGAACAGCTGACAGGCACGGTTGCGGGCGAGATCCTCAACGATATCAACATACTCGCATCCGCCGTAATATCGTTTTCCCGGATAACCCTCGGCGTATTTGTTGGTCAGGCAGGTGCCCATGGCGGCCATCACCGCAGGAGATACAAAGTTCTCGCTTGCGATCAGCTCAATGTGCGTACGCTGGCGGCCGAGTTCCAGTTCGATAGCGTCTGTCAGTTCGGGGTCCTCCGCGCGGATCAGGTTCAGTTCCATGTCTGTATCCTCCTGATGAAAATCATTACAGCGCACATTATATCAATACGCGCGCGCAGGGGGCAACACATGAACATAAAAAAAACCGCCTGCGCTCAAACCGGGCTGACCCGCAGCACATCCGTCTAACGCTTACTGCTGCTTCCGTCAGGACCTGACAGGGTTCACGCCGAAAGATCGCACGGGACCCGATCATCATCGCACACGCGGCATAGCGAAGTATACACTGTTTTTTCGGTTTTGTCCACCCTTTTTTACCCGTGTACTTGCGCTTTCGGTTTATCGGCGTTAAAATGAATCTTCCCGAAACATAATCTTACCGGAGGCGATCATCATGAATAAAGAACCGATCCTGCTGATCATGGCAGCCGGCATGGGCAGCCGTTACGGCGGTCTCAAACAGATCGATCCCGTCGGGCCCGACGGCGAGGTCATTCTCGATTACAGCATCTTTGACGCGAAACGCGCCGGCTTCAAGCGCGTCATCTTTCTGATCAAGCATCAGATCGAGAAGGATTTCAGGGAATTGGTCGGTGACCGGCTCAGCAGGCAGCTCGAGGTCCGCTACGCTTTTCAGGAGCTGGACATGCTTCCCGAAGGTTATTCGGTTCCCGAAGGCCGTGTCAAACCCTATGGTACCGGTCACGCCGTGCTTTGCTGCAAGGATCTGATCGATGCGCCCTTTGCGGTCATCAACGCCGATGACTATTACGGACCCGAGGCATTCCGTCTTGCCTATGACAAGCTGTCCATCATGTGCGATGATGAGAAATACCGTTACATGATGGTCGCGTATCTGCTGAAAAACACACTGACAGACAACGGTCATGTCGCCCGCGGGGTATGCTCCGTGGATGAAAACGGTCTGCTGACATCGATTCGCGAGACCACGCATATCATCAGCTCATGCGACGGTCCTCTGTATACGGAAGACGGTTCGGTCTACCGCACGCTTTCCGGAGACGCGCCCGTATCCATGAACATGTGGGGCTTTACGCCCTCCCTGACCGGTGAACTGGAAAGCCGGTTCCGGGTCTTCCTCGATAAAGAGCTTCCGGAAAAGCCGGAAAAAGCCGAATTCTTTCTTCCCTTCGCCGTCAACGATCTGCTTGCGGAAGGCAAGGCCGTTGTAAATGTCGAGACCGCGAAAGACCGCTGGTGGGGCGTAACCTATAAAGCGGACAAACCGCAGGTCACAGAGGCATTGAAAAAGCTCGCGGAAAGCGGTTTGTATCCGCGGCCGTTATGGGCATGAAGCACAGCAATGTCCGTTATCTGACCGAATCCGGCACGATCGCGGCGCTTTACGCGGTGCTCACGCTCCTGTCCAACGCTTTCGGTCTCGCCTCCGGAACGGTGCAGATCCGGATCGCGGATGCCCTGTGCATCCTCCCGTGCTTCACACCGGCAGCCATACCCGGTCTGACGATCGGCTGTCTGCTTTCCAACATGCTCACCGGCTGCGTGATCTGGGACGTGATCTTCGGCAGTCTGGCGACGCTTATCGGCGCGGTCGGGGCGCGTCTTCTGCGCGGCCGTCCGTATATTTCGTGGATACCTTCATTCGCGGCGAACACGGTCATTGTTCCGTTTGTGCTGTCCTGGGCATATCATATCGGCACCGCGATCCCACTGATGATGCTGACGGTCGGTCTGGGAGAACTGATCTCCTGCGGCGTGCTCGGATCGCTGATCATCCGTCCCGTACAAAGGAATCTTGAGCACAGGAAATAGCCTCTCAGCGGCTTCGATCATACACAGAACGCTCCGGACCGTTCGGTCCGGAGCGTTCTGTATCATTTATGGAACAGTTTGTGTGTCTGATATTTCGGATCGCAAGTCAGATTCAGACCCAGCTTGCGGAAGGAGTTGTCATCAACGGCAGGCAGGATGACCGTGGAATGAGCCTCGCATCCTTTCAGCAGCGGAAGCATACTCAAAGCTTTCGCGGCATTCGCGTCGGAAGCGGCGCTCACGCTCAGCGCGACAAGCACCTCGTCCGAGTGCAGCCTGGGATTGTGATTGCCCAGATACTTGCATTTCAGCTCCTGCACAGGTCCGATAACTTCCGGAGGGATCAGGTGTACATTTTTGTCGATCCCCGCGATCCGCTTGAGCGCGTTCAGGATCACCGCGGCGGACGGTCCGAGCAGATTCGTGGTCTTTCCCGTCACGATCTGACCATCTGCCAGTTCGATCGCCAAAGCGGGGTTGCCCGTCGCTTCCTCGCGTTCTCTCGCGGCGGCGATCACGGGCCGGATCTCATCCGTCAGATGCAGCTGTTTCATAAGCAGCTTGATCTTCTCGCCCTCCGCTTCGGTCGCGTGCCCCTGCATATAGGAACAGCGGGCGCTGTAATACCGACGTACAATCTCGCGTTCCGCGGCGCGGCGGCACACATCATCATCCGTGATGCAGGCGCGGATCATATTCACGCCCATATCGGTCGGGCTCTTGTACGGACTGCTCCCCCACACCTGTTCAAACAGCGCGTTGAGCACCGGGAAGATCTCGATATCCCGGTTGTAGTTCACGGTCGTTTCCCCGTACGCTTCCAGATGGAACGGGTCGATCATATTCACATCGTTCAGGTTTACGGTTGCCGCCTCATACGCCACATTCACCGGGTGCTTCAGCGGCAGGTTCCATACCGGAAAGGTCTCAAACTTCGCGTAGCCGGCCTTGACTCCGCGGCGGTTTTCATGATAGAGCTGGCTCAGGCAGGTCGCCATCTTTCCGCTTCCCGGACCGGGCGCGGTCACAAGCACCAGCGGTCTGGTGGTCTCCACATAATCGTTTCTGCCGAATCCATCCTCGGATACGATATGCTCAACATCCGTGGGATAACCGGCGATCGAATAATGACGATATGTCCGTATATTCAGCGACTGCAGGCGTTTTTCAAAATTGACGGCGGCCGGCTGTCCGGCGAACCGCGTCAGCACGACCGAACCGACATACAGCCCGATATCGCGGAACGCGTCGATCAGCCGCAGCGTGTCGGCATCATAGGTAATGCCCAGATCGCCGCGCACTTTGCTCGTCTCGATATCATCGGCATTGATCACGATCAGGATCTCTTCGCGGTCTTTCATCTGCAGCAGCATCTGCATTTTGCTGTCCGGCCGGAAACCGGGCAGCACGCGCGAAGCATGGAAGTCATCAAACAGTTTTCCGCCGAATTCCAGATACAGTTTTCCGCCGAAGCGCTCGATCCGTTCCAGAATATGATCGGATTGCAGACGCGTATATTTATCATGATCGAAACCGGTCTCCACGTTCGTTTCTCCTTTCCGCTGGCTCACTGAAAACACAACATCGTGTATTTTAGACTCTTCCGGCATACACGTCAAGGTACAGCATATCAAAAATACATAAAAAAGTTGGTAAATGAAAAGGATCTCCCCGGTATGAAGAGATCCTTCCGTATTATCTGCTTTTATTTTCCGTAGTTTTTGTTGTTCTTTTCGTCTTCGGTCTTTGCGGGGATCGAATCATCGGTGCCGAAGGAGATCAGGCTGCCGACACTGCGCGCGTTCTTTTCTTCCACGTTCAGCAGCTTGCCCATGAACGTGATCGCGACAGTGCCCCCGCCGTCAAGGTTCAGCGCTTCGATACAGCCCATATCCAGCATCTTCTGTGCCAGCCAGTCCAGATGCACACCGGCATATGTGTCGGTCGGACGGCCTTTCACGCAAATGATAATGTAATGGTACGGCTCCACCATTCCGATGGCGACACGGGGCTCATTGTACGGGTAATATTTCGGGTTGAGGACCTTCTCGCTGATCGTTCCGTCGGAGATCAGCACGGGGCCGAAACAGAACACATGCACGGCACCTTTCGCGAGCTCCTCTTCCGCGGTCACTTCCTGGTTTACGTGTGTTTTCATGCTTCCGTCGCCATACAGCGAGATCGTATCCATATTGGGCCATTTGGAACCCTTGTTCGTTTTGGTCGCGATGATCTCCCCGTCGCGGATGACCAGTCCGTGCGTTTTGTATTTCTGAAGTCTCAGCCCGTACATATCGTCCGAAACGGCAAACACGCAGTGGTTATCCCGTGCGATCGCGACAGGGTTGACCAGCCGGTAGCCGGTCGGATGTTTTTTGGTTGCCGGTGTACCGACGCTGGTCAGCGGTTCCTTTTCGGAAGCATATACCTCGGCGATCCAGTAAACCAGCTTCCGGTTCTTCTTTCCGACCTTTTTTGTTTCATCGAACCGTTCGATCCGGATCGACAGGGCATTGTTGCTGTATGCCCACTGTCCTCCTTCTTCGTCTTCCAGAATGTAGCACGCGCTGTCATCATCCGTGATCAGAAAGCCTTTATCATCAAGTTCATATTCCTGTCCGTCCGCGTCCGTAACGGTTCCGGCCAATGCCGGATAAATGCCTGTCAGCATCACCGCGCAGAGCAGTACAGCGATCAGCCGCTTCAAATCCGTTCGCCTCCGTCATTCATGATCGCTGGATATTTTATCATGCGCGGTCCGGAATGGCAAGAGCCCCCGCTGCCCATGCTCTCCGGCCGTCCCGCCGTCCGGGTATCATGAATGTCCTTGTGTCATCCCGGAAGGCGTATTCAGCATCTGTGTTCCTGTCGGAACATATCCCGCGTCTTTGCGTTTATCCCGTTTTCTTTCACCGTTTCCGCGCTCAGGCTCTTGCGTTTTTTTCCATTTTTCAATATACTGATGAAAAATCGTAGCATCGCTGAAAGAAGGAAACCTGATGAGTATCGTGGTCCTGGGTGCTGTATTTGTAGATATCAAAGGCTATCCCACGGGCAGATATATTCCCGGCGGCCGCAACGCCGGCCGTGTGGAGTATGTTCACGGAGGCGTCAGCAGAAACATTGCCGAAGATATCGGTAATCTTGAGCTTCACCCTGTTTTTATCAGTCTTGTGGATGACACAGGTACCGGCGGCGATGTGCTCAGCAGGCTGAACGAACACAATGTCGACACACGCTACATACAGCGTGTGCCGGACGGCATGGGCACATGGCTCGCGGTGTTCAACGGCAGCAGCGATGTCGAAGCCGCGATCTCCAAGCGTCCGGATCTGACTCCCATTGCCGCCCTTCTGGATGAAAAAGGAGATGAGATATTCTCGCAAGCCGACAGCGTACTGCTGGAGATCGACATGGATCAAAATATCGTCAAGCGGGTCTTCGAGCTTGCGGCCAGATATCACAAGCCCGTCTGCGCGGCTGTTTCCAACATGAGCATCGCGCTTGAACGCCGTGAGTTCCTGCGGTATGTTGATTGTTTTGTCTGCAACGCGCAGGAGGCCGGGATCCTCTTTTCCCAGTGCTATGAAGACCGCACCCCGGAAGAACTGATGAAAGTGCTGGCGGATGATATTGCCGGCGCGCGTATACCTTCCATGGTCGTCACGCTCGGCGGCGACGGGGCCGTCTGGGCGGATTCATCCGGAAAAGCCGGCATATGCCCGGCCATTCCCGTACCTGTCGCCGATACCACCGGCGCGGGAGATGCTTTCTTTGCCGGCGTTGCGGTCGGCCTGACATACGGAAAATCTCTCGCGGCGTCCTGCGGGATCGGTACGCGTCTCGCGGCGTCGGTGATCCGTATCTCCGACAATACATGTCCGCGCTTCATGCCCGGCGAATTCGGCATCGAGCTCCCGGTTCAGAATGGATAAGGAGGCATTGTCATGATCATTTACGCTATTGACGATGAGCAGAATGCTCTGGAGTATATCACGGATAAGATCCGGCAGGCGGCGCCGGACGCGGATGTGCACGCCTTTTCATCTCCGCGTGAAGCGCTCGCTTCCATGGAAGTGCTGCCGTTTGATGTCGCGTTCCTGGATATACAGATGCCCGGCATCAACGGTATCAACCTCGCTAAAAAGTTCAAACAGATCAATCCCAAATGCAACTTCATCTTCGTAACCGGCTATTCGGAGTATACGATGGACGCGTTCACGCTGGATGCCAGCGGTTACCTGCTCAAGCCCGCCACGGCAAAGCAGGTCGCTCACGCCCTTGAAAATCTGCGTTATCCGGTCGTGCAGGGGCAGGATGAAAAACTCACGATCCACTGTTTCGGGAATTTCGAAGTGTTCTGGAAAGGCGAGCCCGTACGTTTCAAGTACTCCAAATCAAAGGAAGTGCTCGCGTATCTGACGGACCGGAACGGTGCTGTATGCACAAACAATGAAGTGATCGCGGCCCTGTGGGAGGACGATGACCACGCGAATTATTACCGTTCCCTGCAGAAAGATATTCAGGATACGCTCGGTGCGCTCGGCTGCAGGGATGTGATCCACCGTCAGTGGGGCGGATCCGCGCTTAAAACGGACCGGGTCGCATGTGACTATTATGATTATCTGAAGGGGCTTCCATCCGGGATCAACGCATGGCACGGCGAATATATGATGCAGTATTCCTGGGCGGAAGAAACAGGCGCCGCCCTGTGGAATGACGAATGATCTCATATCACGCAGCGGGATCTTTACCGGCAGCCGGTCATCCGGCAAGCCCGGAAAGCGCTGAAAAAAGGTCCTCCGGATCAACTGATCCGGAGGACCTTCTCTGTTTTGACAGAGATCACTTCTTCATGGCTTCTTCCACGGCCACGGCGACAGCCACGGTCATACCGACCATGGGATTGTTGCCGGCGCCCAGGAAGCCCATCATCTCAACATGGGCAGGCACGGAAGAAGAACCGGCGAACTGCGCGTCGGAATGCATACGGCCCATGGTATCGGTCATGCCGTAGGAGGCGGGACCGGCAGCCATGTTGTCGGGATGCAGCGTACGGCCGGTGCCGCCGCCGGAAGCCACGGAGAAATACTTCTTGCCGGCTTCGATGCGTTCCTTCTTATAGGTGCCCGCGACAGGATGCTGGAAGCGGGTGGGGTTGGTGGAGTTGCCGGTGATGGAAACGTCGGCATTTTCATGCCACATGATGGCAACGCCTTCACGGACGTCGTCCGCACCGTAGCAGTTGACCTTGGCGCGGTCACCGTTGGAATAGGGGGTCCTGTTCACGATGGTCAGCGCGTGATCTTCCTTTACATCGGCAGACAGATAGTCATACTTGGTCTGCACATAGGTGAAACCGTTGATGCGGCTGATGATCATGGCGGCATCCTTGCCCAGGCCGTTCAGAATGACGCGCAGGGGCTTGGTGCGGACCTTATTGGCATTCAGCGCGATCTTGATGGCGCCTTCCGCGGCGGCGAAGGATTCATGGCCGGCCAGGAAAGCGAAGCATTCGGTCTCCTCATCCAGCAGCATGGCACCCAGATTGCCGTGACCGATACCGACCTGACGCTGATCAGCAACGGAGCCGGGGATGCAGAAAGCCTGCAGGCCGGTGCCGATCCATTTCGCGGCTTCGGCAGCGTTCTTCGCGCCTTCCTTCATGGCGATGGCGGCGCCCAGTTCATAAGCCCACTTCACGTTTTCGAAGCAGATGGGCTGAGTGCTCTCAACGATGGTGTAGGCGTCAACGCCCTTCGCGTTGTTGAAAGCCTTCACGTCTTCAAAGGTTTTGAATCCATACTTGTCCAGAACAGGCTGCAGCTGAGGCATACGGCCTTCATAATTTTCAAACAGAGCCATTTATTCGCACCTCCCCTTACTCTTTGCGCGGGTCAATCCACTTGACCGCGCCGTCTTCGGCCTTGAAGCGGCCGTAGGTGCCGAGGTTCTTCTCGTACGCTTCGTTGGGGCTCATGCCCTTCTTGATGGCGTCCATCATCTTGCCGAGGCTCAGGAACTGGTAACCGCAGACCTGATCATCCGCGTCCAGCGCCATCTTGACCACATAGCCCTCGGTCATTTCCAGATAACGGGTGCCCTTGGCGCGGGTGCCGTACATGGTGCCGACCATGGAACGCAGGCCCTTGCCGAGATCTTCCAGACCGGCGCCGATGCGCAGGCCGTCATCAGAGAAAGCGGACTGGGTACGGCCGTATACGATCTGCAGGAACAGTTCGCGCATAGCGGTATTGATCGCGTCGCAAACCAGGTCAGTGTTCAGAGCCTCGAGCAGGGTCTTGCCGGGAAGGATCTCGGAAGCCATAGCCGCGCTGTGGGTCATACCGGAGCAGCCGATGGTTTCTACCAGGGCTTCTTCGATGATGCCGTCCTTAACATTCAGGCTCAGCTTGCAGGTTCCCTGCTGGGGAGCGCACCAGCCAATACCATGGGTATAACCGGAAATATCCTTGATTTCCTTGGCCTGAATCCATTTGCCCTCTTCGGGAATGGGTGCCGGACCGTGATGCGGTCCCTTCGCGACGCAGACCATTTCATCGACTTCCTTGGTGTATTGCATCGAATGGTTCCTCCTATTATTCAGGATAATCGCTTGGTGAAATTCACTCACCGAATCAGTATAGCACATTTGTGAACGGATTAACAAGCCTTTTTCCCCGTTTTTCCGCGTTGTGTGAACCTTTCTTGAGTTTCGCGCGAAAGCATGTTAAAATCTCTTGTCGGCTATGTATTCCGCCGACGCGAAAGGTGCTGAACCATATGAAAAGGCTGTTCATACTGCTGCTGGCCGCCGTCCTGCTGCCGGTGCTGTCCGCTTCCGCCGCGGGAACCGTTTCTCTGAGCGCGGATACCCTGCCCGCGGGGCAGGTGCTGGATATCACAGTGAATGCCGGCGGCAGCGCGGTTTCCTGTCTGTACTCCGTCACGATGGACGGAAATAAGGTATATACGCAGAAAAAGGCGACCGATCACTTTTCCGCGTCATACCTGCCGGAAAAAGCCGGACAGTATGAGCTGTCAGTCACCGTCACATATAATGACAAGACAAAAGAAACGCTTTCGGCGCCGTTTACCGTGCTTCCGGCCGACGGAGATGATGCGATCCCATCCGTATACAGCCAGAAGGACGGCACATGGGATAAAAAACCGTACCGGAAAAGCACCCTTGAAAAAGCCGGCTGCGCGATCTTCACGCTGTCCCATGCCCTTCACCGCATGGGGATCACCGGTGAAGACACAATGCCCGCCGAACTGGCCGTCACCTACAAATACTGTCTGATCCAGGGCGGCACGAGAAACAACATGCTTACCCGGAACGCGGCGGAAAAATATAACTTTCTCACCGAAGAAGAACTGATCAAGGATCAGACGCGCATCGCGGATGAGCTGAGACGCGGCAGCATGTTCACGTTTTCGATCGTGATCGGGCACATCGCGCTGGTCGACGGCATATCGGAAGACGGGTCCATGGTTCATATCGTGGACTCGGCTCCGACCGCCACGGCGGAACGGATCAAAAAAGCCTCCATGTACACAATGGATGAGAGCGGACAGTTCATTCCTTTCTCCGCTCCCGAAGAATTGCCGGAAGCGCACTGGTTCTTTGAGACCTCCGGATGCGGCGGTCTGGAATACTGGCTTGAGCTGTCCTATGTCGCAAAGCGCGGTGTGCGGCTGATCCAGCCCTCCCCCTTCACGCTTACCGGTTCCGGCAGTGATCATCCCGTGGTCGTCACGGTCTTCGGCACATCCGTCTGCACAATATCCGACAGCGGACAGGAATCGACCGTGCCGGCAAAGGACCTGATATGGAATATCGGTGCGGATGACGGGGCAAGGATCGCCGCCGTTGTCACCAAAAAAACGTATACGCTGATAAAGGATTCCGCAGGCAAAAAAGCCGGCAAGGCGGAACCCGGCACGATCCTGCCGGTCATCGGCGTCGACGGGGATACGGTCACGATCCTGGACGGCTCGTTTGTCGGAAATGTTTCTAAAAAAGATGTGGAACTGATCGAAGTGTCCGATAAGGATCCGCTGACCGCACGTATCGCGCTGAACGGCAATACGAGCGGCCGGGCGAAAATACGCGCCCGCCTGACACCGTCCGCCAAGGGAAAAACGATCGCGCAATGGCCGACCGGCACAGCGATCGCGGTCATTGAAGAAAAAGGCGACTGGTGCCGGGTCGAAGCCAAAGGTCTCTGCCTCTGGGTCGAGAAAAAGAACGTTCTTTATGACGAGGAGCAATACCGGCAAAGTGTTTCTGAATGAGAAATCGCTTTACGAAAAAGAAACACCGGAGCAGGTGATGGTGCCGGAATTCCGTGATACCTCCGGGGACCGCGATTTCACAAAGCATATTCTGTAACAATATCTTTGTCCGGCAATAAGTTCGTCCCGGAAGCAAAAGCTTCCGGGACGTTTTTTCACTTGTCAAATGCCGGTCCCGCCGTTCTGCCGCCGCGTATGTGCGCCGCGTCATTGAACAGTTCCAGCCGCGGAAAAACATATTCACCCTTCCGTCCGGTCATCTCCAGGATCGTAACGGAAGTGAAGTCATAAGGCAGCACCGAGCAGACATAAGGGAAAGGCAGATTCAGCATATGCGCCAGCACGCAGGCCCCCGATCCGCCGTGGCTGAACAGGGCGACGGTCTCATTGCATTCCGCGGTGCACAGGTACCGTCTGCCTTCACGTTTCAGGCCGAATTGCTCCAGTTCGCGGTCAAACAGCAGTCCGAGGCGATCCGCGTAATCAACGGCCTTGTTCCCGGAAAAGTAAGGATGATTCCGCCAGTCTTCCAGATCAAAACGGAAATCCTCTTCGCCGATCATCAGGTCGCTCAGCATCCACGGATGTCCATCCAGCAACATTTCGGCTCCGCCGCGGTCACCCCAGTCGATCTCATGCATGTAATCAAGGATCGTCACCGGAAGTCCGAGCTTGTCAGCCGTATAGCCTGCCGTTTCCCTGGCGCGGCCCATCGGTGAGGAAAAGATCCTCGCGATCCCTTCCCCGGCGAGTCTCTCCGCGGCTGCCGCTGCCTGTAGTTTTCCGGTTTCGGTGAGACAGTCACGGGCATAATCCGGATGTCCATGCCGCACAAAAATCATTCTCATCGTTCTCTGCCCCGCAATATATCACCGCTTGTCTCTGTCGATGAATTCCAGCACAATGATCGCGAACAGCGCGTAAAGCAAGCTGAAGGCGAACAGCGTGAACCAGCAGTCCATAATGTTTTCCCTGCTCTGTTCATACCGTTCACTGCGGCGTGAGGCTGAGGTCCGTTCCTGTATGGTCTTCTTCAATCCATCCCTGCCGACTCCGTCTATGATATTTTTCAGATTGACCGAGTACGGGATCTTCTCTTCCGTAAGTGCAGCGTACGCGGGATCCGCGGCAGTCACGACGGTCACGGTGTCTATGATCTGCGAGACCGGGCTGTCATCACCCACAGCC
This sequence comes from Clostridia bacterium, assembly GCA_030536295.1. Classification (GTDB taxonomy): domain Bacteria; phylum Bacillota; class Clostridia; order Christensenellales; family Aristaeellaceae; genus Aristaeella. The sequence continues at coordinate 5,106 of JAUNQH010000028.1, read as the reverse complement.
TTTCTGACCACCGTAAGCAGTTCATTGGCGGTCGTTTCGCCGGTGATCGGTTCATTCTCGATCTTCACCAGCGTATCCCATCCGGCCGCGAGCGGCAGATGATTATAGTCCGCCTGCGCGGCGATACACCTCAGGCCGTAGTTGGAGATCGTGATATCGCTGAGACCGTTCGCCCAGGCCGGCAGTGAAAAGATCCCGCCGCTGAACACAAGCTGGAAGATCAGCAGGAACGGCATCACGGTCATCGCCGCTGTGGTGGAATGCGCGATCGCGGAAACGAGCAGGCTCAGCATATCGGAAGCGTATGAGACCAGAAATACCGTGATCCCGATATCGATCATCAGGTTTCCCGTCATAAAGCCCTGCGTGTTGATCTTCACGCCGCACAGATTGCACACATATACCGTAATGATAGTCTGTGCAAGGCACAGGAGCGCCTGATAAAGCATGTGTGAAACGATATACGATGTAATATGAAGTCCGGAGCGGTGCTCACGTTTCAGGATCCCGCGTTCCCGGCAGATCACCTGTATGGAATTGAAGCATCCGTTCCATATGGCCACGCAGGAAAGCGCGAAAGCGCCCTTGAGCGTGCCTTCCATCGTAACAAAGAAATCCTTCCTGACGACCATGGATACAAGTGCCGCGATCACCGCCGCCATCGGCAGCACTTTCCAGTCATTCATGTACGCGAATCCGCGAAGAAGCTTTCCGAAATAGATCGGGATCTGGTAGACCCGTCCGCGGGAACGGAGCGCCCGTCTTCCGTTTTTAGCCATGCTGCACCTCCGCAAAACGTCTGATGAATTCATCAGCGCGGCCTTCGCCGCCTTCCTCAGTCCGGTTGATCGAACGTACGATCGTCTCCATCGTTTCCTTTTCAAAGAACTGTTTGGCTTCCCCGATCGGTCCGAAGTAAGCCAGGCGGCCGGTCCGATCCGCGTCCTTTGCCAGCACGATCACATCGTCAAACAGATCGATCACGCGGTCCGGCGTATGTGTGATCACGATCACGATCTTCCCCTGGTCCGCGATCAGGCGCAGCTGCTCCATCAGTTCGCGCGCCATCACTCCGTCCAGACCCGAATCCGGTTCATCCAGGATGAACAGCGATGGATTGGAAAGAAACTCCATCGCAATGGAGAGCCTTTTTCTCTGTCCGCCGGAAAGCTTCTCCACAAGGTTGTCCTTCACCGGCTTCAGGCCGAAGATATCCATCACCGTTTCCACGCGCGCGACGCGGTCCGCGCGCGTAAACTCGACCGGCAGGCGCAGCGCCGCGGCATTTGCCAGCGTATACCACACGGTATCCTTGCCGCGCATCAGGTCCTGCTGAGGCACGAACCCGATCTGATACTGCATATCCTTGTATTCCTTATAGATGTTTCTTCCGTTCAGCCAGATCTCGGCATCCGCCTGCTCATAGCCGTTGATCGCGTTCAGCAGCGTGGTCTTGCCGGCGCCTGACCCGCCGAGAAGCAGCACCATATGTCCGGGCTGGATATACATATGCACGTCACGAAGAAGCGTCTTCTTCTGCATGAATTCCGATACGGTGCGTTTTTCAAGATTAACGGTCAGTCCTTCCTGCATCACATCCATATGGGCATTGCTGAAGAACGTTTCGATCTCCTCGCGGATATCGCTTTCCCGCCGCTGCGGCTGAAATTTCGGACTCCAGCCCCACAGATTCACAACAATGAACGTTGCGATCATCCACAAAAAGGCCCAGCGTTTTTTCCGCGCGAAAACTTCCGTGATCCCGATAAGCACACGGATCTCATACAGATAATAGACCATCGTCATTACAAAGAGAATGGTCGTGACCAGAAGTGATTCCGAATAAAAACTTGAGCACAGACCGACGACCGTCAGCAGCGCATTGAGGCTGAACAGGATCCGTCCTTCCGCTTCACGCGCGGCGCAGCGGGCAAAAATATAATACCGGTAACATGGTATCAGCGCGTACTGCCACTTAAGGCCGCACTTGTCAAACAGCTTCGCCAGGCCGATAATGATCAGGACCCCGCGAATGATCTGGCTGATTTCGGCGCCCTCAAACATGATGACGCACAGGATCTCGAGCACTTTCATCTTCCGCTACCTCACGCTGTCCGTTCTCCGGACTCTTTCGGATTTATAACATTTCAATTTTATAGCAATACAGACCCGATTGCAACGGGCAATACAAAAAGTCTTTCTGAAGCACCGGCAGCATCTTCCCGTTCCATATCCTTTTATGATATAATACCGAAAAAAGCATGACGGAGGGCAAAATATGCTGAAAACGCTGGAAGAGTACAGAACCGATCTTGATGTGCTGGATGCCGAACTGGTCGCGCTGCTGGAAAAGCGCATGGGGATCTCCCGGAACATCGGTGCCGCGAAACGCGCCGCCAATATTCCGATCTACCAGCCGGAACGCGAACAGCTGATCCTGAAAAAGGTCACAGCGCTTGTAAAAGACAGCGGTAACGGCGAAGGCGTGCGCAATGTATACCGGACGATCTTTGCCGAATCCCGGGAGATCCAGATGCAGATCCGCGATTGATATTTTCTGATGATCAAATGAAAAGGAGATGCTCCATGAAACGTTTCCTGTCATTCACGCTTGCCGTTGTTCTCGTTTTTTCTCTTGTCTCCGCTTCACTGGCTGACAGTCTGCCGGTCTATTACAAGACCGGGTCGATCCTCCAGCCCAACGGGGCAGATGTTCAGTACCTCGACGAATCGCCCTTCGCCGAAGATGAAGAACTGCTGCAGATCGACGTCCTCGGTCTGGTCATCAATGACTGCATTCTGATCACCTGCGGCGGAAAGACCATGCTGCTGGACGGCGGTGAAAAGCGTCAGCTGAAGGAAGTGGAAAGCTACTTCAGCAGCCATGGCATCACCTGTCCGGATATCTTTTTCATGACGCATGCCCATGATGACCACTGTGAAGGGCAGATGTGGCTGATGAAGAACGGATATACGCCGGAAATGGTCTACACGCCATATACGGAAAATGATACAAAGTATAAGAAATGGAACGATTATCTTGCCGTGCTGAAGGATCGCGGCATTCCCTGGACCACCATTGATGACGGTGACGAGCTGACGCTGGGCAGTTCCCGTATGAAAATATACAGATGGAATGACGCGCATCTTACCGAAAACCATCATTCCGCCGCGTTCATGCTTCATTTCGGAAATGCCGCCGCGTTTTTCGGGGCTGATCTGCCGAACAAATCACAGCAGGTGATCCTGCAGAATCATGACCCGTCGGAGTTCAAGTGTGATTTCTACAAAACATGCCACCACGCCATCAACGCAACGGATCCGGCATTTCTGAAGGCGCTTGATCCCGCTTTTGCCGTGATCACCCAGGGCTCTGCCGGTACGACCGCCGGGGATCCGCAGTACAAGCAGTACCATATTCCCTGCATGCACATCCAGCGTACCGTTCATCTTGAGACCAACGGGGAATGCTGGTATGTGTGGACAGAAGAGCGGCCAAAGTTATGATATGAAACACCAAAACCGGGAGGCGTCTCCCGGTCAGACCATCGACAAACCTCTAGAAATAGGGGTTTGTTTTTTATTAACCAAAAGGAAAAAAGAGTAGCAATGTCGAATATATAAAGTATGAAAGCATTGAAAACAAAGGCTGGTGAGCACATGCTGCGCGATCGGAAAACACAGCGACAGGGAGAATATGAACTGGTGCTGCTGGATGAATTGGTGCCACAGGATCACTTTTTGAGGAAAGTGGATGCAGCGGTTGACTTTTCATTTATACATGACATGTGTAAGGATCTGTACTGTCTGGATAATGGAAGGCCGGCGATTGAACCGGAACTATTATTCAAGATGCTTCTGCTTGGATATCTGTATGGGATCAAATCAGAGATAAAACTGGCGCAAGCGGTCAACGAGAATATCGCATTCAAATGGTTTCTTGGGCTAAAGCTGACGGAAAAGGGTCCGGATCATGCGACAATAAGTGCGAATCGAGTGAGGAGATTCCGCGACAACAACATAGCAGAACAGATATTTGACGAAATATTAAGGCAATGCATTGCTAAAGGGCTGGTAGGAGGAGCAATCTTTTACACCGATTCAACCCATATAAAAGCGAAAGCGAACAAGCATCGGAAAGCATTGGTAACGGTAGAAAAGAAACCATCGGAATATATGGAAGAACTGGATAAACAGATCGCGCTGGATCGAGAGATATTGAATAAAAAGCCCTTCGACAAGGATGACGATGACTCAGATCCTCCGGAAGTTGGAGAAACAACCACAAAAATGGTCAGTTTAACCGATCCAGACAGCGGACAGCAAACGCGGGACGGAAAACCGGATGGATTTCACTACAGTGAACACCGAACGGTTGACAGTAAAAACAATGTCATCGTGAATGTGCATGTAGAACCGGCCAATGTTAACGATATAACACCAGTTTCGGAAATTCTGAAAGAAATAGAGCAAAGATTAGGAAAACTTCCAAAGTATATGGGATTTGATGCCGGATACCACAGTGCTTGGATTGCACATCTGCTTGAAATGAACAAGGTACAAGGCGTTATTGGTTACAGAAGGCATACACACCAGCAAGAAGTCTTTGGCAAATACCGTTTCCGTTACGAACCTTACTTTGACGCTTATATATGCCCGGAAGGGAAACACCTGTACTGGAAGACAACAAACCGGGCAGGCTACAGGGAATATTGGAGCAATTCAAAAGAATGTGCTAATTGTCCCAGGAAAAGCGAATGTATGAGTGAAAAGTCAAAGAGAAGGTTGGTGACCCGCCATGTATGGCAGGATGCTTTGGAAGAAGTTACCTGGTTTACGAAAACGACCAACGGTCGTAGGATTTACTCGTGGAGAAAAGAAACAATTGAAAGATCTTTTGCGGAAGCCAAAGAAAACCATGGCTTACGTTTTGCCCGTATGCTTGGAATTAAGAACATGCGGGAGCAGTGTTTCCTGACTGCTGCTGCCCAGAACATTAAAAGGCTGGTGATGGCCTGATGGCCACTTGCTTTTTTTGATCACAATTTGGAGGCGTGACAAAACCCCTATCTTCTCTCGAAAATAGGGGCTTTGTTGACAGTCTGA
>JAUNQH010000069.1 GCA_030536295.1 Clostridia bacterium | reverse complement strand
GGGAGTGGGTGTCGGCGTCGGGGTTGGGGTCACCCACGGATTCTGGTTTTCATCCAGCCGGATGGCGGACAGAAGCTCCCCTGTTTCCTGATCATAGGTATATTCCATAAGGCTCCAGCCTTCATCGCCGGGAACAAGGGTGCCATCCTTGCGGTAATAGCCTTCTGAGAGCACGCGGCGCTTTTTATCAAACTTTCTGACAAAGCGGGAATAGCCGGCGGCGGTGTTAGTCTCTTTGCCGCGGGCGTTGTAATAAGTGATCTTCTGCAGTTCTTTGGCGGAATAGGTCCAGATGCAGGACGCGTAACCCAGGGACTCAACATTCGTGATATTGCCGTTCGCGTTCAGATAGCGCAGGCGCCGGGGCTGACCGTCAGAGGTATAGGTCTGCTCCCAGGAGGCGTAGCCGAAGGTGGTGTTTACGGGGCGGTTATGGTCATCCACATACTGCTGGAGGACCTGGTTGCCCTTGCTGTAGCTGCGCTTTTCGCCATAGTAGCCTTCAGGAAACTGATAAGGGTTGCCCTCCGCGTCGTAATAACGGATGAGGGTGGGGTTGCCGGGCCGGGAAAGGGATTTGTATTCATAGGTCACGCGGGCATAGCCGTAGGGGCCGGCAACGAGGTTGCCGGCCGCGTCGTACCACGCGTCCTCTGTGAGGTATTCTTCGTCATAGGTCTTTTGGAGACCTATGGGCGAAGAATCTGCAAAGGTTATTTGCGGTATCAGGAGTAATACGGCAAGTAAACAGGAAAGAAGTTTTTTCACAATCACACCTCACTGTGGGATTCAGCCTGCGGGCTGACCAGGTGGCTTTGCGATCGCCCCCTGGACCCCTTCGCGCGTCCCCATCTCTATGGGCTTTCCGATTCTTCAGGGTTTCAGCCTGCGGGCTGACCAAAGGGCTTTCCGATCGGTCCGCAAGCTCAATAGTCGCAGCTCAACACTGTTGAGACTGCTCCTTTTCGCTTGAGAAACTCACTTTTGAGATTTCCGCCACAGGCGGTCAAAAGTGAGATTTCCCTTAAGAATCCTTCGGCGCAATCCTTGTTAGTTGTTGAAATCTGAAACGCCTAACAGTTCAAGGGCGTTGTCGCGGCAGAGGGCATCGGCTCTGGATCTGCCGTAACGGTCACAGATGAAATCGTAGGCTTCGGTCATGCAGGTCTCACGGCCCGGCATGTCATGCGTGTCCGTTGATACGTAGTCCACCAGGTCTTCCTCAAACAGGCTGTTGAAGTAGCTCCGGCGGAGCAGGGGCTGCTTGCGCAGCAGGGTGCGGGCGTTGATCTGGATCTCCGCGCCGGCTTCCTTCAGGGCGCGGATCTGGGAGATCCGGCTCAGCCGCATGTATCGCTCCGTATGCGCGAGGATGGGCCGGTAGCCTGTCGTTCCGATGCGGCGCACCGCCTCGCTGATACGGCTTTCCGATTCGCCGGGAAAAAACTCCACCAGCACGGCGCGGGTATCGCCCAGCGGATGGATCCTGCCCTCCTGCAGGAAGCGGAGCGTATGCTCCGTATACAGGATCTCGTTTCCCGGCAGCAATCTCAGCGGCAGGTTCTCCCGGCTGATCAGCGCGAGGCTTTCATGATATGCCGCAAGGAAGGCATTCTCATCGAAAGGGGTCACGCCGGGCTCGATATGCGGCGTGCATACAATGAGGGAGATCCCGTCCTTCGCCGCTTCCCGCAGCATGCGGAAGCAGGCTTCCTTTTCCTCCGCGCCGTCATCGATGCCCCACAGCACATGGCTGTGGATATCGGCAAAGCCGGCGCGGGGATCTACGCGGTCCACAGGCGTTCTCTCCTTTCCTTTCGGCATTATGATCGTAAGCGAAACACACACGGTCACATGATCCGAATAATTGTACCATCCCGAAGGGCGTTTTTCAAGGCGGTTCATCCGTGTTACAGCCGGAAAACCTTCATCATTTCAATATTTCATTTCATTGTCCGTACCGCGGTAAATATCCGTTATTCCGCCATATGTACATACTCTCCCGCCCGGATGATCCGGTGGAGGATGAACTGCCCGTTTGCCCGCCGGTAAAGCACGACATCGTTCTTTTTCAGCGGCCCGCTGACCGCCGTGAGCAGGATGCCGTCCCTGCCTCCGCGCAGGTGAATGAATTCGTATTTACATCGCAGCATAATTATGCTACAATTATGCCGTATGAAGGAGGTGCATAAAATGCCGATAATTATGCCTATCAGAGATCTTAGAAATACAAGCGAGATATCTGAATTGGCTCACAAACAGCAGGAGCCTATTTTTATAACAAAAAACGGATATAGTGATCTGGTTGTTATGAGCGCGGAATTATATGAGCGTTTTGCACAGATCAACAGAATTGATCAGGCTATCTATGAGGCTGAAAAAGAAATAGAGGAAGGTGCGGAACCGATCTCAATTGACAGTGCAATGGAAAGGTTAAACCGGAAATACTATGGATAAATATGAAGTTATGCTATATCCTAAAGCATTTCGCGATATAGATAATATCTATGCGTACATTGCGCTTGAAAAGTTATCGCCTGAAAATGCCAGAGAACAGACAGATCGAATATGGGATGCAATAAAAACTTTGGAACAGTTCCCGGAGGCGCATCAGGATCGTCTTGTTGGAAGATACGCAGGAAAAGGTTATAAGCAATTACTTATAGATCATTATGTTGCAATATTCAAGATAGACAGGAATGTAAAGAAGGTCTGTGTTGTGACGGTTCAGTATCAAGGAAGAAATGTCTGATCTGAAGGTTTCGGTATTTACTTAGAAATACAACGCTATCTCCTCATCGGTGAGCTTGAAATACTTTTTCATCACATCGATCACATAAGTGCGGCGGTCCAGGGCGACGCCGCGCTTTGTTTGTATGTTCTGCTCCCAGCGCTCCACGGGCATGGAGACCCAGCGGGTGCTGTGCACCGCCATGATGGGCGCCATCGCGTCATGCCACTTGTCAAAGGCCGCGTTGATCTTTTCCTCCGTGAAGATGTTGTTGAGGATATTGCCCATGCGGGTGAAGAACTCCGCCCGCATCGCCGGCACCTTCATCAGGGCGGCGAAGGGCACGGGATCCCAGCGGGTCTCCGGCTTGGTCTTCAGCCCGCGGGAGGCGTCCACCGCCGGCTGGGCGTTCATGCCCCGCAGCGCGGTGTCCAGGTCATAGATCATCCATTTCCATTTGCCGCCCGGCACGCGGTAGAACTTCATGTTGTGCATATCCGCGTTGCCCGTGATGAACGCGTAGGCAAGGCAGTCAAACAGCGAGTCCGTATCCAGCCGGTCCAGTACATACTGCAGGCACTCCGGCTTGTTGAGATCATGGTTTTTGCAGTAGGTGCTCAGGCTCTTGTAATCCTTGTTGCTGCCGCGGGTCACGGAGCCGTCCTGCGTGAGGATGTCGATGTCATCCAGCTGATCCTCCGGCACATTCTCCAGGGCGCCGATGAAATACTTGTTGGTCTTTTCCCGCAGGTTGCAGTGGCCGTACATCTTGCCGTTGAGATACACCAGCACGGGCACGCCGTCGCTGCACAGGCAGGATGTCTCCATCGCCAGGTCGCACAGGAGCGCGTCGCGGAAGCGGAGCCCGTCCACCGTGCCCTCCGACCCGCCGGCGCGCAGCACAAAGCACTTGACCGACGTGTAATCCCTGTGCGGGAAGGGGTTGAACTGAAAGGTCTCCTCGCCATAGGGCTTGCGGGCGTACAGCGCCAGCGCCTTCTGGCTGTGATTGCGGGAGATGGCCCCCGCCACCTTCATGCCGCAGGCCTGGTTGATAAGGCAGTTGCCGGACTGATCGAAATATTCCACATTGGCGGGGTATTCCCAGTCCCGCATGTAGTTCTTTGTGGAGCCGCTGCCGGACACCAGGATGCCGGAGGCGGTGGAATACAGATGGTCCGGATCGGCCAGCACGGAGACAAGGCGCACGCCCTCCGGTATATCAAAGAGATAGGACGCGGCGGAGCACGCGGAAAGGAGCTTGTCATCCTCCTCCGTCACCGCGCGGATCACGGTGTTCTCCGTTACGGTGATGGGGCCGGTGTATACGGGGCTCTTCCTGTCCGGCACGGAGCCGTCCGTGGTATAGCGGATCTTCGCGCCCGCGGGGGCGGAGATGGTGACCGTGACGGGCTCCGTGCAGCTGCCGCCGGCGGGCAGGATCTGCGGCTCCGACGCGCGTGAGGCGTAGCCTTCCGTCACGTTCTTTTCGCCGGGGGTGGCGCTTTCCAGCAGCAGGTATTCGGTGCCCTTTGTGCCCGTAAGGCCCAGGGAGATATTGCCGGGCTGCTTTTTCCAGCTGACGCGGGAAATGAGCTCGCCCTTCGCGTTATACAGGCACAGGGTGCCCTTTTTCGCCGGCAGCGGGAAGCCGGTGTTCTTGTTCTTCGTCACCTTTTCATCCGTGCAGAAGACGCGCAGGTATTTGCCCTTGCCGAGGCTGCCGGAGGAGAAGGTGTATTCCTTTTCATCGTTGAGCACGATACGCCAGCCCTTCAGGTTCACGGCCTTGGCGCCGGCGTTGTACAGCTCCACCCAGTCGTAGCCCTGCGAATTGTAATACGGGCTCGCGCCGGTCATCAGCTCATTGATGCGCACATCGCCGATGATGTTTTCGGGAGTTTGGGCTGGGGCGGCCGTTTCGGCGGCCGCGCTTTCCGGCCGCGTTTCCTCCGCCGGCGCGGCACAGGGCAGGAGCATCATCAGCGCCGAGAGCAGCGCGAGTATCCGTTTACTGTTTCTCATATGTCGCCTCCGCGCCGGTATCCGCGTTCCATGGTTTGAAGCCGTAACCGGTGCTCTTTCTCATTTTTTCCAGCACGCGCTCCGCGTCGCTGCCGGAGAGCAGCACGGGAGAATAGTCATTGCCTGTTTTGCTTCCGCTGACGGAGATGGGGTAAAAGCGGAGCCGGACGCCGGTCAGCTCGGTCTCCTCAAAGGTGAGGTCCGCCTGCAGCGCCATGGCGTCATAGTCCTGCGGGTTCGCGTTGCCGCCGAAGGCGCAGTTGCCGAGGCTGTATACCACCGGCACATCGCCGATCATCTCATAGCCCTGCACCACGTGCGGGTGATGGCCCACCACCAGCGCGGAGCCTTCCGCCGCGGCGGTCTGCGCGACGCGGCGCTGGGTCGCGTTGGGCGTATAGGAGTACTCCTGCCCCACGTGCATCACGGTGATCACGGCATGGCAGCCGATATCGCGCAGCGCCTGCGCCTGGGCTTTGTAGATCTTTTCCGAGCGCGCGGTAAAGCCGCCGCTGACGCCGATGAAGCCGATGAGCAGGCCGTCATCGCTCTCCCACACGGCAAGGTCATCCGTGCCGAAATACGCCACGGAGGCGCTGCTCAGGGCCTTGCGGGTATCATTGTAGCCCTGCGTGCCGTAATCCTTTGAATGGTTATTGGCGACGGACACGCACTCCACGCCGCCGGCGGTGAGGATGCCGGTGTAATCGGACGGGCCGCTGAAGTTGAATTCTTTCTCCGTTTTCGGAAGATCGCGGTCGGTCAGCACGCACTCCAGGTTGGCCACGGTCAGGTCATCCGTAAGGGTGAGCGCGGTGAGGCCGCGGAAAGGATATTCGTATCCGTTGTCCTGCACGCGGCGGAAGATGCCGCGGGTCCATTTGCGGGTGGAGCTTTCGCCGCCGAGGGTGCAGTCACCGAGGAAGGTGAGGGTCACGGTGCCGGAGGCTTCGGTGATGCGGAAGCCGAGACCGCCGGGCGGTGAATCCGTGGGAAAGGTGTACCACGTGCCGGAAGCCGCGGCAGAGGACGCGACGAACAAAAGGAGCGCAAGCAAACAGAGCGCGCGTTTCATGCAGGCGGCCTCCTTCCCGGTTGTCACCGGGGACGGTTCCTGTTGACAACTTTTCCCCGGTGGTTTCGCGGGTATTTTAGCATGAGAGGGAGAGAAAACGCAAGAAAGTGAAAAGAATACGCATTGCGAAAAGAAATGATTTCTTTTATTATAACCAAAGGGCTTTCCGGTCGCCCTTTGGAAACCTTCGGGGGTTTCGGCCTGCGGGCCGACCAGGGGGCTTTGCGATCGCCCCCTGGACCCCTTCGCATGCCTTCTTCTTACTTTTGGGGTTTTCCGATCGGTCCGCGATACCTTTTACACCTTTTACACCTTCTAAACCTTATCACATCCGAGGTACATCATGAGCAAAACCAACATGTGGACAGACAAAGATTTCAGAAACGGCCTGCTGAAGCTGGCATTGCCGATCGCGGCACAGAGCTTTATGCTCTCCGCGGTCGGGGTCGCCGATACGCTGATGCTGGGCGGCGTGGAGCAGAACGCCATGTCCGCCGTGTCGCTGGCGACAAAGATCCAGTTCATCCAGAATATGTTCATCTCGTCCTTTGTGGCGGCGCTGGTCATTCTGGGCGCGCAGTATATGGGCAAAAAGGACGACCGGTCCGTCAGCAAGCTGTTCTGCATCACGCTGAACGCCTGCGGCGTCGCGTCCATGCTGTTCTTTATCGCGTGCGAGTTCTTTCCGCAATACATCATGCTCGCCTTCACCAATGATCCGGAGCTGATCGCCATCGCGGCGGACTATCTGCGCATCGCCGCGTGGAGCTATCTGCTGACCGGCGTCAGCCAGTGCTACATCGCGCTGCTGAAGATCAGCGACCGGGCGAACAACGCGGCCACCATCTCCGGCGTCGCCGTAGTGGTGAATATTGGGCTGAACGCGGTGTTCATCTTCGGCCTGGCCGGCATGCCCGCCATGGGCGTGCGCGGCGCGGCGCTGGCCACGCTGATCGCCCGCGTGATCGAGCTGGCATGGGCCGTGGGCCTTTCCTTCCGCAAGGATTATTTCAAGCCGGATTACAGCCAGCTGAACAAACGCGACCCCGCGCTGCGGCATGACTTTATCGTGTGCCTGTGGCCCCTGCTTGGCGCCGGCCTGCTGTGGGGCGTCGGCTTTACCGCCTACAGCGCCTTCATGGGCCATATCGATCAGGACGCGCCGGCCGCCAACTCCGTGGCCAGCTCCGTGATCGAGCTGATGTGCTGCATGTGCAACGGCCTGGCCAGCGGCGGCGGCATCCTGGTGGGCAACGCGCTGGGCTCCGGCGATCTGGAAAAGGGCAAGCTTTACGGCACCCGCATCGTGAAGCTCTCCTTCCCCGTAGGCATCGTCACTTCCCTGCTGATGTTCGCCATCACCCCGCTGGTGATGGCCGTGGTGCACCTGACCCCGACCGCGGAAGAATATCTGCACAGCATGATGCTGGTGATGAGCGTATACACCATCGGCCGCGTGGTGAACACCATGACGATCAACGGCATTATCGACGCCGGCGGCGATACCGCCTTCGACATGTATTCCCTGGCGGTGACCATGTGGGGCATCGCGCTGCCGCTGGCCGCGCTGGGCACCTTTGTGTTCCACTGGCCGGTGTGGGTGGTGTACGCCTGCACCTGCGTGGATGAGGTCGGCAAGATCCCGTGGGTCATCGCCCACTTCCGCAAATACAAATGGGTAAAGGACCTGACAAGAGAATGACGGGGTGTCAGTGGGTGTCAGTGGGACGGTTCCTGTTGACAACT
>JAUNQH010000068.1 GCA_030536295.1 Clostridia bacterium | reverse complement strand
GTGAATCGAGACAAAAGAACCGTCCCCCTGTCTGAAAGAACCGTCCCCCTGTCTGGAGGACGAGTCCACGAAGCGCACTATTTACCGGATCACAGATAACTTCTGCACCTTCTGGTACCGCTATATCTTTGCAAACCGCAGCTATTACGAGATGCTTGGCGAGGAGGAAGCGTCCCGGGAGATCACAGCAGACTTGTCCAATCTGATGGGTGCCGTGTTTGAGCAGGTATGTCAGCAGTATATGGTTCGCATGGCCAAAGCAGGAAAGCTGCCCTTCGTCCCTTTCAAAATGGGCAAGTGGTGGGGTAATAATCCTGCAAAACGCAGACAGGATGATATTGATATTCTGGCGTTTGACCGCGCCGGCAACCGGGCGATCTTCTGTGAGTGTAAGTTCCGCAATGAGTTGTTTGATATGCAGGAATACCGGAACTTTATGGATGCCTGCGCGATCTTCACGCAGGTCAGGGAGCCGCATTATTACCTGTTCGCTAAGAGTGGATATACGCAGGATGTTCAGCGGCAGGCTGCTGTGGATGGTGTAAAGCTGCTCATGGTTGATGACCTGTTTTCTATCTGAATCGAGCAAGCAGGTGAAGTATGGATCCGTGACACAGACAGAACCTGTGAATTCAGCGCGAAATACGCGCGCCTCTGGCAGACGATGAAGCCGGAAACAGCGGTGGAAGCGGTGATCCCGGAAAACGGCATCGGAATGTGCAGCCGGTTCGGTGCGCAGGCGGGCATGACGAACGAAGAAATGAAAGCGTACTGCGAAAAACTGTTTCCGACGTTGAAGCGGTGGAAATAATGATCTCATTACGGCTGAGGACGATCGTGCTGACCTGACCGCTTCGCGCGCCCGGCTCCGGCTTTCAGCAGCACCAGCGCGATGACCAGCACAAACGGGAAGACGCTGCCGGCCAGCATGCCTGCCTGCAGGTCTTCGCCCGCCTGCTGCGTTACCATGCCCACCAGGGCGGGACCGGAGGCGCCGCCCAGATCACCGGCCATGGCCAGCATTGCAAACAGGGCTGTGCCGCCCTGCGGGAGTCTGGGAGAAATAATGCTGATGGTGCCGGGCCACATGATGCCCACGGAAAAACCGCAGAAGACGCAGCCGACCAGGCTGAACACGGGATCGACCGCCAGTGACGCCAGCAGATAGCAGCACAGGCACAGGACGCCGGAGCCGATCATATATCCGGTGAGATCGATCTTCTCACCGTATTTGCCGTAGATCACGCGGCTGATGCCCATGGTAACGGCAAACAGACAGGGACCGACCAGATCGCCTACCGCCTTGGAAAAGCCCAGCGCGGCTTCCGCGTAGGCCGATGCCCATTGCGCCATGGACAATTCGGAGGCGCCGGCGCAGATCATCAGCAGAACGGCCGTCCAGAATATGGGCGTACGGAACAGCTGCCCGATGGTCATGCCCTTGCCCTCCTCTGTCAGGCGCTCGATCGGGCAGGAAATGAAGTTGAACACATTGTACAGCGGGATCAGCGCCCACAGGCAGGCAATGATCCGCCAGCTGCCGATGCCGAACACGGTGAAAAACAGGGATGACAGCACGATGACCCCCACCGAGCCCCAGCAGTAGAAAGAGTGCAGCAGGCTCATGACCGCTTCCTTATGATCGAAGGGGCAAGCCTCGACAATGGGGCTGCACAGCACCTCGATCAGACCGCTGCCGACGGCGTAGATCATGACGCAGACAATGATGCCCGCAAACGGATCTCCGCACAGATCGGGGATGAAGGCAAGACCTGCCAGCCCGATGACGGACAGCACCTCCGACGCGACGACGCACTTTCTGTAGCCGATGCGGTCCACATACCGGGCGCAGATCAGGTCAATGATCAGCTGCGTGAAAAAGAACACGGTGGAGATCAGGGCGATCCGCCCCAGCGGGATGCCGTAGTCCGTGTGGAATCTCAGGAACAGCAGCGGCGCGAAATTCGCCGCGATCGCCTGGGTGATGAAGCCGAGATAACATGCCCTGAGTGTTTTATTATAATCGGGTCTCATACCGTTCCCTCCTTTTGCGCGTCCATGAAACAAATATATATTATATTGCGGAATGCCGGCCGGATCATTATACTATTTGCCGGGCTTTATGTACAATATCGCCTCCCGGCATAAAAGGATCACTTGTGTTACGGAAAGGAATGAGATCATATGGAGCTGTGGAGCCTTCGCGACAGAAACAGAATGATGACCGGAGAAACAATGATCCGGGGTGATAAGATACCGGAAGGAAGATACCACCTTGTGGTTCATTGCGCCTGCTTCAGCGGGGACAGAATGCTGATACAGAAAAGGCAGCCCTTCAAGCGGGGCTGGTCGGGTCTGTGGGACATTACCATGGGCGGTTCAGCCGTAATGGGAGAAGACAGCTCAACGGCTGTTCAGCGGGAGCTGGAGGAAGAGGTGGGGATCCATCATGAATTCACCGGCATCCCCGCCATGACGGTGTCCTTCGGAAGAGGTTTTGACGATATCTGGATCATCGAACGCGATGATATAGACATCACAACGCTGAAGCTTCAGGAATCCGAGGTGGAGAAAGTCGCGTGGGCAACGAAGGACGAGATCCTGAAAATGATCGAAGAGAAGGAATTCATTCCTTATACGCCGGCTTTTATCGAACTGCTGTATCATCTGAAGGATCATACGGGCCTGCACACACGGAGAGACAGATAAGCGCAGCACTGAGGACCATCGCAAGGGCAGCTTGTATATATCACGATATCGTGATATAATCATATTTAAGAGGTGAGCGTATGCCGGAGGTATCACGTTTTTAAGGAATAGTTGTCAAGATCTATTTGATCGGTAAAGAGCACAATCCTCCCCATGTACATTTTATATATGGAGACCGGATGGCTTCCTATGATTTACGAACTTTGGCATTGCTGGAAGGAGATCTTCCGGCCAAAGCAGACGCAATGAGCAGGGAGTGGCTTGGTCTGTACAAAGAAGAACTGCTCGAGATGTGGAATACGCAGGTGTTCAGGAAACTCCCGCCATTGGAATAAGAAGGTGAATATATGTTTCACAAAGCCAAAACCGTAACCCCATTGACAGATTACAGACTGTTGGTGCATTTTGCGAACGGCACAGATAAAGAGTATGATATGAAACCTTTGTTTGAGGAATACCCTGTTTTTCTTGAACTGAAGGAAACTCCCGGCTTGTTTGAACAGGCCAGGGCAGATATCGGAGGATATGGAATCGTCTGGAACGAGAATGTTGATATTGATGCAGAGGAGATTTATCAGAATGGAAAAGAAGTCAAAACTCCTTTTTCTGATCTGATCTCCTTCAGCGACGCCGCAGTGATGAAAGGCCTGAATGAGAGCACGCTTCGTAAAGCTGTTGAATATGGAAACTTGTTCCGGGGATCGATGTCTGCAATTGGGGAAAACAATGGGTTATCACAAAAAAGGCTTTGGAACGGGAGTATCCGGATAAGAAGGAATAAGAATTGGGAACAGACGGTTCTTTTGTCCTGACATAGCAGAGTCTGCTGTCCGCATTACAATGTGACAGCGTGCAGGGAATCGCACTGTGAGCTCCAAAACAAAGGGATGAAGCCACCAGAACCGGAAAAGGACCCGGCATATCCATCCGCCGGTCTTCCCGGCTGACTGCTGTCAGCAAGGCAGTTATTGAACGCGTTCGCCGCTGATTCCCGGGCCCGGGGATCAGGAAAAAAGGACCGTCCGTTATCCCCTGTCTTGATGATATCAAAGTTGAAATGAGGTCATTCCGGTGTCGTCGAAAAGCAATTTGTTCCGTATGATCCTCGGCGCTATGTTTCTGGCGCTGGCGCTTGTGCTGCCCTTCCTGACAGGCCAGTTCCCCCGGATCGGAAACGCGTTGTGTCCCATGCATATCCCGGTCCTGCTGTGCGGTTTCTTCTGCGGCCCCTGGTATGGGCTGGCTGTCGGTCTGATCGCGCCGCTGCTCAGGTTTGCCCTGTTCGGTATGCCGCCGCTGATGCCGACCGGGATCGCGATGTGCTTCGAGCTTGCGGCCTATGGCCTTGCATCCGGTCTGTTGTACAAACTTCTGCCCGGAAGGAAACCGTATATCTATGTGTCACTGATCGGCGCCATGCTGACAGGGCGTATTGTCTGGGGGATCGCGAGAGTGATCCTTTACGGTCTCGGGGAATCACAGTTCGGATGGGCGGCGTTCATGTCCGGCGCGTTCCTGAACGCCATTCCCGGCATCATTATACAGATCGTTCTGATCCCGATCCTGGTCATGGCGCTGGAAAAGTATACAAACAAATAATAGAAAAGTATTGAGCCGACGTTTCAAAGAAGCATCGTTTGACAGTTTTTCCTTTGCATGGCAAAAAAGGATCAGCAAAAGAGCACTCGCCGCGAATGACGAGTGCTCTTCTCCTGACCATGAAAACCAATGCAGAGGGAAGCAATATTCGCCAGAGGCAGACGCGGCGATCACAGGCCTGCCCGGCATTCCGGTGGTGCGGATCGATCCGGCATCATTTGTCTGACCGGTCTTTTATCCATGGATCAGTACCTTCAACAAACTCAGCCATCACATAGCCGTAGTGGTTTTTGTAGTGAACAAAGCACCAGCCGTTTCCGATATCCGCCATGTTTACCGCTGAACCGTTTGGAATCGTTGTTATCGACTTCGCGTTCTTCCCGGGCTGCCTGCGAAGATTCACCTTTCCTCCGGAGCCGTGTTTCTTTGTGTCTATCTTCGCTTCAGTCAGCAGTTCTTCCGGATCCGAGGGAAAAGAAGCAATGGTGAACTCAGAAAAGACTGTACTTCCTTTCAGCGGCAGAATAAGCGCGTCTGTGATCGGTTCGTCCCAATATCCGTAGCCGTATTCTATTCCTTCCGTGGATGGAATGATGATCTCATTATCATACTTTTGACCGAGAATGAACGTTTTCCGCGGACTGTTATACTGATAACCGACAGATGTCACATGGAGCACATCGGGGTCATCCGGCACTTCGGTCTCAAAAACGATCTGTGTATTCCACGGATCAGCGCTGCCGTTGAAATAAATATTGAGTGTTTCCCGATACCGGTAGATCCCGTCCATTTCGCCGACAGCATCCGTCAAATGGTAGATCGGCGCCGTGGCTTTGTTCTCTTCGGTTTCCTTCAATCCGCTGTCACGGGCGGTCTCGGCGATCTTACTGATGTCATCCCCTTCCACATTGAACAGATGGACCTGCACATTCCCGTCCAGTACCGTTACAATGGGATAGTGCTTATAGAGGCCCCAGTTATGCTCCGCGTTATACGCCGCTTTGTTTTCCCACTCCGAGTCGGTCAGGAAGCGGGCCTTGCTCCAGGTCTCCTCCGGGAAGAACGGCTTCCAGCGATCCTCCAGCTTCTCATAACCGAATCCGTATGTGCGGATGTCCTGCCCGGGATCCGTATAAGTCAGTTCGGCGGATGAGATCTGCAGCGGCTCCTCTTCATCCGGAAGCACGCAGCCCCGAACCGGAACAAATCCCCAGACGGTCTGCCCGTCCGTTGTTTCAGCGCTCGCATAGGCATAGAACGGATCGGCAAGCGCCAGCAGATGAATATTCATCAGTTCGGTACCGTTGAAAGTCCGATACTGGCTCCGGAACGGATCGTCCGTCAGATATTCTGCCGACAGAACGGGAACATCGGTCATCATCACAGGCGCGTTTTTTGAAAGAGATGCTTTGCTGATCCAGCCGGTACGGCAGGTCCGGTAAGAAACCTCATACTCCACCAGATCCCAGTCCCCGACGGAGGCAAGCAGTCTCAGATCTCCGGCAGTATTGACCGAGGCTTTTCCTTTCGCGGCACGGTAGCTGCCCGTATCCGGCGCGGAAAAGACAGGCAAAGTCTTTCCGTCCGCAGCGGTCACATCTTCATACCACAGATCCGCGGCATCACTGACAGCCGCGCGGACCCGGTTCATTCTGAGCACATCGTACTCTGTACGCGGGAAGAGGCTGACATTAAAGGTCTGAATATCGATCGGCCGCGCCTGCCAGATCTGTCCGCTGTCGGTACAGTACATACCGTCCCGGAGTGAAAGGCTGAAGTCCCCGTACTCCGCGCGGGTCAGCAGAAATGTGTTTTCAACGTTGTCCCAGGTGAACACAAAGGTACTGAAACTGTCTGTCTTCAGCGTAACGGATCCATCCGTACAGGTGACGACAGGAGTCGTATCATCCATCTCGCCCGGCTGCCATACGGCTGTTGTCGAACGCCATACCGTTTGATCTCCGTTCGCGTCCGTACCGTAAACAAGCAGGATATTGTGATACCTGCTGCGCATGACCGCGGCGGATGTCCGGCAGTTTTTCCTGTAGTACTCCGTAACTGAAGAATAATCTTCAAGGTCCTTGATGTCCATCACATACCTGAGCAGCGGCCCGGTCAGTCCCCAGCTGTTTGCCAGAGCACAGCCGAACACAGAACATACGGTCAGCAGCAGAACAAAACCGATACATACCCGTTTCATAGGAACCTCCGTAACAGCGATCAATACTTCCTTGCCGGTGCCCCGCAAACGGTGCACGGTTTCAGTCCCGCGTAAGGAGCATCATTGACCTGCGCCCATGTGAAGCTGCCCGAAAAAGGCAGATATTTCGCCGCGGTACTGGGGCAATTCATATCTGTATGATAAAACGTTCCGCCTTCCGGGTTATAGTAAAGCACAAGGCCTGCATCCGTATCCGCATGATCCGCCGGACCGGTCTCCTGCCGGCTGTATTCCGCGTTGACTTTTTCCCAGACCTCACTCGTTTTCGCAAGATCATTCGTGGATAATTCGCCATGCGGCAGATGGGCCTCGGAGAAACGCAGAAGGTAGAAGACGATCGGCCAGATGTCATCCGTTCCGAAATGTTTTTTCAGGATCGCGGAAGAGATCCGGAGCATCTCCTCATCGGAGCCGTTCCCTCCGCGCAGCAGTTCGGTATCCCCGTTTTCCACAAGCAGACCGTATTTGAGCAGCATGGAGGCAAGATCCAGCTTCATGGAAGGCCGCACGATGGTCGGATCACCCACGGTGTTATTGACCCTGAACGCGCAGATATTCTCCTCAGCATTCCAGTAGCAGAATCCGTTGTCATAGAGATAACGCTGGAGCGCTTCATAAAAAGCAAGTACATTTTCAGTCACATGATCCGTCTGCGTCGGGTTCTCCGGGTCAAATACCCGTTCATCCGCCAGGACCGGCCTGGCATATTCGCCGGAAACATAGCCATCGCCAAGCGTTTCGGAGTGCGCATGATACCACAGCTGATCATTCGCCCAGGTCTCATCCAGCGCGGTCAGGATCTCACCGCCGTCAAATCTGCCGATGACGCTCCCGCCGGGGCTGCCGCGGAAGTTGACGTTCTGGTATACGATCTCCAGATCGGTGGCGCAGGCTGCCGTATTGAACAACATCAATGCGGCAAGCAGGATCAGACATAGTGTCCGTTTCATCGTGATATCTCCCCCATATTATTTTTCCGGTATCATTATTTGATCATCGCGGATCTGTTTTACGCGTTCCGGTTCCGGAGCACCGATCCTTCGAATGGCATCTTTTTTATCACGGTTCGTCCTATCTCAGGCTGATCCCGCTCCGGTCCGCTGTCGGCAGCGCGGCAAAGGGTACGATGACAGGATCAG
>JAUNQH010000027.1 GCA_030536295.1 Clostridia bacterium | reverse complement strand
AGGTCGTTGAATACACATATGACGCATGGGGAAAACCGACCGGGAAGACGGGAACAATGGCGGGCACGCTGGGCACGGTGCAGCCGTTCAGGTATAGAGGGTATGTGTGGGATGAAGAGACGGGACTGTATTACCTGAGAAGTCGATACTACTCTCCGACACATAATAGATTCCTTAATGCTGATCGATTATTTACTCAGCATACTTATGCTTATTGCAATAATAATCCGATTAGCTATATAGATTCTAAAGGCACAGAATTTTTCTATAATCCATATGAATATACTTATTTTATCATGAAATCACATGATTACCGTAAGACAATTAGTGATGGTCTTGAGGATCTTGGATGTAACATAGAAAACTATGATGAAAAAACTGATCTCGAGATTTATGATTACTTAGTTTCTGGTGTTGCTTCTACTATGGCATACAATCAAAAAACAGGGCTTATGACGATACCTAATGACAGCACATGGATGAAGCTATTACAAGAAATTGTCATCTATTCATCGGATTACAGTCGTTCCGGATACTATTATGCCAATGATGTTGCTGTTGCCTGCAAAAAAGTGTATAGAGAAAAAACTGGGGAGGAATATCAAATAGCTGAGGATAAAATAGCATTGGAAATCCGGCTCCACTACAATACATATACAATGCTGAAAGCAATAGGCATTGATGAGAAGCATAGTCGTGATACCGATATATCCCCCTACGAAGGGAATATCTTCCAAAAGGTAATTGATTTATTATATGATTGGGGGGTAAAATAATAAATGAAAATAACCCGTACCATCATTACTGTGCTTTTAGAAATACTCAGCGGCTTATTATTATCTATATTGAATATATTGTCACTCGGCTGTTTACAACTCTGTCAGTACGAAGGACGGCTGCTTTTGGAATATTATTACTTTATCCCTGTTACTTGCATACTCGTTATATATGTTTTCCTGTATACAAAATATAAAGAGACAGACAAGAAAGCGGGATTGCTGATCATTGAGTTCATGTTGTTATGTGGTAACATATTGTTCATCAGTATATCTCCCGTTCCGTTAAACTGCTTGATTGACTCCACCGCTGCAAGATTATATTCTGCGTTGTATTACTTTCTCATTGTGTGTGATTTGATGGTTCCTTTTGTATTTTTCTTCAGAATCATACAACGCCTTACATCAGAAAAAAGAAAGTGAGAATTCCACCGGAGCGCTTACGAAGTTCATACAGACCAATACGACATATACATCCGCGGGGACATATGTGGAAACGCAGACGGATGCCTGGACTGCAACCCCAAATATAAAGGAGGAAGCTGTGTGACTGATACAGGCAAAACAAGGAGAAAAAGGCTTCGAAGGATATTGAAGATTCTGCTTGTTGCGGTGTTGTGCATCGTTTCTATGATCATCGGTGCTTTTTGGAAAGTTTTTCAGGAGGAGAATCCGTATCCGGATCATACAGCAAAATCGGCATATGCATTCAGTAAAACAAATCTTTCACCGTCTTTTGAGGTCAATTATGTGTTGGACGGAAGGCATACGGGCCGGGACAGTTTTATTCAAACGATCTTCGAAGTCCCCTATTCTGCAAACAGAGAGGAACTTATGGAGCTTATTCGGAATGCCGATGGGTGGCATGCTGAAACAATCACCGCCGATGATTACCGTAGCTTTGCAGAGGTGACATGGTATCCGTCGATCGTAAAGAACACGGTGTCCGATGACATCGAATTCGATGCATGGTTCTATTGTGTTACAGCGCCGTCTGCCGGTTATGAGCCTGATATCGGCGGTCACTTCAGTTTTCTGGGCCAGGCGGCACGCGGCTTCGAGTTCGCGGTCTTTGATCAGGATACGGGGCTGTTCATCTACATAGATCAATTGGGATGACAGCTTGTCCGGTTGCCTTTGAAAATCACCGGTACCACATGTGTTTTTTGCAACCCCACAAATGACAGCACATGAACGTATACCCGGGAGCACGGCAGGCTAAAATTCTGTCTGTACTTATACTATATATGGCTAATACCGAAGATTGCTTTGACAAATCCATCATAGAATTCTTTAAAAAGTACCCAAATGGTGAAATTGTCATCATGTGTATGAGAGACGAGAGGTAACGGAATGAAATTCAAGAATATTATGATCGTATTAGTAAGCATATGTATGTGCTTATATTTACTGATGAATTTATCTTTTTCTGAAAACATTGATACTTTAGAAGGGGCATGGGTGATATATGAAGGAGCACAGCCAGCTCCCGATGTGATGGTATTCATGCCAAACGGGAATGGTATATGCTATGATTTGAGTGATGAGATGCCGGATTTTTCATGGGTACAGTCTGGTTTGATTGAAAATGGATTCTTACTGAATCCTCGGCAATTCATATGGAAAACAGAACATCTTTCTGCAGAGAATGGCGTCATATGTTTTTTAATGACTTTAACAGTGGATGATTCAATTCAAGAGTATCACGCTATCATCGAACCTGATTTGGCTGGTACAGGACGATATGGCTTAACTCTTTCATTGGATGGTGGAAAGTTTGGCGGCGGATGGTTGAAAACAGAGCAAATTCAAGCATCCCCATGAGCCAAATGAGGAGTGACAAATAAGTGCTGCGGCAGGGAATCCGAAGGCGGTGCATGTATGCTTGTTTTTCTGATACTGATGGTGTTGTGCTGCATATGCGGTCATATACTCAGGCTGTTTTTTCGTGGAAAGACCGCCAGTCTCGCGCTGATTCGTATCGGCGCCGTGGGGTTGATCATTCTTGGCGGATTCAGTTTTATTCTCATGATGATATTCTCCGGTTCTAATACAAAATGGTTGTCCCGGCAGCAGCTTGACATCTTCATGCTGTGTATTCCTCCCTGCCTGCTGATAGCAGCCCTTCATTTGAAGCGTTTTCGAAAAAAGCTCTTTGTCATTCCGCTCATATGCTTGTGTCTCGTTGGAATTGGCTTAAATATACAATCTATGTATATCAAAAGCATCCCTACAGTGAGCACAAAGGACGAAGCCGGTTATTCTCCTTATGACAAAAGACTGGAAGCATATGAATTGGATCATCCGGCGTCTTTTCATCCGGAAGGAGCTTTGCCAAAGCTGGACGGTGCCACTGCCTTGTATCCTGTTTACGCCTCTTTTTACCGCGCTGTGTATCCGCAAACGGACGACTGGGCTTCATATATTGCCTGCAGCACCACGAACTATGCTTACATGAAGATCATCAATGGATCCGCCGATGTGATCTTTGTGGCCGAAGCATCGGATGAACAGGCAGCTGCCGCCAGGGAAGCGGGAGTTGAACTTGTGTTTACCCCCATCGGTTCAGAGGCGTTTGTATTTATTGTCAACAGCAGTAATCCCCTTAAGGATATTACTGTTTCGCAGATTCGGCAGATTTACCGCGGTGAGCTTACGGAATGGAGTCAACTCGGTATAAGCGGTCTGGGGAAAATACGCGCGTTTCAGCGTACAGGTGGCAGCGGAAGCCAGACGGCCTTCGAAAAAATGATTGCCCGTGGAGAGGATATGCCGGTTGCTCAGATTGAAGAAATCGCGGCTTCCATGGGAGGCATGTATGACACGATCGCTGATTACCGAAACTATAAAAATGCTATCGGCTATTCATTCCGGTACTATTGTACGGAAATGCTTGGCAGTAACCGCATCCGATTGCTGAATATCAATGGCATCTCACCAACACTTGAACACATTGCGGATGGCAGTTATCCGTTTTCCGGGTACTTCTATGCAGTTACGCGAGCCGATGCACCTGACAATGTAAATGATTTTGTCCGGTGGATGAATGGTCCGGAAGGGCAGCAGATCATCAGTAATGTCGGATACCTTCCCATGGCTCAATCTGTACACCAAGGGCAGTGATAACATTTCAATCTGAGCCGGTTTTGTCACGTCGCATCCTTTTCAGCGTGCAGATGTGCCATGATAAGGATGCTCCTTAGTGAGCTATAGTGTTATTCAGCGCAGCAGATAATATTTGTATCTGTAATGAAGTATCGCAAATGAAATGCGGATAATCCGTATCATTATCCGGAGGGCAGCATGAAACAAGCGCTATGTATTGTTTTTACCACACTTGCTATACTTATGGTCATTTCCATGTCAGCCGTGGCCGATTCTTATTTCAACCCGTTGTCCGGAGAGTGCTATGAATACGAGGTCGCTGATCATTACGCTGTGCATTTTCCGTTACTAAGCGTGAAAACAATATTCTGTATGTTCAGGTAACATAAACAGTTAATCGTAATAAAAGGACGAAAAGCAATTATGCCAAGAAGAAATATGTCTGTTTTATGCAGAGAAAAAAAGCCATGGGCTAAAATGATCATTATGGTATTGATGTCTTTCATGCTCACGATGGTATTGTCAGGTTGTGTCGCTCGCCCGAGAGACGAATTACAATCGAGAAAACTCTCCCCGGACGGGAATTACTCGTTAAATGTATACATGAACAATGGTGGGGCAACTGTCGACTATTCCGTTACCGTATCCATCACAGACCAAATGAACAAAAAAGAATGGAATATCTACTTCCGGTATCATCTTCATGAACTTCCCGATCACTATTGGATCACAAACGATACAGTATATGTGGACGGACACCGGCTGAATATATTTAAAGACTATTTGGAGGTGTTCGACCGGTGATCCGGCATCGGTTGTCTGAAAAGAATCTGAAAAAAGCAAAAGCTGTTGTCGATCGATCATCAATATGAGATAAAATACAAGCCGGAAGTATGACTGTTACAGTCAGGCTTTTGAGGAAAGAACTCCACTTGTCGAATTGCCATACATTCTGCGTTTAATGATCGGAGGGCAAAAAGCATGGAATCCATCAACGCGATAAAGGATGCCGTTCACAGATTGGAAATGGACGGAAAAAGAACGCCGATCCGGAATATGCTTGTAAGCATATATGAAGAACACCCAACTGATTCCGGATTGGCATCATTATGTATGCGTCAGATGGTGATGTTTTTGGATGAATTGGAGGGAGATCCTGAATGGGGAAAACGTGAAAGAGACGATGAGTATGAGGATTACAGCGCGTTTTTGCAGAGGATCCTTTCCGGCTATAATACCTTGTACAAAGATAACATCGAGTTTCAATGGTCCCTGTGCTATTATTTGAGATTTATTCCAACTTATCACTTCATACTCGGTGATACAATTCAGTATGACGAAGCGGAACACATAAGAACAGGAATCATCGATCGATTTATTGATACTGTCACACCTTTGAAATTGTTTGAGTTTATCGATCAGATCCAAACTTCCGACCGGCATTTTATCGCAGCACTGGGGGACAGTGAGACTCGGGAATTGCAAATGGAAATAGAAGGATTGGATCTTCAGGATAATTACGCCGACCGGGATTTGAGGGCGGTTTTACAAGAGTGGTCCGGTTTGGTGAGATCCTGAGACCGGATGCCGGAATGATATTCCAGCGTTTTTTAATGTTAACAATTTTACTCGGATATGGTATGCTCTCCGCGGCAATTCCGAGAGATTCCGTCGGGTTTGCCGGAAGGAGCCATGAATGAAGCTTTCGACCAAGGGCAAATACAGTCTTTACGCCATGCATTATCTGGCGGAGCATTATGACGAAGGGCCCCAGCCGCTGAAGGCGATCGCCGCCATCGGCGTACCGGAGGATTACCTTGAGCAGCTGCTCGGCACACTGCGGAAAGCCGGTCTCGTGAGCACGGCCCGCGGCGCGCAGGGCGGATACGCGCTGGCCTCCGCGCCGGAATCGGTCACAGTCGGCGATATCCTGAACGCGACCGAAGGACCGCTGACCATCTCCGACTGTCTCAGCGATGAAAGCCGCGCTCTGTTGTCCTGTGTTTCCGGTTGGGGTCTTACCTGTCTGGCAGATTAACCAGAATGAAGTCCTCCGTTTCGGTCACAAATCCTTCTTCCGGCCAGGCGGGACGCTCCTTTGCGAGAGCGGCCTCCTGCTTTTTCAGTTTGGCGTCTGTCAGCGGCCGGTCCGGGATCAGCGGATCCAGCGCCCGGAGCAGGCGGACCGCGCCGGTGGTGGCGCTGGTGGATTTCCCCTCCTCCCAGGACCAGTCGAAGAAGGACTGGCCGATGACATTAGCCCTTTCGGTCAGCGGGAAGGGGAATTCCTGCCGGACGGTTCCGACAAAAACGATATTCTTGTTTTCATAATCCATGCCGGCGATCTGCTCCAGCGCGGCGGAGGCGACGACCAGATCCTTTTCATTCCGGACATTGTCCGTATGCAGCGCGCGAAGGACCAGCAGCGGCTGCAGCAATATGGCCGCCGCGGCGAGCAGGGCACAGCAGACGCGGAGGTCTTTTTTCTTTTCTCCGGTTTCGCCGATTTCCCGGACAAAGAGAACCGGGGTCAGCGCGGCGGTGATCTGAATAGCGAACTGGGCGCGGGGAACGATCCGGGCGCCCTGGGCAAAGCTCATGGCCATGGGCAGCAGCGCCACGGCGATTCCCGTCAGCAGGAGCCAGGCCCGGTTCCCGGCCTTTTTCCGGCGCAGGATCAGGATTGCCAGCAGAACGAGGCTGACCGGATAAAGGGAGAAATGCGCGGATTCGAAGCAACAGAAGTTCTTGCCGAATTCCACGACGATCTCCTTGACGCAGGTCAGGAAGGACGCGTTTGTCCAGCCGATCTGTCCGGTGAGATATCCGTCCAGCCCGCCGGAGATCTTCCGGACGAGAACGGCGTACAGGATCAGCGCGAGAATCATCCGCCCGAACCAGACCAGAAGGCTCCGGATATCGGGCTTTTCTCCCCGGAGCGCCCGGGTAAACAGCAGCATGGCCGCGCAGGCCGCGGCATAGGTCCCCAGCGCCTGGTACACGGTGAGGCAGAATGTGATCACGGCCAGCGCGATTACCTCATACGCCGCGCGGAGAGGAACGGAAAACTTCCGCCCGCCGATCAGACGCGCGTCGGCGCAGCCGATGAAGGCCAGGAAGGGAAGACAGAATGCGATGACCGGCGCCTGCAGGGTGAAATAGGCGTGAGTTTCCCAGAAGGGGCAGGTACCGTACAGCAGAAAGAAGAGCAGCGCCGGAAGCTCAGGCAGGTTCCCGTCCCGGCGAAGGAACAGGGTCAGGATCATGCCGGAAACGACAAAGAAGACCGCGTACAGAATTCCGCTTTTCAGGGGCTGCCAGCTGTCCAGCCCGAAGATCCTCGTCAGCGCGACCAGCCCGAACCGGCCCTCGGCAACATACTGCGCCATGGCCTCGTCGGCGTGGAAGAGCATCCGCTCGCTGTCCAGACGCAGATTATCTGAGGCGACAAAGGGGAGCCACAGCGCGCAGACCGCTATGGCGGCGATCACCAGCCAGAGGGTAAACCTGTTCCGGCGGCCCGGGACGGATCCTGCTTCACGGTTCATCTGATTCATCTCTTCCTGTCTGTTCCGTAGAATAAGTTTATTATACCCATTCGCGGCGTAAAATCAAACCGTGGGGAAAAGAGTGGCGCAAAAACCCGCCGGAGGGTATAATGGGCAGGAATGAACGGATCACGGATCCACGGGGAGCTTTGAGAGATGAGAAAACGTGCGGCGGCATTTCTGACGGCGCTGGCGATGATGATCGCCGGGGCTTTTTCGGAATCGGCTGAAACGCCGGTAGAAATCGGAACCGCGGCGTCTTCCGATCCCTTGGCGCAGTAGCGGGCGGAGCTGGAGGATACGGCCGAGTCGGTGGCGTTCTGCCGGGGTACCCGGCCGATGCTGACATTGCTTGTTTTTTCGGATCTGCACGAGGATCCGGAATCCCCGGAGCCGAAGGCGCTGGACGATATGCTTGCCTGCATGGCGGAACTGATCGGGGAGATTCAGCCGGACGCGATTTTCAATCTGGAGGATCTGTCTCAGCGCGGCGGGCGCCGCGTTTCAGCCGGAAACGGCGGAATGGCTCCGGCGGGAAGCGCTGGATACGGACCGGAAGGTCCTGGTGCTTTCCCATTGTCCGACCCGTCCGGAGTGGGGCTATTTCGAGGATGTCACCGGCGGGGAACTCATCGAGGACGCGCTCCGGGAGTTTTCCGCCCGGGTCGGTACCGTACTGGCCTATATCCACGGCCACGACCACGGGGATATGACCGAAACGGCGGAGAATCTGCCGTATACCAGGGTGGCGGTCGGCTGCGCGAAGGTCAGCCGGCCGAGAAAGGGAACGGAGGGCATCGTCTATCAGCCGCGGAATCCCGCGGACGAGACGAGGCTGCTGTTTGACGTGGTCCTGGTCGATCCCCAGGCGGAGCGGGTCCGGCTAATCCGTTTCGGTGCGGGGTAAAACCGGATGGTCACAACAGAATAAATGCAGAAAAAATATGGCTCTTCACGGAAAGTTAGCCTGAACAGGAAAGGAACCTAAGTCTGACTGTTACAGTCAAGCTTTTGAGGGAAGAACTCCACTTGCAGAAATTACAAACAGAAGGATTGGATCTTCAGGATAATTACGCCGATCGGGATTTGAGGGCGGTTTTACAAGAGTGGTCCGGTTTGGGGAGATCCTGATGCCGGATGCCGGAATGATATTCCGGCGTTTTTTAATGTTGACAATTTTACTCGGATATGGTATGCTCTCCGCGGCAATTCCGAGAGATTCCGTCGGGTTTGCCGGAAGGAGCCATGAATGAAGCTTTCGACCAAGGGCAAATACAGTCTTTACGCCATGCATTATCTGGCGGAGCATTATGACGAAGGGCCCCAGCCGCTGAAGGCGATCGCCGCCATCGGCGTACCGGAGGATTACCTTGAGCAGCTGCTCGGCACACTGCGGAAAGCCGGTCTCGTGAGCACGGCCCGCGGCGCGCAGGGCGGATACGCGCTGGCCTCCGCGCCGGAATCGGTCACAGTCGGCGATATCCTGAACGCGACCGAAGGACCGCTGACCATCTCCGACTGTCTCAGCGATGAAAGCCGCTGCGACAGGTCCGGCGGGTGCAAGGCGCGGCGCGTGTGGGATTATCTCTCCCGCAGCATCAACGGGCTTCTGGATTCCATCACACTTAAAGATATGCTGGAGCAGGAGGCATTCGGCACTCCGGCGCAGCAGGAGGAGCATAACTGACATGATGAACAGGATCTATCTGGATAACGCCGCGACAACGGCAGTCTCACCCGAGGTACTGGAAGCGATGCTTCCCTACTTCTGCGAGATCTACGGCAACCCTTCCAGCATCCACGGCACCGGCCGTGAAGCGCACAAGGCCGTGGACACCGCGCGCCGTCAGGTCGCCGCGGCCATCGGTGCCCAGCCGCAGGAGATCTATTTCACCGCCGGCGGCAGCGAGAGCGATAACTGGGCCATCAAAGGCACCGCCTTCGCGAAAAAGAGCAAGGGCAACCATATCATCACCTCAGCCATCGAGCACCACGCCGTGCTGCACACCTGCAAATGGCTGGAAAAGCAGGGGTTTGAAGTCACCTATCTGCCTGTTGACGAAAACGGGACCGTCGATCCCGCCGCGGTGGAAAACGCCATTACGGACCGCACGATCCTGATCTCGATCATGGCCGCCAACAACGAGATCGGCACGGTCGAACCGATCGCCGAGATCGGCCGCATCGCGCACGAGCACAATATCGTCTTCCATACGGATGCCGTGCAGGCCGTCGGCGCGATCCCGATCGATGTGAATGCCATGAACATTGACATGCTCAGCATGAGCGGTCATAAATTCCACGGTCCCAAGGGGATCGGCTGCCTGTATATCCGCAAGGGGATCCGGCTGGATACGCTGATCCACGGCGGCGCGCAGGAACGCGGTCAGCGCGCCGGCACCGAGAATCTGGCCGGCATCGTCGGCATCGGCAAGGCTATCGAGATCGCGACAACGGAGCTTTCCGCGAAGGCGGAGCGCATGTCCGCCCTGCGCGACAAGCTCATCCGCGGCATTCTGGAAAGCGTGCCGGATGTCCGCCTCAACGGTCACCCGACGAACAGGCTGCCCAACAACGTGAATGTATCCATCCGCTACATCGAGGGCGAGGCCATGCTGCTTCGCCTTGACCTGGCCGGCATCGCCGGTTCCAGCGGAAGCGCGTGCACCAGCGGCTCACTGGATCCGAGCCATGTGCTGCTTGCCATCGGCCTCCCCCATGAGATCGCTCACGGTTCCCTCCGGCTCACGCTGGGAACGGATACCACCGAAGAGCAGATCGATGAGGTGCTGCGCGTTCTGCCCGGCATCGTCGCGGACCTGCGCGCCATGTCCGTTCTGAATGCCGAAACGACCACTGTCGGCGGCTCCTGCCCGATACAGAATTTCGTTCACTGAGGAGGAAGATATCATGTATTCCGAAAAAGTTATGGATCATTTTTCCAATCCGCGCAACGTCGGTGAGATCGAGAACGCCAGCGGCACCGGCACCGTCGGCAACGCCAAATGCGGCGACATCATGAAAATGGATATTCTTGTGGAAAACGGCATCATCGTTGATGTGAAGTTCAAGACCTTCGGCTGCGGCGCCGCCATCGCCACCAGTTCCATGGCGACCGAGCTCGTGAAGGGCAAGACCATTGACGAGGCGCTGCAGCTGACCAACCAGGCGGTCGCGGAAGCGCTGGACGGACTGCCGCCCGTCAAAATGCACTGCTCCATGCTGGCCGAGCAGGCCATTCATGCCGCTGTGGAAGATTACCGCAAAAAGCATCCTGAAGCGTAACAGCGTCAACCGGGGATCGTATCGGTCTCCGGTTTTTTCTTTTTCCGCGATGTGATATACTGTATCCGGAAGGAATCGTCCGGTATATCCGTTATATAGATCGAAGTACTGACCGGGAGGTGGACCCGCTTATGCGTGAACATCCTGTATTCTTACTGCCGCTGCTCGCGGTGCTGATCCTGCTCGCCGCTGTTGTTCCCTGTCATCCCGCCGCCGCGGAAGCTGAGCTGCCCGTACCGGAAGAGACCGCCGCGCCCGCGGAAGCGCGTGAATACGTGTTCATGAAATACGGCGCGAAGGGCGACGCCGTACGTGAGCTGCAAACGCGTCTGGCAGAGCTGGGATACTATACCGGCAAGATAGACGGAAGCTTTGGCGAGGGCACGCAGACAGCTGTGCGTCTGTTTCAGCGGTACAACGGTCTGGATGTGGACGGCATGGCCGGTAATAACACGCAGTCCGTGCTCTGGTCCGACGCGGCGGTCCCTGCGCCGGAACCGGCGGGGCCCGTGGATGTGCTTGCCGGCGATCTGCCCCTGCTGGTCAATAAAGAGCACCCGGTCGATGAGGATTTCGTTCCGGATGATCTGGTGCTGCTGACGGATATTTTCAGTTCATCCACCGTGAAGATCAAATACAAGAAAACGCAGGGCGTACGCGCCGCGGCTGAGGCGCTGTTCGAAATGCTTTCCGCCGCCCAGGCGGAAGGGCTGAAAAAATGGCAGATCAGCGCGGGGTACCGCACCTGGGCCGATCAGAACAGCATGCTTGAAAGCAAGATCAGCTCCTACCGGAAAAAGAACACATCCTGGGGCAGGACCAAAGCCCGGAACGCGGCCCTGAAAACGGTGGCGGAACCGGGCTGCAGCGAGCATCATCTCGGTCTCGCCTTCGATGTGAACGTACCCGGAGCCTCCTCATTCGCCGGTACAAAGCAGTGCAAATGGCTCCATGAGCACTGCTGGGAATACGGTTTCATCGTGCGCTATCCCGCCGGCAAGGAAGACATCACAGGCTTCTCCGCCGAAGCGTGGCATGTTCGCTATGTAGGCACGGAGCACTCGCTGTATATGCGCGATCATGATCTGTGTCTCGAGGAATACATGGCGCTGATCAGCTCCGCTGAAACGGACGGCGGAATACCGGAAGACGTTTCCGGCACCGATGAAGGGATCCCGGATAACATACTGACGGATCCCGCCGATGAAGACCTGCTCATCGAAGAGGAACTGCTGCCGGAGGAGGATGCCTGATGATCCCGGACACATATGATGTATCGGTCACGCTCGCGTCGCGTGACTGCGATCTGTGCGGAACATGGCGTCCGTCCGCGGTTCTGGAGGCCATGCAGGAAACCGCCTGCGCGCATTGGGACCGGCTGGCGTGCGGCCGCGCGGACCTGCTGGAACACGGCATCGTCTGGATCATTGTAAGAACGGAACTCAGCATGCACCGATGCGCGCGCCTTGGGGAAACTGTCAGCATCAGCACATTTTTCACGAAGCAGCACCTCTGCCTTTTCCCGCGTTTCTTCATCCTTACCGGTGAAAACGGAGAGGAGATCGGAAAAGCCTCCTCATTCTGGGTGATGATGGATCTGGAAAAACGCCGTATGATCGATCCTTCGGGATCAGGCATCCGCATGCCGGACGGCAGCGGCACGATCCCGCCCATGCGGTATCCTTCCGCGGCGAAAGTGATCAGCGGGGCAGCCGTTGAATCATCATATACACCGGTCTGGTCCGATCTGGATATAAACGGTCATGTGAACAACGCGCGCTATGCCGACTGGCTCTGCAACTCGCTCGGCACTGAAACGATGCGTTCGCATTATATTTCTTCCATGGTTCTGAACTATGATCTGGAATGTCTCCCGGATGACCGTCTTGCCTTCAGCCTCGCACGCGCGGACAGCCGCTTCTCCCTGCGCGGGACGCGCGGCGCGAAAACCGTGTTCACCGTCAGCGGCGATCTCACTCCGAGGAAATAACAAGAGCGCGGCACTCACCGCGCTCTTTCGGTCATTGTTTGTTTTCCGAAGATCTGTTGGATTCAAAATACGGCCCGGACGGGGCATGCCGCGGGATATATGCATCCGGCTGCTGCAGCGGAACGGCCGGCTGCTGAGGGATCGCGGACTGGGGCGGGATCACCGGCTGTCCGGCGGAAGGGTTCTTTTTCAGGAACCTTTGATGCTCATAGTACTGATACAGATTGACCAGGCATCCAAGCAGAACCAGCACAAGCGGCAGCAGCTTGGCGATCTGCAGCAGATCGCCCGTGCTCAGGCTGAACACCATCAGAACAAAGAAGCCGACACAGAACACGGCGGTATCCAGCGCGATCAGCAGATATCCGGCCCGGGGTCTGTTCCTGAAACAGAAGACCAGAACAGCCAGAATCGTGCACACTGTGAGGAAGATGATAATATTGATGATCTCCGTCCCCTCTGCCGTTTTCAGCATGGAGACATACAGGTATCTGATAAAAGGGATCCCGGACCGTTCGTACAGCTGCAGCGTCTCATATCCCTGACGGAAAGCGCCGATCATCTTGCTGATCGTTTCAAAGCGCGTCCACAGTTCATATCCGGACATTGCCAGCAGCAGAACGGCACCTGCCAGAAGCACATTGCGCCCGCTGTATCTGACGCGCATGAACCGCGGCACCTTCTTTTTCTTCTCTTTCCTGACGCGCGGGTTCCTTTCTCTCACGGTTTTCACCTCCTGCCGGCATGAAATGATTATACATCCAACAGTGCCGGCGGTGCAAGCCCGTATCCGATGTTGCATATAATACCTGATTTCAGTATAATAATATGATCAGATCCGGAATGAAACAACATGAAAAGAGGTGTGCGCGGTGACCCGGGAAGTGTATGAAGTCATTGCCCTCGCTGCGCGCTACCTCTTTGTTTTTCTGGGGGTCGTGATCGTTCTGCGCTCATTTTTATGGCTGCGCAAGGACAGGGCTGAAAAGCACAGACGCCTGAGAGCGCTCCCGGACGCGGGCATGATCGGCGAGCTTGTCGTGCTCCGCGGTTCGGGCGACCTGCCCGAAGGGATGTCCGTGCCGGTTCCGCGTGAAGGCGTACTCGGTTTCGTTCGCGGATGTGATATGGTCATCCCCTGTTCAGGCGTCAGAAAGCGTCATCTTGATCTCCGTTTTGAGGACGGAAACGGTCTGCTCGTGATCCCGCGCAGCGGATGCGAGGCGTCTGTCGACGGGCATTTGCTGAACTGCCGTTCCCGCTTTTCCGAACATCCGATGGTTCACGGTTCCGTGCTGGAAGTCGGCGATGCCGTGCTTCGCCTTCGGCTGTTTTCCGGCATCAGTGCCGGGCGCTCTGCCGTTCGCATGGAGGATACGCCCCCCGTGCCTGTACAGCAGGCGTTCACGCCGGATATGTACCGCCCGGTTTCCGGCATGCCGCCGGTCACGGTGCAGGCTCCGGACGCGGCTCCTTATTCCGGAGCGGTTCCGCAGACCTTTAACGGTCCCGTGATGCCCGGTCCGGATATGGTTCCTTATCCTGAAGCTGTTCCGCAGACCTGCACCGGTCCCGGGGCGCCGTACGAACCCGATGCTCCCTATGCGCAGCCTGTTCCGGCCGCGTCCTCTCCGGAGTCGGATCCGCCGAAAAGGTCCCGCCGTTCGGACAGATGGAAGGAGGGCCGAAGTGAGTAAGAAAAAAGCCTCCCTGAAAGCCGGCAAACGTCTGTGCGGCACCGTGCGGCTGTTCTTCTTTCTGGCGTTCCTGCTGCTGTTCTGCCGTGACAATATCGGAAAGGGCTGGTCCTTTGCCGAATGGAACTGGAACGGGCTGATCCTTGCCGGCGCGGTCCCGGTGATGATCACACTCGGCGTCAGTCTCCTGCCGCGCCTTTTCCCGGCGGACAGGCTTCTGCTGTCGCTGACCAATTTTCTGTGCGCGCTGAGCGTGCTCATCCTGTATGATACAAAGCCGGTCTACGCGCGCCATCAGGTCATCGCCTACGGGATCGGTCTTGTGGCGATGGTCATTTGCATCTATCTGATCCGCGGCATCCGTTCGTGGCGTTTCCCGGCGATCGCGCTGATGCCGCTCTCACTTCTGCTGCTCGCGCTGCCGCTGCTCATCGGTGAGGAGAAGAACGGCGCGCGCAACTGGATCTCTTTCGCCGGCGCGTCCATGCAGCCGAGTGAGCTTGTCAAACTGTCTCTCATCCTTTCAGTCAGCTGGTTCATGAGCAGGCGGAAAATGCTCCCCTGTTTTCTCTTTACCGCCGCCTGTCTCGGTCTGCTGATGCTGCAGAAGGATCTCGGCACAGCGCTGCTGTATTTCGGGGTCGCGCTGCTTCTTTACTGGGCTTCCTCCGGCAACACGGCCGTAACGCTCCTCGGGGCGGCAGCCGGCGGCGGTGCGGCGGTCCTCGGCTACAGGCTGTTCGCGCATGTCAGGCTCCGGGTCGCGGTATGGCGCAATCCCTGGTCGGATTATGACAATTCCGGCTATCAGCTGGTGCAGAGCCTGATGGCCATTGCCAGCGGCGGGATCCTCGGTGTCGGTCTGGGGCTCGGTTCGCCCACCACCATCCCCGTTTTTGAATCAGACTTCATTTTCTCAGTGATCTGTGAGCAGTTCGGCGTGATCTTCGGTCTGTGCGTGCTGATGATGTACGTGGCGCTGATCTGGCGCGGAACGGTCATCGCGATGGCCGCCCGAGGCAGCTTTCACGCGCTGACCGCCATGGGCTGCACGGTGCTGATCGGTCTGCAGACCTTTGTGATCATCGGCGGCGTGATCAAGCTAATCCCGCTCACCGGTGTAACGCTTCCCTTTGTCAGCTATGGCGGCACATCCCTTGTATCCTCCATGTGCCTGATCGGTCTCCTGCAGGGCGTCGCCAGTCTGAACGAGGATGATCTTGAAGAGGATGCCGGGATCGCGTCCGATGGACTTGACTGACAGCATGACCGAAAGGAGGGGACCGGATGAAGCAGCTCCGCCACCGTTTCAAGCTACTGGCGCTGTTTCTGTTTGCCCTTTTCGCGGCGCTCATGCTCTACGGCGCCTACAATATCGTGAATTACGGCACCCGCTGGTTTTCCTCCTCGCACAACCCGCGTGTCGCCGCGCAGAAGGAGAATGTCATAGCCGGCGATATTCTGGACCGGAACGGCGTTGTCCTTGCCTCCACCGCTGAGGACGGCAGCCGTGTATACCATCCGGACGCGGCCGTCCGCAGCGCCGTCGTTCATACGGTCGGCAGTCCGGAGAACAAGGTCGCCAACAGTGTCGAGTCATTTATGACGGAATACCTTTACGGATTTCGTTCGAATCTTCCGGATCTGATCCGGAGCCTCTTTTCCGGCGGCACCCGAAAAGGCGACAATGTCATTCTCACACTGGACAGCGCCCTATGCGCGAACATTCCGGTATACTATGCCTCGCATCCGGTCACGAGCGGCAGAAACGGAGCCGCCGTTGTGATGAACTGGAAGACCGGAGAACTGCTGGCCGTTGTTTCACTGCCGACTTTTGACCCCGCCGATATCGGCGTGAAGGCGATCGATGAGACCGGTCAGCCGTTCTGGAACAGGGCGACGCGCGGCCGGTACCCTCCCGGAAGCACATTCAAGATCATCACAGCCGCCGCGGCGCTCCGTGCCGGACTGAGCGAGGATGAAGAGGCTTTTTGGTGTGCCGGCTCACTGCAGGTCGACGGGCAGCACACGATCCACGATTTTTCGGGTGAGGTGCATGAAGCCGAAGATATGCGTAAGGCTTTCAAGCTCAGCTGCAACCCTTACTTCGCGGAACTGGCCCTGCACCTCAAGGACGAGCGTCTACGCAGCGAAGCTGAAAACTTCGGCTTCAACGACAATGTTCTGTTCAGGGATCTGGTGGTCGAAAACAGCGTCTACCCCACCGGAGTCCGCTCCGATTATGAAGTTGCCATGAGCGGGCTCGGGCAAAGCACACTGCTGGCGACACCGCTGCATATGTGTCTGGTCGCCGCCGGCATCGCCAACAACGGCGTCATGATGGAGCCCCGGCTGATCCGCGAGGTCAGGTCACAGGCCGGCTCATCGGTCCTTCCCTTTTCATCGGAAGCATACCGCACCGCGTGCAGCCCGGAAACGGCAGCGGTCCTGCAGCAGTATATGAAGGATGTCGTGCAGGACGGCGGCAGC
Source organism: Clostridia bacterium (assembly GCA_030536295.1). Taxonomy (GTDB): domain Bacteria; phylum Bacillota; class Clostridia; order Christensenellales; family Aristaeellaceae; genus Aristaeella. The sequence continues at coordinate 12,817 of JAUNQH010000027.1, read as the reverse complement.
GGATATCGCGCCAATATGAGCGGTATGGACATACGCGGCAAAACAGGCACGGCGGAATCCTCGTTGGATGGAAGAGACATCACTTACGGCTGGTTTGTCGGCTACAGCGCCGATGAAAGCCTTCCTTACGCGCTGTGCGTGCTGACGGAAGATATTGATGACGGCCAGACAGGCGGAACAACATCCGCGCTCGTGGCCAAGGATATTTTCGGATACCTGCTGCGGACCAACAGCCGGTAACCGTATTCGGAAAGGAGTAAAACCCATGAAAAGAATCATCTGTCTCTGCCTGATCGCCGCGATGATCATCGCGTGTGTCCCTTCCGCTCTCGCGGCATCCAAAAAAGCGAAAGCCACGGCCACCCCGCCACCCGTTGAAACGGTAACGGAAGTCGCCGAGCCGCCGGAAGAGATCAGCAAAATGCTGGACATCGCCTATAACGAATGGGAAACGCTCAACGGTAAAACGCTGCCGAAATCCAACAAATACACAAAGTGGCGCAACAATTACAAATGGGAATGGTGCGCGGGCTTCACCACCTGGTGCATGCTTGAAGCGGGGATCCCCACTTCGGATCTGAATGACCTCAAAAAAGGCGAAGAGGGACCTGTAAGCGGGCTGTTCTATGTCAAGGAATCAACGCCCGGCAAGCTGCTCCGCGGCTTCCAGATCGTCTCGCGCGCCGGGATCATGCCCCAGAAGGGATATCTGGTGATCTACGGCGTGCGCAAATCCGCGAACAGGACCACGCATGTCGGTCTCGTTTATGACGTTGTTCCGCTGGGCGACGGAAAATTCCGCATCACCACCATTGAAGGCAACATGTCCAACAGGGTGAAAATGTATGTCCACGATTATGATATGTACGCGGAAGACAACACAAAGAACCTGTCGGAAGTTCCGAAAGAAGAACGGGACCGTGAGGAGACCAAATCCTTTTCGTGGAAACTGCAGAGCAAAGACTGGTATATCAATCGTTTCCTGATGCCCTGGCTTCCGGAGGAAGCTGAAAACTGACAGGAGGTGTTCCGTTGGTCATCGCGGGCTGTGCTTTCGTCTGCCTGTGCGTCTGTCTGCCGATGTTTCTCACATTCAAACCGGTCAACAGACCTTTCAGTGCCGTTTTCAAAAGTCTCGGAAGTCTCTGCGCGGTGATTCCGGCGCTCATCGCGGCCATGAAGCTTGACGAGCACGCGTGGATCTGCGTGATCGCGCTTCTGCTGTGCTGCGCAGCCGATTTTCTGCTGGAGACCGTATTCCCCGCCGGCATGGGCTGCTTCGGCTGCGCGCATATCGTGTTCACCGCGTGGTATATCACAGCCGCGGGCTTCACACTCCCGCACCTGATCTGCATCATCTGCCTGATGGCCATCGGCGCTTATCTGATCTGGAGATGGCGTGCACGGATCGGCCGGTACATTCCGGCTTTCGCGATCTACTGCGCGCTGCTGTGCATCATGGCGGGCAGCGGTATCGCCGGCGGTCTCGCGCTGTACAACATCACCGGCTGGCTCACCGCCGCCGGCGCTGCGCTGTTCGCGCTCAGCGACGCCATGGTCTGCCGCAAGCTGCTTTTTACCGAATCAAACCGTTTTGCCGCCGTCACCATGATCGTCTATTATTCGGCGCTGCTGTGCATCGGCTCCGCCTGTCTTTATCTGTAAACCGGAGGCGTTATGACACCGCAGGAGATACTGAAACAGGTCTACGGCTATGACCGTTTTCACCCCGGGCAGGAAGAAGCTATCACGGGCATCCTTGATCATCGGGATGCTCTTTGCGTTATGCCCACGGGCGCGGGCAAATCCATGTGTTATCAGCTGCCAGCGCTGATCCTTCCCGGGCTCACGCTCGTCATTTCCCCGCTGATCTCCCTGATGAAGGATCAGGTCAACGCGCTGAACCGCCAGGGCATTTCCGCGGCGTATCTGAACAGTTCACAGTCGCCCGCCGAGTTCGGCGAAACGGTCTTCCAGGCGTCATGCGGCATGTACCGGATCCTGTATGTGGCACCCGAACGGCTTACGGTACCTTCCTTCTGTGAGATGTGTATGAATACGGAGATCAGCTTTGTCGCGGTCGACGAAGCGCACTGCATCTCCCAGTGGGGGCAGGATTTCCGTCCCGGTTATCTGCGGATCGCCGGTTTCATCGCGGGATTGCCGCAGCGTCCCGTTGTGGGTGCTTTCACGGCCACCGCCACCGCGCAGGTCACTGATGACATCGTCAGATATCTTGCCCTGCGGGATCCTCTGCGCGTTTCGACCGGATTTGACCGGCCCAATCTGAGCTTCATCGTCCGTCAGCCTTCGGACAAGGATGAGTATCTGCTGTCTCTCCTGCACGAGCGCGACGGGCGATCCGGCATCGTATACTGCGCCACGCGCAGGAACGTGGAATCCGTGCATGAGATGCTCTGCGCGAACGGGATCCCCGCGGTCAGATACCATGCCGGTCTGCCCGCGGAAGAACGCCGGCAGAATCAGGATGATTTCCTGTTTGACAGAAAGCTTGTCATGGTCGCGACAAACGCCTTCGGCATGGGCATCGACAAAAGCAATGTATCCTTTGTTATCCATTACAATATGCCGCAGTCGGTCGAAGCATACTATCAGGAGGCAGGGCGCGCCGGCCGCGACGGCTGCGACGCGGACTGCATCCTGCTCTACGCGCCGAAGGATACGTTCACGGCGCAGTGGCTCATCGAGCACCGTGATCCCAACCCGGATCTGACGCCGGAGGAACAGGCCTCCGTAACGGAAAAGGACCGTGAACGGCTGAAGCGGATGACATACTACGCGAAATGCGATTCGTGCCTGCGCCGGTATATCCTGCGCTACTTCGGCGAGAACGCGCCGGCCGACTGCGGCAACTGCTCCAACTGCAGCAGCCTGTGCGGAGCCGTGGATGTATCGGAGGACGCGCGGAAGATCCTCTCCTGTATCGTACGGGCGGGGCAAAGCGTGCCGTCGGATACGGTGGCTGACATTCTCCTTGCGAAGGACAGCGCCGCGACGGATGAGAACGGATTCGCCGCGCTCACCACATGGGGCATCATGAAGGACGTGCCGCGCAGGCGGATCATGAAGGAGCTTCAGCTGCTGGAGCGGCTGAAAGTGATCACCGTAACGGACGGGATCCCGCGGCTTACGGAGAGCGCGCGCGATGTGCTGCAGGGCAGGCGGCGCGTCACCATGCGACCGGACGCTGCCGAGGCGGGCAGTTCCTCCGCGGACAGCGAAAAGCTGCTGGCCGAGCTGAAGTATCTGCGGCTGCAGCTGGCTTCCGAAGAGCGTGTCGCGGCGTTCATCATCTTCTCGGACGCGACGCTCAGGGATCTGTGCGCGAAAAAGCCGCGCAACCGTCAGGAGCTGCTGCAGGTCAGCGGCATGGGCACGTTCAAGGTGAACCGTTACGGCGACAGGATCCTGGAGATCACGCGCAGGAGCGCCGGCCCCCGTTCCCCGCTGGATGAGCTGAAGGGGATGCTGCGCTCGAAGCATTCGCCCGCGCGGCGCGGCAGATGATCCTCCGGGCGGATACGATTCTGTTTTCCTGTTGTCTTTATGTTTTTTAGCCCCGCCAAATTGAAAACAGGTCCCGCGGGTGTTATAATTCCGTCGAAATCTTGCTTTGGAAGGAGTAATTCAATGAACGCATATCTCGCAAGTGTCCTGGAAAATGTCAGGGCGAAGCACGCCAATGAGCCCGAATTCATCCAGACCGTTGAAGAAGTTCTCTCCTCTCTGGAACCCGTGATCGACAAGCATCCCGAATATGAAAAGGCTGATCTGCTCAACCGTATGACCGAGCCGGAACGCATGTTCACCTTCCGTGTCGTCTGGATGGATGACAACGGCGCGTGGCATACCAACCGCGGCTGGCGCTGCCAGTTCAACGGCGCTATCGGTCCGTACAAGGGCGGTCTCCGTTTCCAGCGCAATGTGAACGAGAGCATCATCAAGTTCCTGGGCTTTGAACAGACCTTCAAAAACAGCCTGACCGGCCTGCCCATGGGCGGCGGCAAGGGTGGTTCCGACTTCGATCCCGCCGGCAAGTCCGACGCTGAAGTGATGCGTTTCTGCCAGAGCTATATGACCGCGCTTTATCGCTACATCGGGCCCGATGTGGACGTTCCCGCCGGTGACATGGGCGTCGGCGCGCGTGAGATCGGTTATATGTACGGCCAGTATCGCCGTCTGAAGGGCGTATGGGAAAACGGCGTGCTCACCGGCAAGGGTCTGAGCTACGGCGGTTCTCTGATCCGTCCCGAAGCGACCGGTTACGGCGCCGTGTACTATCTGTGCGAAGTGCTCAAGCATGAGAATGACTCCATTGAAGGCAAGCGCATCGCTGTATCCGGATACGGCAACGTTGCCTGGGGCATCATGAAGAAGGCTGCCGAGCTGGGCGCCAAGGTCACCTATATGTCCGGTCCCGACGGTTATGTATACGATCCCGAAGGCATCACCACCGAAGAAAAGCTGAACTACATCCTTGAGATGCGTCAGAAGGATCCCATGCACTGCAAGTCCTACGCCGAGAAGTTCAACTGCACCTTTGTCGAGGGCAGCAAGCCCTGGGCCGCGAAAGACGTCGATGTCATGATGCCCTCCGCCACCCAGAACGATGTCAACCTCGAGTGGGCGCAGAAGATCGCTGAGACCGGCTGCAAGTATTACATTGAAGTCGCCAACATGCCCACCACCAATGACGCGCTGAACTTCCTGCGCGCGCAGAAGCATATGATCGTCGCTCCTTCCAAGGCTGTCAATGCCGGCGGCGTCGGTGTTTCCGGTCTGGAAATGGCGCAGAACTCCGAGCGTCTCGTATGGACCGCCGAAGAAGTTGACGCGCAGCTGAAGAAGATGATGAAGAACATCCATGACGCCTCCGCGGCCGCAGCCGAAGAGAACGGTCTGGGTTATGATCTGGTTGCCGGTGCCAACATCGCCGGTTTCAAGAAGGTCGCCGAAGCCATGCTGGCTCAGGGCTGCTTCTGATCCGATGATCAAAAGCGGGAGGGGATCACACCGGTCCTCTCCCGTTTTATTATGCGTCACACTTCCCGCACGACATCCGTCACACCGTAATCCTCGCGTTCGATCACTTCCCTGATCTGTTTCGCGGGGATCTTTTTTTCGCTGATCAGCACGGCCGTTCCCGCTTCGTGATCCGCTTCGGCCTGCAGCGCGCCGTTCAGTTTTTCCAGCGCTTCCCTTACTGTCCGTTCGCAGTGCGGGCACATCATCCCGTCCACACCGATCCGGTATGTATACAGTTTTCGCGCGGTCTGCCTGACAGGGCGGTCCTTCGCCGCGCTGTAAGGATCGAACCGGTTCAGCCGCAGCGCGTTGAGCACCACAGCGACGCTGGAGCAGCTCATGGCCGCCGCGCCAAGCATCGGCGTCATGGTCCAGCCCGTCAGCGGCGTCAGGATACCGGCCGCCAGCGGGATCGCGATCAGATTATATCCCAATGCCCAGAACAGATTCTGCCTGATATTGCGCAGCACGGCGCGGCCGAGTCTTACAGAAGCCGCGGCGTCGCTCAGGCTGTCATTCATCAGGATCACGTCCGCCGCGTCGATCGCGACATCCGTACCCGCGCCGATCGCCACGCCCACATCCGCGCCCGTCAGCGCGGGCGCGTCGTTGATCCCGTCGCCGATCATCATGACCCGGCCCTTTACGCGCAGTTTCCGCACGTGTTCCGCCTTGCCGGCCGGCAGCAGCTCCGCCAGCGTTTCATCCGTTCCCGCCTTTACGCCTACAGCTCCCGCGGTCGTTTTCCGGTCACCCGTCAGCATCACCGTGCGGATGCCAAGGTTTTTCATCTCGCCGATCGCCCGCGGGCTGTCATCACGGATCCTGTCGGCGATCGCGATGATCCCCAGCAGCCGTTTCTCATCGGCAAAGCATACCGGCGTCTTTCCGTCACGCGCGAACCGTTCGCACGCTTCATGCATAGCTTCCGTGAACGCGGTGCCGCGTGATACGAAGGCCTCGCTGCCCGCGGTCACGGTCCTTCCGTTTACAGAGGCGCGCAGTCCGTTCCCGGTCACGGTCTCATGCCGTCCGACCGGCTGTTCTTCCGGAAAGATCCCGTTTTCCGCGGCAAAACGCGTTATCGCTCTTGCAAGCGGATGCCCGCTTCCGTTTTCAGCCGCGCAGGCATATGTCAGCAGTTCTTCCCTGCTTACGCCTTCGCCGGGCAGCACATCCGTCACTTCCGCCCGGCCCTCGGTCACGGTACCGGTCTTGTCCAGCGCCGCGATCTCGGTCCTGCCGGACATTTCCAGCGCGGCGGCGGTCTTATACAGGATCCCGTGTTTCGCGCCGACCCCCATCCCGACCATGATCGCGACCGGCGTTGCCAGTCCCAGCGCGCACGGACAGCTGATCACCAGTACAGCCGCCGCGTGCGTCAGCGCGGTTTCGATCCCGCTCCCGGTCAGCAGCCAGACCGTCATCGTGATCAGCGAGACCGCCATCACGCATGGAACAAAGACGCCGGCTGCCCTGTCCGCCGTTCTTGCCGCGGGGGCCTTGGTCGAGGACGCTTCATCCACCAGGCGGATAATGCCGCTGAGCGTTGTATCCGTTCCCACCCGCACGGCCCGGCATCGCGCATAGCCGGATGAAACCGTTGTTCCGGCATTGACTTCGTCCCCGGGAACCTTTTCCGCCGGCAGGCTTTCACCGGTCAGCGCCGCCTCATCCGCCGTGCACGCGCCTTCCGTGACCGTACCGTCCACGGGCACGCGGTCACCCGCGCGCAATACAAACACATCTCCCGCCGCGACCTGTTCCGTCGGAACCGTGATCTCTTTTCCGTCGCGGATCAGTGTCGCGGTATCCGGCGCCAGCATCATCAGGTGCTTCAACGCGTCCGTCGTTCTGCCTTTGGAAAGGGATTCCAGTGTTTTTCCGACCGTGACCAGCGCGAGGATCATCGCCGCCGATTCAAAATAGAGCCCGTGCGCTATCTCCGTCTCTTCATGCGTCAGCATCACGAAAAGGCTGTACAGGAAACTGGCTCCCGAACCGGTGGCGACCAGCGTGTCCATATTCGGCGCGCCGCGCAGTACCCCTCTGATACCGCTGATAAAAAAGCGCCGGTTAATGATCATCACCGTCAGCGCAAGCACCGCCTCGCACAGGGCGATCCTGAACGGATGACCGGCCAGCACCGGCGGCACCGGCCAGCCATACATGGTATGGCCCATGCTCAGATACATCAGCGGCAGCAGAAAACAAGCGGAAAGGATCAGCCTTCTCACCATTCCGGGCGTTTCACGGTCCTCACGCTCCGTCCGCGTCCGGTCATCCATGCCGGCGATCCCGTATCCCGCGTCCGCGACAGCTTTATGCACCGCCTCGTCCCCGGCGTTTCCTTCCACCTGCATCATGCCTGTGAGCAGGTTCACCGTACAGGCCGTCACCCCGGGCACGGAGCTCACGGCTCTTTCCACCCGCGCGCTGCATGCCGCGCAGCTCATTCCTGTTACCCTGTAGCGTTTTATCTCCACTTTGCCGCTCCCGTTGCTCAGATATTAAAAGGACGCGTGGATCATCACGCGTCGAAAAGCCAGTTTCTGTCCGTACGAACGATATTCTCGTCCGCGTCAAGGACCCATGCCTGATCCGGTTCACCCAGCGCGATGACCTCCGGTGTGATCGCGAAGCGCTCCTCCGGCACATGCAGCCCGATGGTTCCTTTGTTCAGGATCAGCCGCACATAGTCCCCGATGCAGGTGAGCTTTTCTTCCAGCGCGACACCGAATACGCCGCGGTCGGACGGTGAATGATGATTGTCCGATCCGGCGGTCATCACCAGTCCCTTTTCCCGGCCCATGCGCAGCGCGCGCGCGTCCTCGACCGCGCGGTTGCCCGCGTTCGCGGCTTCAATACCGTCAGCGAAGCGATCACCGAGCCTGATCCTGTCCATATACTGCCGCAGCCTGAAGGGATGCGCCTGGATCACGCAACCGCCGGCCTCGTGTACGGCCGCCAGCTGTTCAGCTCTCGTCCAGAATTCCATCTCGGGATGCGCCTTCATATAGGCCTTGTCCAGCCCGTAGATCAGATACTCGTCTCCGCTGAAATTCTGTTCCCATCCGAAAAACACATCCAGACCGACCTTCTGCCCTTCCTCGAGCGCGTCTTCATATCCGGCGCAGAATATGTCGATCCGCTTTTCCCAGGGCAGTGTCCGGTCAACAGCCGTGTTGCCGTGGAAAAAATGATCCGTGATGATGATGCCCGTATATCCGATGTCCTTATAATAGCGTACATGCTCGCTGCCCGTGCTTACGCCGCAGGCGCTTCCCGTACAGGTGTGCATATGTGTTTCATACAGATAAGCCATACCGTTTGTCCCCCGATCCGATTATTCTCCCTCATCCGTGCGAAGCGTGATCACCGTCGGCTCATGCCCGGTGCTTTTCACATAACGCAGCAGGTCCTCACGCCGCAGTTTCACCGTGGAAGTGGAAAACCCGGGATGCCCGCTGATGTATTCATCATCCGTCAGTTCCGCGTCGATCAGCAGCCGCACCTGTTTTTCCGTGTCAAACAGCAGTTCCAGGGCGGATACCGATCCGGGCACGGTATGCAGCAGCCGGTCCATCTGTTCCGGCCCGGCAAAAGACAGTCTGGCGCATCCGAGCTGACTTGACAGATACTTCGTTTTGAACACCTTTCCGCCCGGCAGCATCAGCAGATAGAAATCCGTCTGCTGACGGTTGCAGAGAAACAGATTCTTGCAGATGGACGCGCCCAGCGTTCCTTCGATCAGCAGACAATCCTCCATCGTGTCCGCGTGCTCATGATCCACGCGTTCAAAAGGAATATCCAGCGCTTCCAGCCGGTCATATATCGCGTCTTCCTGACCGGACCGTTTTTCCGCCGGTCTGCCGTGATACACTGTCGGATCTATCTTCACAGAGCCATTTTCCTCCGTTCGTTCCGTTCCGGTCTATTATAGTCTGTTTTCCGGGGTGTTTCAAGCGTTATCGGTCCGGAAACGCTGCTTCATTCTTCCGCTTTCACGCGGGGCGGATACGACCGTTTCCCGTAATTTTTCACGCTTTCAGCAGCCGGGAAACGACCGGCTGCCGTCTTCCCTTTCCGCACCTTCCGAAAAAAAGGATGACAGGGATCCCCTTTTCAGCGTATAATACCGCAAAACGCGTCATCTCCGGATGCCGGCACGGCACTTCCCCGCCGCGTATCCCGAAGAAAGGAAGATGCCCTGTGATCCCTTATATTGACCTGCACTGCGACACCATCTCCGCGATCGCCTCCGGCGGAGCATCCTCCCTGCGGGAAAACAGTCTGCATATCGATCTGCAGAGACTGCGCCGCGGCGGTGCCATGGCACAGACCTTTGCGTCTTTCGTCGAGCTGATGGAAACGGAAAAACGCGGAGAGACACCGTGGGACTGCGTCACGCGTCTGCTGGACCTGCTGGATTCCGAACTGGAGCGCAACGCGGATCTGATCCGCCCCGCGCTGACCGCCGAAGACATCCGGCGCAATTTCAGCGGCGGTTTTCTGTCCGCGATCCGCTCCACGGAGGAAGGCGCCGTATACATGGATGATCCCGCGCGTCTGCGCGCGCTTTATGACCGCGGCGTCCGGATCGCGACCCTGACCTGGAATCATGAAAACGGTCTGGCGTTTCCGAACCGGCCGGTGTATGATCCGCAGACCGGTGAAGCGATCGGTACGGTCCCGGAGACCGAACACGGGCTGAAGGCCCGCGGCGCTGAGTTTGTCCGTGCCATGGAGGAAATGGGGATGCTGATCGATATCAGCCATCTGGGAGACGCGGGCATTGATGATGTTTTCAGCACCGTCAGACCGTCCACCCCCGTCATCGCTTCCCATTCGAACGCGCGTTCGGTCGCGGGGCATCCGCGGAATCTGTCGGACAAACATCTGAAGCAGATCGCCGCGCACGGCGGTGTTGCCGGCATCAACTTCTATCACGCTTTCCTTTCGGACACGCGTCAGGATCAGCATCTTTCCGCCCTCGATGACATGATCGCCCATATCCGGTATATCCGGAACCTGATCGGTACGGATCACATTGCCATCGGCAGCGACATGGACGGGATCTCCTCCGTGCTTGAGATCGGCGGCTGCGAAGGAATGCAGCGGCTGGCCGACGCGCTTTCCGCGTCCGGCTTCAGTGGAAACGAGATCGATAAGATCTTCTTTCAAAACGCGCTCCGCGTGTTCGGGGACGTCTGGAAACAGGCTTGAGGTTTCCCTGTCCAACCGGAAAAGTATGACAGGGTGAAGATAACGGAAAGGCAGGTATTGCGTCAAATGAACGGATATATCATGGACCTTCGCAAGATCGTCGGACACAGAACACTGATCCAGTGTGCCGCCAGTGTCATGGTCATTGACGAAAAAGGGCGTTTACTGCTCGGAAGGAGAACAGACAACCATCTTTGGGGCTATTCCGGCGGATCATGCGAGATCGATGAAAAAGCCGAGGATTGCGCCAGACGGGAACTGTTTGAAGAAATGGGCATTGAGGCGGATGAGCTGACGTTCTTCATGGTCAACTCCGGTCCGGAGGCCCATTACGTCTATCCCAACGGGGATGAAGTCTCAAATTTTGAGATCATCTATCTGTGCACAAAATATCACGGAGAGCCGACCGCCCAGCCGGAGGAGATCGAAGCGCTGTCCTTCTTCGAACCGTCCGCGATCGAAATGTCAATGATCTCCCCGCCGATCCGGCCCGTTTTTGAAAAATACCTGAAAAGCATTCCGGAAAGCGGCGCGCCCGGCCGCACGCAGCCGGATCAGTAAATACACGTTCTTCATGCCGGGCATAGCAGAAGCAGAGGCGGTCCCCGTAACGGGAGCCGCCTCTGCTTTTTTCATGGATCCTTTATATATGAAACCGTCCGCGAATGAACGCGTCCGTATCCGCGGCGGGCTGCTTCACACCACCGCGCACCATCCGCTGTTCATCTCACGCAGCCTGCGGTTATACCGCATATCCAGGCACAGCCAGATCTCCGCGTCCTCCTTGGTCTCGAACTCCGGAATATCCAGCGGAGCAGGCAGACCGACACGGTCATACTCCATCTGCACATACTGCCAGGGAGCCAGCTCCGGCTTGCCGCTTTCCCGCTGCCCGGGAACGAAATCAATGACCTGACCGTGCTGCGCGCTGCCGTTCGTTTCGTGGTTATTCCTGCGGTTCTTCATAAACATCATTGTCATTCGCTCCTTCCGTTCTGCCGTGCTTCGTCATATTGTTTCAGCTGCTCCCCCGTAGGGATCTGTTCATCATTCAGTTTCCCGACCACGCGCCCGTAGCACCGTACCGTTGTTTCATCATCGAACCGCATCATCGGGTATGCGGGATTGTGGGACTTCAGCCCTTCCGGTGAGTACTCCTTGATGTAGCCTTCGTCATTCACCAGGAAGATGCCGATCTCGCCGGGGCGGATCTCTTCCGTGCGCTTCACCAGTACCCGGTCTCCGTCAAAGAATGTCGGTTCCATACTGCGCCCGCTGACCGTAATGATCAGGTCCGCCTGCTCCGTCATGCTGTCACGCAGCAGCTGTACAGATTCTCCCTGCGCCTCTGTCAGCGTTCCGCCGAAGCCTGCCGCGGCACCGAGATCGCTTTCATACAGGGTCACGATGGAATGCAGCACCGCGCCGCGTTTCCGCTGCCGCTTTTCCAGCAGCGCGTCCATCAGGCACTCCACCGTTTCACGGTCATCCTCATCCAGCCGGAGATACTTGTCCAGCATGCGCCGCGCGCCGGATGCCTTTCCTTCCGTACCGCCGAAGAATTTGTCAAGGGAGATATTCAGTGCCCTGCACAGCGGGCGAACGGAATTCAGGTCCGGTCTGGAATGCCCTGTTTCCCACCCGGCAACAGCGTTTCTGCTGACCCCTGCCGCGGCTGCCAGTTCATCCTGGCTCATCTTTCTGGCCTGCCTGGCCGAACGGATGATGTCGGCATATGTCCTGCCCGTTTCCGTTGTCATCACCGCGATCGGCTTGCCGTTTCTGGCTTTGTCCAACTCCGTCGCCCCCCTTACGTTGCATATACTAACACTAATTGTTTCAAATGTCAACATAAAAATTTAAAGATTTTGAAACATTTTTGATTTTTTGCTTTCACGCGCTTTTATGGTAGAATAATGCGGTACCGGAATATCAAAGCAGTAAGTACCGAAAGGATGATGCAGATGCCTGAACATAGGCTGAAGGAAATAAAGAAAGCGAAGAAGCACCCCGCGCTGTGGGTCCTGCCCCTGGTCCTGATCACGGCGGCGGCTCTGTTCTTCTGTGTGCGGAACTATCTTTCCGCAGACCGGAAATACAATGATGCGGTCAGCGCATGGAAAGCCGGCGACCTGAAGACGGCCGCCGAAATACTGGCCGGTTCGGATCAGGATCCCCGTGTCCGGGAACTGATGACTGCGATCACTGCCGATTATGAAGCAGGGATCAGATCCGAAGAAGCTTCCAGGCTGCAGGCCGAAGCGGATGACCGTATCAGGGCTGAGGAAGATGCCAGACAGGCGAACGAGGAGCTTGCGCGTATGAAGGCCGCCGAAGAGGAACGCCTGCAGGCAGAAGCGGAAGCGCAGGCCGCGGCTGAGGCGGAAGAAGCCCTGAAGGCCGAAGAGGAAGCCGCGCGCAAGGCGGACGAAGAAGCGAGATTCACCGCCGAGCAGGCAGCCCGTGCCACTGCTGAGGAAGAAGCGAAAAAGGCGAACGAGGAGCTTGCGCGTATGAAGGCCGCCGAAGAGGAACGCCTGCAGGC
>JAUNQH010000067.1 GCA_030536295.1 Clostridia bacterium | reverse complement strand
AATGACACCCCCAATGACACCCACTTGACACCTTAGTATCTTCTTGCTTTCACCATCACACCGCACACCGCGGCCGCGGCTGACAGCAGCAGCAGATACAGCACGAGCGGCATATCATCGCCTGTGGGCGGTACAGGCTGCGGCGGATTCAGCTTTGAAGGATCCGTTTCCAGGTTCATCGCTTCACACACGAGCCCGACTTCCTCCTTGATGACCGGTTCGCTGCCGTATGTCATTTCACCGGTCACAGCCTCCCGGTATATCCGGATATCCGTCATATCAAGGGCCGCCACGACGATCTTCTGTCCGCCCACTCTTCCGCAGACCTCGATCCTGCCGCTGCCGATCCACGGGGCTTTCCGGCAGTATTGGAGCAGCCCGGCCGTGGCCCTGTCGCTGCGGCGGATGATATCCACGGTTTTTGTTTTGTCATCGGTGGAAAATTCCTCCACATCGATCCAGTTCGCGTGTTTTCCGTCCTGCGATTCGCCTTCCACGCCGTCCAGCCGCATATAGATATTGCTTCCATCCGGGCGCGGATCAGCCTTCACGAGTGATGACCAGCTGTCGTTGCCGAACTCCAGCGTCACTTCTTCAAGCAGCCGTACGATACCGCGCCTGCGGGGATCTTCCTCGGCGTAGATCTTCGTGCCTGTGACCCGGAGATCATCAAGCATATCCTTGTATTTTTCAGTCAGGGCGCCATCGATGTTTTCCACAACATACAGCTTTCCCGCGTTGATGCCTGTACTGCTGTCGCCGTATTCCCGCAGTGTGGGCGTCGCGCTGTCGACCTCGTGGACAAAGGTCAGTTTACCCTTTCCGGGCCGCACATATCTCAGGACCGGTTCCGTTTCCCACACTTTTGTGAACGACAATACGTCGATATAGCCGTTGTAACGTTCTTCACCGCAGCCGCCCTTCACCGAATCCAGCTGCAGGAAATAATGACCGGAGCCTGAAGGCGCGGGCGCGTCCGGCGCGTTCGCCACAGACCACTTTTCACTGTTGTAGAGCAGGGTGACCTCCTCCACGGCCGCGGTCTTACCGTTTGCCAGCTGCGCCATGTGCACTTCCGTGCCCATGACCTTCATACGCCCGTACGTACCGGAGGAAGCAACGATCTTCGCACCGTTTTTCACGACAACAGTGTCCAGCGTGCCGTTTCCGATGATCGTCCCGTTCATGCACGCTGCCTGCAGCAGCGGAGTCGCGCTGTCGACCGGGTGCCGGAAGGTCATCTCTCCGCCGGTCACCTGCGCGTTGACATCATTACCGGCGGTAAAGGACAAGACATCGATCCATCCGGCATGCTTTTCCACCACGGAATCGCCGCCGATCCCGTCCAGGTTGAGCACGACCTCCTGCAGGCCGCCGCGTCCGTCCGGCGCGCCCGACGGGAAGGACCATTCCACCTTTTCGATCCGCACCGTTACATCCTGCATGCTGCCGCCGTCATAAACGTTTTCCGTTTTCACGACCTGTATGTTCGTCAGCTCCGCGCGCTGCAGCGCGCTGTCTTTTCCGAAGGCTTTTACGCACACCTCCAGTACGCCTGACCCGGACCAGAATCCTTTTTCCTCCGCCAGCCGCGCCGCGCCGCGATCCTCCGGATGCCGGAACGTCATCGTGATGGAAGAGTCCCGCGTCGTCTGCATGGAAAAGGAAATGACTTCGATCCACCTCGCGTGGGCCCCTTCGGACGCGTCTCCTTCCACGCCGTCCAGCCGCAGGAAAACGCCTTCTCCCTCAGCTGCGCAGAAGGACAGGATCAGCCCCGTAACCAGGATCATCAGCAGGATCACGCGCTTTTTCAATGTATATCTCCTCCGGTTTCCAACATCTTCGGCCGACAGGGTGTCATTGGGGACTGTCCCCAATGACACCCGCCGTGCCGGCAGCTGCCTTTTGTGATGCTTATTTCTGCAGCTTCGTATCGTATACGATCACGCTGTTTTCCGCGTAGGGATGCTGGCGGCACACTCCGCCGAACCACGTATAATCGCTGTCATCCGCAGTCTCCCCGGCAACGATCTCCGCGATGCCGCGGCGCATGTCATCCATCAGGCTGATGGGCTCCGGTCCGGAAGCGTGGCCGTGCAGGATCCGGTCCGCCTTCTCCTTCACCCACGCGACCGCGTCCAGCTTCTCACCGTATTCCTTCAGGGACGTGCAGCCGTCCAGCTGCATCCACAGATGCCGGTTGATGCTGTCGCCGGTAAACAGGATCCGGTCCTCACGCAGCAGCACGCAGATGCCGCCCGGCGTATGGCCAGGCAGCTCAATGATCTCAGCGGTCAAGCCGCCCAGATCGAACAGATCGCCCTGACGCGCCGGATGGAAGTAGAAGTTGCCCGCGCCGGCCTCCCGCATCGCTTTCTGAACCTGCGGATCCTCCAGCGCCTCATTGACCATCGGCAGATCGTCCGGATGCATCCAGGCTTCAGTGAACCACAGGTTTCCGAACACGTGGTCTCCGTGGCCGTGGGTGTTCACCACCATCAGGGGCTTGTCCGTTACGGACTCGGCCGCCTCGCGCACGTTCACATAGCCGCACATCGTATCCACCAGCATCGCCTTATCCTCACCGACCACCAGATAGCAGGTGTCATTGTGCTCATCCCGCATGATCCATACATGCTCATTCACCTGCTCCATCGTGCACTTATCCATCGGCATGCCTTCCATCCTGATCTCTCCTTCAGTGTGTCATTGGTGCCAACGGGGACAGTCCCCATTGTCACCTTTCCGCAGTTCCGTTCCTGCATCACGTTCTTTCATTGAGTATACTTACTCCTGTGTTTTATGTCAATGAAAACACCGGTCCGCTGCCGCGCAGACCAACCCGCCGATACATATAGCATTTCAACGCGGAATGATGTATAATTCTGTCAGATCATCAGTGTCCGTCCGACCTTTTCAGTAAAGGAGCAAAAAACATGCGTAAATGTATTTCATTCTTCCGCCGGAGCTTTCTGCCGGTCCTGCTGGTGCTGATGCTGCTGCCGGCAGCCTGTCTGTCCGCCGCGGTGGAAGACCTTCCCCTCGCGGTCACCTATGACGCGCTGGAGGATCCGGAATTCGGCGCCGTGTTCTTCGGCTGCACCCCGGCGGAATTCACCGCTGACGGTTTCATGCCCGGAGACAGCTGCAGCGTGGCGCTTTCGAACGGTTTTGTGCTGGATGATGTGCCGGTCTATACAGGGTATTACACGAAGACCGATTGCCCGGCGATCGTTCTGTATCCCGGCTACGCGCATCCGGCATTCACATACGTGAACACGGGAGATATGTGGACGCGGTCCGGCACCGCGGCGGGCGATACCGTCACCGTCACCCTGCTGGAGGCCGGAAGATATCTCACCGTGGAAGAAAGCCTGAGCGCCGTATACAGCAATGACCGCGATACGTACGCTTCCGACATCGTGTTTTCCAATTTCCGTCAGCTGTCCGGCGGCAGGCTCCGCGCCGGGATGTTCTACCGCGGCGCCAGCCCCGTGGATGACCGGAACAGCCGTGCCGCGATCACGGACAGCCTGATCCGTGAAGCCGGGATCGGGTTCATCCTCGACCTGGCGGACACGAGCGAGAAAGCCGCCGCCTACCCGCTCTTTGCCGGTTCCCGGTTTGAGGAGCTGTACAGTGAGGGCAGCGCCGCCTGTCTGGGGCTCACCGCGGCATACCGCGATCCGGATTACGCCGCCGCGCTGGCGGACGGTCTCCGGGCCATGATGAAGCAGGACCGGCCGGTCTATATCCACTGCACGGAGGGCAAGGACCGCACCGGTTTCGTATGCATCCTGCTGGAAGCACTGGCCGGAGCGACCCGCGAAGAGCTTGAGCGCGATTATATGATCACCTATGATAACTATTACGGCATCAACGCTGCCGATACCCCGGAGAAGTACGCCGCCAACGTGCAGGTCCGCTTTCTGGACATGGCGGAGTGGCTGGCGGGCGTTCCGGAGGGGACTGATATCTCCGTTCAGATGCTGGAGGAAGGCGCCCGGGGATATCTGCGGAATACCGGCATGACGGATGATGAGATCGATTCCCTGATCCTGTATCTGACCGGCTCCGCGTCATAACACCGGGACCGCAAACAAACCATACCGCACGGAGACCTCAAAAGCGCCCTGCCCGGTCCGGCGTATACAACAGGGAACGCGTCATAAAAACATGACATCATAAACAGGCAGACAGGTGATCTTTCCGTTCGTTTTGATCATTCGTTCGTTTGACAGGACCAAAGCCTTCTGAATATGATAATCATCATTCTTTACAAAATGGCTGAGAGCGCTGTGAACGGTGTAATCCTTGCCGGACTTAACCTCGACCGGAACCGCGGACAAGCTGTCATAATCATCGATCAGGAAATCGACCTCACCCTTGCTTCGATTATCATAATAGAAGAGCTTATGTCCATGTGCCGCCAATTCGCTCGCCACAACACTCTCATAAACGGATCCAAGATTGATACTGCATTCATCATCAAGAACGGCACGGATGTTGTTCCCGTACAGAATTCCGGTCAGAATTCCGACATCATTCAGATAGAGTTTCAGCAGATTCTTACCGGCTGATTCGATCAGCGGAAATACCGGATTGGATATTGCCTGAACATTCAGCGCGATTCCGGCACTGATCAGATACTCAAATTCATCCTGATAGTCAGCAAATATCTTTCCCTTTTTATTTTCGATACTTTGTGCGACAACACGTTTTTTTCTGTTCTCCATATTTGAAGGGATCAGATCATAAATCCGCCGGATCTTGAGTTTTCTTTCCGCATCATACTTTGACACATCCGCCGCGTAATATTCACGGATCTCATTCTGAATTTCCCGGACTCTCTGAATGTTTTTTGATTCGATATATGCTTTGACCGCATCCGGGAGACCGCCCACCAGCAAATATTTGCGAAACATATCCATCATTTTTTGATGCATGGATCCATCAAGTGCTTCCAGACGTTCATACTTGCCGCGCATAGCGGTAACGGCAATGTCATTCATGCCGTTTGCATACAGGAATTCCTCAAAGTCAAGCGGATACATTTTGACTTTTCGGATACTGCCCATCGGAATTGACGATGTATCAGCCAGCGTTACGCCAAGCAGAGATCCGCTGGCAACATACGTGTATCTGTTGTCCTGCGATAAAAACTTCAGCAATGTCAGCAACTGCGGATATGCCTGGATCTCATCGATAAAAATCAGCGTGTTTTCCTTTTCTTTCATTCTGTCACCGGCAATCATGCTGAGCTGCAGATAAAAATCCTCTACGCTTCGTATACCGGCAAACAGCTTTGCACCGAGTGAATCCTCTATCATATTGATCTCGATATAATTGGTAAAAAGCCTTTTTCCGACATAACGAATAATATATGTTTTACCAACCTGACGTGCCCCGTCTATCAGCAGAATCTTTTGAGAACCGGATCTCAGATGCTCATCAATCAAGGATTCTATCTTCCTGTAGAGCATATTTCCCACCTCCGTTCAACTTTTCAATCATTTCTTAACACATTTTTTCCAACTTTTCAATATCTTTTCGAACCGCAATTGTCAACTTTTCAATTTTAGTCCATTTTGGGGCCCCACCGGACCATGGGACAGCTGGGACAGCTTAAGAAAGCACCCTGCCCGGTCTTTGGGCAGGGTGCAGGGTGCTCATTCTTCTGTTCAGCCGTGCGGGGGCAGGATAACTCTGCGGGGCGGCGGGAAGATCATGGCTTGCATCTCCTTTCATTTCTGTCTGAGTCTCTTTGATCTATCTTTATCAGAACCTGACATAGTCTTTCGCGACGTAGCCGGTCTTTCCGGTCTTCACGTCCTTCACCTTCATCCAGGTGTTGCCAACCGCAAGCACGGTCAGCTTGTCACCGGCGTTCAGGCGGCGGATCGCTTTGGAGCTCTTGCTGGCCTTCGTCCGCAAACCCACGCTCTGGGTGGTCTTGTTGTTCAGCGCCTTCGCGGTCACGGTGTAGGGGTTGGCGATCGTTACGAAGTTATCCTCGCGCTCGGTCAGGTCGTACTTGCCGGGCTTGCCTTCCTGCAGGAACTTCGTCATCACGTAGCCGGTCTTTCCGTTCTGCAGCATCACCTCGGCCCATTCGCCGCCGTTCACGAAGTCCAGGATCCAGATCTTCGTGCCGGTATCCAGCCGGGTGAGGATCGTGCCGTTCACGGATGCCCGGAGGTTCAGGCGCTTGCCGTCCTGTGTGTTGACCCAGGCGGGGTTCAGCAGGCTCGTGTCCCTTCCGCCCACATACTCGGAAGCGGATGCCATCGTGGCGGCGCAGCACAGGATCGTGACCAGGGCAATGATCAGAGCAATTATCTTCTTCATATCTTTCATCCTCCGTTGATTTCATTTCGTGTCCCTTGGGACGCGTTGATCATATCACCCCCTCCGTTGCAAAAACGTTGCACCGTTTGAAGAAAAATTCAGTTTTTTATTTTCGCCAAAAACTGTGCCGGATCGCTGCTGTTGTCCTGTTTCAGGTCATCATGTTCGCAGCCATAAAAAAACTGTACCGGAATATCATCGGTACAGCTGATGCCGTGCGGTCATGGCAGATGCCGCAAGCGTCCCTTTCCTGCCGGGAAACAGATCAGAACTGCGGTCGTCTGATGCAATAGACGTACCATTGTTCACCCAGCGGTTCAAGTGTTAATCCGTCTATGCCGCTTAATACATCCGGACGGTCTGACCGGATAATGCCGTAATCATAGGAATACTGATAGAGATCTCCATATCCTGCAGTATGATAAACGAAGAAGGATGAACCATCCAATTGGATCATGACCGGTTTGTTTATACCGGCGGACGTCATGCATGTTCCGACAGCCCTCAGATCGCTGCATATGACGGGAGTGTCCTCCAGATGATCAGTAAAGGTCTGTTCATGAAGCCTGAACTGCCTTTCCGCCGAATGGATATTCCAGGTATGCGTATGCGGTATGATCACGATGATCAGCAGCATTGCAGCCGCTGCCGCCAATATCATGACCACGATATGCTTCCGTTTCATTGCTGCCTCCTGTTATTGCTTGTTTCACTGAGAATACCCAAAGAATTCCGGTTCCTCCGCTTTGCATCACGGACCCTGTTCTGATCTGCCGCGTGTCATTCACATCATGCCTCAGAACGATGCCGTGATCTTTCCGTCTTCCATTCTGAAGTCACTGGCGCTGTACGCGGTGAGCCTGCGGGAGATCTCGTCCATTCCGCCGAGGATGTTCTCCGTCAGGGTGCCGCCCGGCGCGTCTTCCTTCACGGTCACGGTCACATTTTGTCCGCGCTGCGTGCTCTCCAGCACCGCCAGCAGCTTTTCGCCCGGCTTCATTGCCGGCAGCGCCGTGTTGAACACGAGCTCCTCCAGGAACAGCGCGACGCGGTTCGCGGTCCGGCGGGATACCATATTCTTTTCGCAGAAGGCCTCCAGATCGGAGACCACGCTCACAAAGTCCGTGCTGCCCGCCTCCAGCGTAAGCTCCAGCAGGCTCAGCTGCCGGATGAAGCGCCGCGTCAGCTCCTTCCGCGGGTGTTCAAAGATCTGCTCCGGCGTGCCGTCCTCATAAATGCCGCCCTGATCCATATAGAACACGCGGTTCGCTACATGCTTCGCGAATTCCATCTCGTGGGTCACGATCATCATGGTGCGGCCCTCATCCGCCAGCTGCCGGATGATGCACTCCACCTCCGCCACCATGGTGGGATCCAGCGCCGAGGTGGGCTCGTCAAACAGGATCACCTCCGGATCACACGCCAGCGTGCGCGCGATGGCCGCCCGCTGCATCTGCCCGCCGGAAAGCTCATCCGGATAGTTA
>JAUNQH010000082.1 GCA_030536295.1 Clostridia bacterium | reverse complement strand
CCGGTCATGTGTCCGTCATAGGTGAACACGCGCACCAGCGGCAGGTCGTGGCGCTGACCCACTTCAAAGTCGTTCGGGTCATGCGCGGGGGTGATCTTCACAACGCCGGTCCCCTTGGTCATGTCGGCGTGTTCGTCGCACACGATCGGTATTTCCTTGTTCAGCAGCGGCAGCACCACATGGCAGCCGTGCAGATGCGCGTACCGCGGATCCTCCGCGTTGATCGCCACGGCGGTATCGCCCAGCATGGTCTCGGGGCGGGTCGTGGCCAGCTCCAGCTTCTCGCCGGTCTCCTTCACCGGATACAGCAGATGCCAGAAATTGCTGGCCTGCTCTTCATATTCCACTTCCGCGTCGGAGATGGCGCTCTTGCAGCAGGGGCACCAGTTCACCAGGCGGCTGGCGCGGTAGATCAATCCCTTTTCATACAGGCGGTTGAACACCTCGATCACGGCACGGCTGCATCCGTCATCCATGGTAAAGCGCTCACGGCTCCAGTCGCAGCTCACGCCCATGCGGCGCTGCTGGTTCACGATGCGTCCGCCGTACTCTTCCTTCCATTTCCACGCGCGCTCCAGGAAAGCTTCGCGGCCGATGCCTTCCTTGGTCAGGCCTTCCTTGCGCATCGCTTCCACGATCTTCACCTCGGTCGCGATGGCGGCATGGTCGGTGCCCGGCAGCCACAGGGTCGGGTCGCCCTTCATCCTGTGGTAGCGGATCGGCGCGTCCTGCAGAATGCAGTCCATCGCGTGGCCCATGTGCAGCTGCCCGGTGATGTTGGGCGGCGGCATCACGATCGTGAAGGGCTTCTTTCCGGGGATCCGGTGGGCCGTGAAGGCGCCGCTCTCTTCCCATGCTTTATAGATATCCGTTTCGATCGACTGCGGATCGAATTTGGTTTCCATATCTGCTCCTGTCATTGTTCGTTCCCTCCTCAAGAATAAAAAAAGAACATCTCAGTCCAAAGGACGGAGATGTTCCGTGGTACCACCTTTTTTCGCAGACAAAAACTGCCTCTGGCGCGATAACGGGCGCACCCGCGACGGACTGATCATTCATCCGCCGCTCTCAGAAGCGACCTTCCTCCGTTCGAATGCCGGCTGCTCACACCAAAATGCAGCCTTCTCTGAGGCACCTGCGCGAAGTACTCCTCTTCATCCGCGAGTGTATGTCCTGTCAGAAAGGGAAGCCGATCAGGCGTCCTTCTCCTCGTCCTTAACGACGACCTGGACTCCGTTATAATAACCGCAGTTCTTGCAGACGCGATGAGCCAGCTTCATCTTGTGGCACTGGGGGCATTCAACGATACCCGGCAGGGTCAGCTTCCAGTTGGCCTGACGGCTGTGCTTGCGAGCTTTGGAAATTTTTCCTTTGGGAGTAGCCATTCTTACACCTCCTCGTTGTCATTCAGCAATTGCCTGAGCGCCGCGAACGGATACTGAACATTCGGATCCGTAACGTGCATATCGCCCGGGTCATGGTATTCGAGTCCGGGACAATCCTCCCTGCAGAGGAAGCGGATCGGCAGCGCCATGACGGCGTATGACATGATCAGCTTCTCCATATCAACGATGTGACCTTCATAGGCGAAGATCTCATCATCTTCGGGATCGCCATTGCGAATGAACGTTTCATCAAAGTCGTTCACGACTTTTGCTTCCGCGTCCTCAAGGCAATTGGCACAAGGTGCGTGCGCCGTCGTCTCCAAAGATCCTCTGACACTGATGTTGCCATCGTCATCCGCCATAAAAGTACCTTCAACGATACACGGATCGATCCTCACCGTGTCGCCGCAGATCTCCTGATCCGCAATGGCCTGCAGATCATGGAACCGGTATTCCTGACCGGGATGAGCCAGAGCCTCAGCTACGTCAAGACTCATGTCATCACCTCAAACGTGACCAAACATTATTATAGTTTTTTAG
>JAUNQH010000026.1 GCA_030536295.1 Clostridia bacterium | reverse complement strand
CCGGCGACATAGCGGTCAGAAACGCGGACGGGGATCTGGTCATTCTCGGCCGTAAAGATGACATGATCAAGATCAACGGAAACCGGGTGGAGCCGGATGAGATCGCGGCCGTTGTCAGGGAAACGCTCGGTCTGCCGTGGTGCGCCGCGAGAGGCTTCACCCGCAAGAACGGCAAAGGCTATATCTGTGTTTATTATCCGCAGGACTGCAGTTTCAACAAAGACGCGCTGCGTGAGGAACTGAAAAAGAAGCTCCCTTCCTACATGCTTCCGGCCTGTTATGTCGCGATCGGTGAGGTCCCGCTGCTTCCGACCGGGAAAATGAACAAACGGGCACTGCCGGAACCTGATCTTCACGGTTCGGACATCGCGTATGAGCCGCCCGCGGATCCGCTGGAAGAAAGGATCACAGCCGAAATGGAGAAGTGGCTGGAAGTCACTCCCATCGGCCGCAGAGACAGTTTCCGCCGCATGGGCGGGGACTCGGTGGACGCCATGATGATCGCCGCGGCGCTGCAGGATGAGATCCCGGAAGCTTCTTATATACTGCGTTATGATACCCCCGCGGAGATCGCGAAAGCGTCACGCGAACATGCCGGAAAAGCGCTTTCCGGCATCCGTCCCGCGGAAATGGCGGATCACTATGAGATCACGTCCGGATTCTACTATCTGTACGCGGACCAAAGTCATTCGGATCTCAGCATCCGCACTGCGGTCAGGCTGACCGAAGACGTTGTTCCGGAATACCTGCAGGAAGCCGCCGAACTGCTTCTGCGGGATCTGCCCGCCCTGTCGCTGGCGCTTGAAAGCGCGCCGGACCGTTCCCGCTATGTGCTGGTTCCGTGCAGCCGTCCGTTCAGGGTCGTGTGTCTGGATGATTACATCGCCGTTCCCGAGGCGGAAACGCAGGCGTATCTGTTTTCCGTCAGCTATTTCGCCGATACGGTGCGGATAACGGTCTCCCACGGTCTGACAGACGGCGCGGGCGCGAAAACACTGCTCCGTGTCCTGCTGGAGCATTATCTGCGTCTGAAGGGAGACATTGCCGGTTCCGGAATGAAGCAGAACAAGCTCTGCGATTACAGCGACCCGGAAGCTTATCTCGAACAGCTCCCGGTCCCGGCGCGGCGTTTTCCGTTCAACGTTCCGAAGACTCCCTTGTTCACCGATGATGAAGTCGATAATGACGATCAGAAGGTATCCGTGATCAGCTTTTCCATGCAGACCGCCATGAAGCTCGCGCGGCAGGCCGAAGGTTCGGTACAGGCCATTCTGTCGCTCATTCTGGGTGCCGCCATCCGTGACGCGTCCCATGGGGAAAAGAAAGAGATCACCGTTACCTGCCCGATGGATATGCGTTCCCGGTTCGGATGCACGCATACGCTGCGCAATTGTACAACGGGCTACAAGCTCCGCATCTCCGAAAAGCTGATGGCGCGCGCGTTCACGGATCAGCTCAGCGCGGTCAAGGGGATGCAGTATCTGCAGGACTGCGAGGAATTCTGGATCCCGAAGTGCATCAACACGGTGCAAAACAGAAAACGGTTTGACGCCCTGCCGACGATAGACGCGAAAAAAGCCGACCTTTCGCCCACCGCGAATGAGATCGGCTATCCCGTTCTGACTTTTTTGGGTGACATGGAGCTGGATCACCTGACCGATCATATCCGTTCTGTTCGCTGCGCCACCCGTGTGCAGGGCACCGCCGGAATGATCCTGATCGCTTTCGTCATTCGCGGACGCTGCTTCGTATGCATCTGCAGCGCGGTGACCGATGACAGCTGGAAAGCGCTTTTCATCGCGAAGCTGAAGGATATCGGCCTGGATGTGAAGGAAGAATAAGGTTATCAGATCGCCGCCAGCGCCCGGTTCCAGATATCGATAAAGAACTGCAGGCTTTGTTTCGCGTCCAGGTTCCCGGCACGGCGCATTTCAAAAGTCACGGTCGCGTGCTCGCAGTCAAGGTAGCCCGCGTTTTTCAACAGACCGGCGAAGATCGCGGTCTCTTTTTCCCCGTATTCGGATCCTTCGGCGCCCCACGCGACATGCTTGTCACCGTAGAATGGGTTCAGCGGGTCTTTGATGATGCAGTTTCCGAGATGGATATGCCGGATGGTATCCCCGGCGTTTTTCACCGCGCTTTCAAGCGTCTCATGCATGATCGGTATATGGCACATGTCCAGCAGCATGCCGGCGTTCGGAAGCCCCATTGCCTGCACATCGTGCAGGAAGTCAGCCGTTTCCTTCGCCGGGCCCAGCAGGAAGTGCTTGTCCACATCGCGGTCGGTCGGTTCCACCGCAACGGTCACATCCCGGGGCACATTTTTGCCGACCCGGACCAGGATCTCCGCGAAATGCCGCTTGGCAGTCTCACGGTCCTCCGGCACATCCGGTCCGCTGCCCAGTATGATCTTTCTGGCGCCGCAATCCATGGCATGATCAAATTCACGCATAAGGATATCATAGGCTCTCTCGCGTCTGGCCGGATCCGGCGAGCCCGGAAAGCACGGTTCATCACCGGGACGGTCGCCGATATTGTAGTTGATCCATTTGCCGGAATCCTTCAGGATCCGGCTTTCTTCCTTCGCGCGGCGCGCCTCGGGCCAGGTCCAGCAATCCAGCGCGTCGATCTCCGGATACGCGGCGGCTTCCTTCAGCGTTTCCGTGTGGATCACCGGATCGGTCATTCCCCGCGTGAAAATGAACTGATGGTTGACGCCCAGTACAATGCTCATGCAAGGATCATCTCCTTTTCATACTCAAGATACTTCGACCAGGTCTTCAAAAGGCTGCTGCCCTTCATCCCGACCGTTCTGTTGTCGATAAAGATCTCGGGATGGATGTGAAGCATCTTGTACAGATACGGACAATCCGAGAATGTCACGCGTATCTCATAAGGCTTTCCCGGGCGCCACGGTTCCACATCGGCCTTCACGGCTTCCGCGGCTTTTTCTCTCAGCTTCTGCGCGGTGATCACCGGGGGATAGCACAGCGCCATGGTATCGCCGAGCGATTCCTTCACCGCGCATGTCACCACGCCCGGGATCAGGTCCTCAGCCTCCCTGCAGCCGAGATCATCGGCGGAAACGAACTTGAGCGGGATCCCCTGTTCGCCGGCAAGCGCCGCTTCAATGCCGATCTCCCCGACCAGCGTTCCATTCAGGTGTATCGCGTCATATTCTCTCAGATAGCTGTGGGCCAGCAGCGCCCCGGGCACATGCTGCATCGTATGCAGTCCCACCAGGAAAAGGCCGTCAAGGTTCTTCCCGATCCCGCGGTATTTATCGCCGATGATCGGCTTGCCCATGATCACAGGCACATCCAGCGCGGTCAGATCTACATTCCTTCCGTCCGTATGCATATCATATACGATCGGTTCAGCGCCGGCGTCCCTGATCCCGGCGATCACGGCCTGAAGGTCATTCATCAGCATCTTCCTGCCGAATTCGCTGTTCTCCGCCTGCGGAAAGGTCGTTACCCCCGTTACGCCCTCGATATCGGTCATGATCAGATATTTGCCTTTTTTCATTCTGACAACGCTCCTTTTTGTTATTGCCTGTTATATATCAGCGACTGTTTGACAGCCGAACAATATCGGTAGTATGATAGTTCCAATACTCTGGGCATCCGGCCGTTCGGTCCGTGATCCCACCGGGAGGCTTTATGAGTAATAACAAAAGCTGCTCCAGCAAAATAACCTCCACTGATGTTGCCAGAGAAGCCGGGGTCTCTCAGACGACCGTTTCGCTCATTCTCAGCAACAGCGGCCGCAGCACGTTCAGTCAGGAGACCCGTGACCGGGTCCTTCAGGCTGCCGAAAAACTGCATTACAGGATCCCCGAACGCCGGAAGAAAGCTCCGGCAGTGAATAACCGTACACTGCTCGTGCTGATCCCCACGGTCATGAACGAATACTATGCCACGCTGATCAGCATCCTGGAAGAATACGCCCAGAGCCTGAATTACCATATCTTCGTCTGCAACTGCTTCCGCAAGCCGGAGCTGGAGAAGTTCTACCTTGATACTTTTGCCGGTACCGCGGCCTGCGGCATCATCTACACATTCCTGCCCGGCTTCCCGGAGCTGGTGGAGGAGATCAACAAGACCATTCCCACGGTGATCATCGGTGAAAAGCATCCCGACATGTCCATCTGCTCCGTTGAGCTGAACAATATCACGGCCGGATCCATGCTGGCCGATTATCTGCTGAAGGCCGGCCACCGGAAACTGGTCTTTATCTCCACACCGCTCAACAGGCTGAGCCTGTCCCGCTCGCAAAGGCTGGAAGGCATCCAGAAGCGGCTGGAAAGCGAACATGTGACGGACGGGCTGACGATCCTTTCCGCCGATTCCCTGTCGGAAAACGATAAGCTCGAAGACGGCATGCCCTATGAATATTCCATCGGCCGCATGCTGACGGCGCAGCTCATCCGTGAAGGAACGGACGCCACCGCCCTGATCGGCGTCAATGATATGACCGCCATTGGCATCATGAATATGCTTGCCGAGCTCGGGGTGAAAGTACCGAAGGACTTCTCGGTGTGCGGCTTTGATAATATCTTCTCATCAAACATCACCACACCCGGGCTTACGACCGTTGATCATCACCTGCGGCTGCGGTGCGAGTCCGCTGTCGATATGGTCGTTTCAATGCTGGAGCCTGACGGTTCCGGCCACCCCTTCTTAAGAAAGATCGAATACGCGCCGCAGCTGATCATCCGGGGCTCCACCGGTCCGGTCAACAGCCACCGCGTCAGAAAGTGATCACCGTTTTCCGCTCGTATGCCTCCATGGCCGCGGTCAGCAGCGCATGGCTCAGTTCGGCCTCATCCGGCGTGAAGCACGGGAACGCGCACGGCAGCCCTCTGAGCTCGCACACATAGGCCGCGTACATCTGCAGCATCGCGTCCGAAAAACCGAATTCGAAAATACCGCCGGTGATGACCGGCCAAAGCGTCTTCTGCCCCATCGGCAGCCTGGCCCAGGCCTGTGATTGCCCGTGGTTCTCCGTATACCACAAAGCATTCGGATCATCCGTTGAAAACTTCGCGCTGCATTTCAGGCCGTAGATCTCATACTCCACGGTATTGGAACAGCCCGGCGCCATACGCTTCATATCGAACTGCACGGGGAATCTGTCGCCCCGTGCGTTTTCCGCTTCGCACAGGAGCGCGGCATTGTCCCAGGTCTCGCAGGGTACCGGCTGCCCGTCAGGCCCCGGACGTTCCGTGACCAGGTTGGACAGGACCGCGCTTACCGTTCTGGGCCGGAAGCCAAGGCGGAAAGGCAGATGCTGCGTATGGATCCCCAGGTCTCCCATACAGCCGTAATCACCGTTCTCGCTGCGGACGCGCTTCCAGTTGATAGGCTTTGAAAGATCCATATCGGAGGAGTGCTGAATGGCGAAACGCGCGCCGATGATCCTTCCGAAGCGCTCTTCCCGGTACCACTTCACCATCTGCTGGACCGCGGGATAGTAAGGAAATTCGCTTGTGCAGCGCACCAGCAGTTCGGGATGCCTGTCGATCTCTTCGCGGATCCGCAGGAATGCTTCCCGGTCCATTCCGAACGGTTTCTCGCCGAGAAGGTGCTTGCCGGCTTTGAGCACGTCGGTATATACCTGCGCGTGCAGGCGGTGGGGCACCGCGCAGTATACCGCTTCGACCTCCGGATTTGCCAGCAGTTCGCGATAGTCGCTGTAGAAATACCGGGTCTCCGGTACGCGGCGGAAATAATCCAGATTCTTTTCCGACAGATCGCACGCCGCGATGATCACCGGGCGCGGCAGATCGTCGGTCAGATGCAGCCAGCGCATGGACGCGCTGGCAAATTCCCTGCCCATCAGGCCGCATCCGATCACGCCGAATTTGATGATATCCTGTTTCATATCCGTTCCTTTGATTTCGGTTTCACGGAAACCTGAGCTATCTGTTCTTCTTTGCCGCAAAGAGATTTCGCGCCTGCGGGCGCGACCAAAGGGCTTTGCGATCGCCCTTTGGAAACCTTCGCAGCATCCTTTACCATAACATAGCTTTCCGTGAAGAACCTTTATTTCATACACATGTTTCCAGCAATGCTTTTTCAAACAGCTTTATCAGCAGGTCGATCATCGCCGGTGTTGTGATCAGCGGCAGCTTTGTCAGCACCGCCGGCGGGCAATTCGGTTTATAGGTCTGCGCGCTGGCATCCACGCACAGCGTTCCGTTCAGGTATTTGCAGAACGCGGATGCTTTTTCCACGTCCGCGAAGCATAACGCGCTCATCAGCCCGTCGCCGTCCGCCCCGGTCAGGATATCCGGATATCTTTCCGCCAGCCCGGTCAGCCGGTCGTGATAATACCGGCCGTTCTGTCCGATCTCGTCGCGGTTCTGCTCCAGATACTCCATCGTGATCAGATAGGACAGGCTCGCAAGCTCTTCCTGTCCGTTGGTCACCAAAGCACCGAACTGGCTCAGCACATCATATTTCCCGGAAGCAAGGATCTTGCTGGCGGGATATCTTCCGCCGGGGAAGCCTTTCCCGACGGAAACGAAGTCCGGCGTCAGGCCGTATTTCCGGAAAAGGAACATCCCGTCATACCACGCGCAGGATTGGATCTCATCGCACAGGACCGGCGTATCCGTCTCCCGGCACAGCCGGTAGCATTCCTTCAGCCAGCTCTCCTTCAGGCGGATGCCGCCGTAATTCATCATGATGATCTCATGGCAGAAGCCGGCTGTTTTGTATGCTCCCTCATTCCATTTTTTCAGGAGCTCCGCGAACGCGGCATCATCGTTGACAGGAACGGGCACGACCCGGTAAAGCTCCGTCTCCTCCGCGTGCTGCCGCACTTCCGGCCACAGGCCCCTCAATGTCTGGGCAAAGATCGTGGTGCCGTGATAATTGCCCGTGATGCCCCCCGCGAGATCCGCCATCACCAGGAAAACAGGCACCCGGCCTTCGTATTCGGCCTTTTGACGGCCGTCCAGGCTGTAGAACCGGGCCAGCATCATTTTCAGGGCCGCCTCCACCGCGAGGGAGCCCGTTTCCAGATTGATGACGGTGCTCAGCACGCCCGGCTCGCGGGCAGCCAGGATCTTCTCCAGCTCCGGCGCCTCCGGATCAAGGCCGTTCGCCGCGGCGATCAGCCGTCTTTCCAGGGTCCTGGTGATAAACCCGCGGGTATTGTTGTGTGTGGCATTCGTAATGCCCAGCCGGTCAGCCAGCGCCAGCAGCCGGTGGCCCGGAAAGTCATGGCCGAGGCTCAGCTGATAGTGCTCGCTTTTACCGGTAAAATAAAGTCTGCCGTCCTCACCGAGGCGGAACGCGCCCAGCCCGCCGAGAGGCGCCATGGGTGTATGCTGCGCCGCCCGGTAAGCGGCGGACGGCGCGCCTTCCTCCCCGTCCCCGAACGGCGGCAGCAGCTGCCCGCCCACTTTGCCCATCAGCTCCGTCTGGCGGGCCTCAAATCCATCCGGCAGAAAGGATACTTTTTCATCCGCGATCTTCCGCAGATCCTCGTATCTTTCCCCTGTCAGCACCGACTTCGCCCTGCATACGGCATCCGTGTAGGGGGTGCCCAGCAGGTCCGAAAGAGAACGTTCAAACTGTTTCATTGGTCCATCCGATTCCTTTCATTGCCCGATCCGTACGGACGCGGCTTTATACACGCACAAACTCGATGCCCGTCATCCGGCACCAGAGCCGGATCCTGTCCTCATAGTTCCCCTGCAGAACGATCTCATGATGACTTCCGCCGTTTTCCAGCCAGGAAGTGATGCATGAACGGACGCCGCTTTCGGGTCTGAAGAACAGATACGGCATATCATTGTACTTCATGCCGCATTCATCCATGATGCTGCCCGGCGCGTAAACGAGGCGGAACTGATCTCCCTTCACCTGCACGAGGCTCATGATCGCGCCTTCGCCGGGTTCGGGCGTAAAGAGCAAGGTCGGCGGATCATCCAGGCCGCCTTCGCTCAGGACCCGGTTCTTCAGATACGGCTTGCGGTCTTTTCTGGCGGTCGCCCAGTTACCTTCGCCCTGATGGCACATCAGCACCGCGTCCCGCTTCAGATCCATCATATACATTTCCGAAAAATTCGCCTGCCCGCACAGGCAGATCATGGCAGCCATCAGCATCGCCGCCGTCGCGTCACCCTCGGCGCCGTAGCCGTAGCCGTCGGCCATCAGGCTTGAGGCGGCCAGCAGAGGCAGCCTGGCAAAACGGCCGTCTTCGCCGAATTCTTCAAAATGAACGGAATACCCGGCATAACCGCGGTCCTGCAGATAGCGTTTCAGGCCGAGATAAGTACGCACCGCGTCCGCGTGGACCGTTTCGGGCAGCGTTTCATCGATATCGAACCATTCACGTTCCAGCTCCATCCGTTCACGGATCTCATCCCCGCCGACCTGACTGCAGTAACGGAAGACCGTACCGATCGAATCGTACACGATCTCCGGTCCGAGCTTGCGGAAGATCGTCATATCGTCGCCGACCACATCCCCCATTCCCTGAAGGCGTCCGACCAGACCGATCTTCATATCCCGCATGGCGGTGCGTGTCCGGGCGGCGGCGGCAAAATCCGACACAAACTTTTTCAGTTCGCCGTTCAGCCGGCTTCCGGCAAAAAAGGCGCAGGGGATCCCGGCACGCATCAGGCAGTTGGCGTTGTCCTGGGAGCCGTGAATGCCCTGATTCACGGTCAGGTCGATCTCTTCGAAATCATCCCTTACCGTTTCCTCCGGCTGCACCAGGGCCAGCGCCAGCGGCAGCGTGTTCTTCTGCATGGCATGGATGATGTACTGCCCCTGCGCGTAGCTGCAAAGGAAGATCATGATCCCGTCCAGATGATCACGGTTGTATCTTTCGGTATATTCTTCCATCTTCTCCCGGCTGCAGGCCACACCGGGAAAGTCCGGTTCGATCACATCCTTCAGTGTTTCAAGGATCTCTTCCACATACAGCCGCTGGCGTTCGATGATCCCGGGAAACAGCGGTTCGTATCCTTCCAGCATCAAAGCCAGGATCCCGATCCTCGCCTTTCTGTCATTCATGTTCCTTTACCTCCGTTCACTTTGCGTCCGGCAGGCCGGACGGCGTTTATCCATACATCGTTACGGCATGTCATCGTTCCCGAAGACCGGCAGCAGCGCCCGGTAGAGCCTCCGGTACCTTTCCGCGCAGATGCGGCTCGCTTCCGCGTTTTCGGGATCCGGTCCATATGACCGGACGATCGCCGGCGTTCCTTCACCTTCCATCAGCCCGGTCCCCCGCAGCACCAGCAGCGCGGCGCCGCGCGCGGCCGCTTCCGCGGAATCCGGAACGACGAATCTTATGCCGCACAGGTCCGCCTTGATCTGTTCCCACAGCGCGCTGGAAGCACCCCCGCCGAGCGAGATGACCTCATCCGCCCCGCACCCGAGCTCCCGCATCATATCAAGCAGATCCTTCAGCTGGCAGGCAACGCCTTCCATCACGCCGCGGATCAGATGGGGCATATCCGTTTCAAGGGTCATGCCGTAAAAGCAGCCTTTGGCTTCCGGCCGGTTGTCCGGATCCACCAGCCCGTTCAGGAACGGCAGAAACACCACTCCGCCCGAGCCGGCCGGCACGCCTTCCGCGGCGCGCGTCATCTCATCGTAGCTCATCCCGGGGCACAGCGCGTCCCGCGCCCACGTCAGCGCGCGTCCGCCGGTGTTGCCGATCGCCAGATAGATGAATCTCCCCCTCACGGCGTGGCGGTACACGGTCACCCGGTGTTTCTCCGAAAAAACGGGGCTGCTTGTCGCGGCGGCCGCGGTCAGGGCCGTTCCGGTCGTTTCGCAGATCCTTCCGGGTCTGTCGCAGCCCATCGCCAGGGCGGCCGCGGTCTGGTCCATGGCTCCGGCAACAACGGGAATGCCGGCCGGAAGACCGAGTTCTTCGGCGGTCTCCCGCAAAAGCGTACCGACGATCTCCCCGGGTTCCGCCAGTTCCGGCAGAATGCTTCTGTCCACCCCCGCGGCCTGCAGCGCGCGGTCCCAGTAATCGTCCGTTTTCAGCGAAAACCAGCCGGTGGAGGTCTGGAGCGAGCGTTCGGATACGAAGCGCCCCGTCATCCAGTGCAGCAGCAGATCCTCAAGCAGCAGGATGCACCGGGTGTTTTTCATGATCTCCGGGTGTTCCTCACGCAGCATTTTCAGCTTGGCCAGCGGCAGCGCGCCGTCAATGCCCGGCAGGCCGGTCGTTTCATAAAATTCCTGTTCATCCAGCACCTGCCGCAATGACTCCGCCTGCCGGCCGGCTCTGCTGTCCAGCCACACCATGCAGTTCATCAGCGGCTTTCCCGTATGATCCGCCGCGACCATCGTTTCCCCCTGGGTCGTCATTCCCAGGGCCAATACATCGTATTCCCCGCCGGCCAGCACCTCGGCAAAGCCTTCCCGCAGCGCGCTGCGGTAAACATCCGGGTCGGCTTCGACGATGCCCCCCGGCCGTATATCCAGGGCATATTCGCGGCTGCTGCAGCGCAATAACCGCAGCTCGCGTGAAAACAGGCATACCTTCACGGCGGTGGTGCCGACATCCGCCGCGGCAACGCAGGGAACTGCCATAAACCGTCTCCTTTTCCCTCAGTGGCAATACGATAACGGGCGCGTCAGTACCTGATGTCGACCGGTCTTCCTGTCTCCGCGGAACGTCTGGCCGCCAGGCAGTCCGCGGCGCTGATCAGCCCCGCGGTCAGGTCGGACACGGCTTTTTTGCCGTTCAGCACATTCACGAAATCCAAAGCCAGCGCTTCATCCCCGCCGAAGTGGTTTCCGTTGGCAAAATCGTATTTATGGATCACCGTCTGCGGTGTCAGATAGCGGTCCTCCCGTATCTCACCGGTATTGAAATCGAATTCCGCCGCGCCGTCCGTGCCGATGAACCGGGCGCCTCTGCGCGCCGCGCCCTTCTTCACCAGGAAGCATTGGCTGTAGTTGATCATGACGCCGCCGGCAGTCGTAAAGATCGCCGATGCCGTATCTTCATTGCCCGTATCCACGGCAAAGGCGCAGCAGTCTCCCTGCACTTCCTCCTTCAGGATCTTTTCCACATACCAGCTGCTTTCCCGGCAGGTATAGCGTTCATCGCATTCCGGGCAGCGCAGGCCGGCAGGCCGGTCGCCCCGGAAATACAGCTTCCGGGTCTGGGCATATACGGCGGCGGGCCGGTCATCCATGATATAATTGATATAATCGATATCATGCGTGGTCTTCTGCAGGAAAAGCCCGCCCGTTTCTTTCGGGTCGCGGTACCAGCTGTGATAGTAAACGCTCCCGTATGGCACATTGTTCACCGCCTGCACCATCACGACGCGGCCGATCGAACCGCCCGCGACGATACGGCGCATCTCTTCCGCGATGGCCGTCAGCCGCAGCGGGAAAGAGACCACAACGCGGCTCTCCTTTCCTTCGGCAGCCCGCTTCAGCCGGTCATACTGCTCATCCGTGACGCACACGGGCTTTTCCAGAAACAGCGGCCGGTCACGTTCAAGGACCCGGCAGGCGTAAGGCGTGTGCAGGGAGCATCTGGTGCCGATAAAGAAGCCGTCCGGTTCCTCCTTTGCCAGCATCTCTTCGGTATCCTCATAGTACCGCGTATGCGCGAAATACGGATCTTCGGCCGTGTTCGCGCGGATCTGCCCGATCCGCGGATCGGCGACCGCGGAGACCTCGATCTCCGCGCCGATATTCCGGAAAGCCCTCATCATATATTCCGATCTTAATCCATATCCGATGAACGCTATTTTTTTCATTATCAGTCACTCCCGACCGCATAATTATTACTAATAATTTACGGATCTTCCTGAAGTATTCATTCTTCTTTATTATTTCCGCGGGATGTTCAAATACGCTTGACAGATCAGTGTAAAGCTGATATATTTGGGTTTGAAGGAAGCATCTGAAGTAATTATGACATATAGCCGCAGTAAAGTCAAGGGAAATAAGAATTAATTGAACTTGCATTACGTGCTGAATTATTAGTAATAATCGGAGGGCGTATGGCGAACGCAGCTGTCATTTCCCCAAAGCCGAATAACCGCAGTCTCGGGGCACGCTTTATCGCGTATATCCGCAAGTACTGGTTTGTTTATATGCTCATTCTGCCCGGCTTTGTCTGCATGTGCGTGTTTGACTACGGGCCGATGTACGGCATCCAGCTGGCGTTCAAGGATTATTCGCCCCGTCTGGGCGTCTGGGGCAGCCCCTGGACAGGTCTTTCACATTTCAAGGAAATGCTGGTTGACCCCAGTTTATCCGCGCTTTCAAAAACACGCTCATCATCAATATATATAACCTGCTCTTCGGTTTCACCTTCAACGTGTTCCTGGCGCTGATGATCAGCGAGATCAAGCTCAAAAAGACGAAATCCGTTCTGCAGACCTGTGTTTACCTTCCTTATTTTCTCTCATGGGTGATCTTTGCCGGCCTGGTCCAGGTCTTTCTGGAATATCCTTCGAACACGGACACCGGCGGTCTGGTCAATCAGGTGATCATGCTCTTCGGCGGTGAGCCCATCAATTTCCTGAAAAAGCCGGAGCTGTTCCGGAGCATTATCGTTGTGACCAACATCATCAAAACGGCGGGATATTCCACCATCGTTTATCTGGCCGCCATTTCCGGCGTTGATCCCGCGCTTTATGAGAGCGCCGCCATCGACGGCGGCAACCGGAAGGACATGATGCTTCACATCACGATCCCGCGGATCCTGCCGAGCGTGGCCATCATGTTCATCCTGCAGCTGTCCGGCCTTTTCGTGTCCAACTTCGATCAGGTCTACAATCTGTACAACAATTATGTATTGTCCACCGGTGACGTGCTGTCCACCTATATCTACCGCATCAGCCTCGGCGGCGGTACTGACTTTGAGCTTTCCACCGCGATGAATCTGGTGCTGAACCTGATGGGCCTGATCGTTGTCGCGATCACCAACCATTTCGTCCAGCGGCTGGATGTTCAGGGCATTTTCTGACGAAAGGGGGATGACGTATGGCTTCTGATAAATACCTTACCAGGAAACGGATGCTCCAGAAGTTCCACTTCAATTTCTACGATATTTTCGTTCTGCTTTTTGTCGGTCTGTTCGCGCTTCTGTGCATCTATCCCATGTGGTACGTCCTGGTCGCCTCGGTCACCCCATATTCGGAGTTTGTCAAGGGCGGCGTTATGTTATGGCCCCGCGGTATCGATTTTCAGTATTATCAGGCGATCTTCAGCACCAGAAGCTTCCTGAACAGTATGTGGATCTCCGTATCCAAAACGGTCATCGGCACGCTCCTGAGCGTCATGATCACTTCCTCCATGGCTTACGGGGTCAGCAAAACGCATATCAAAGGCATGAAGACCATCAACGCGCTGGTCGTGTTCAATCTGTTCTTCGCGGGCGGACTGATCCCGCAGTATATGCTGTATAAGGATCTCGGCCTGCTGCGTTCATACTGGGTCATGATCATCCCGGGCGCGCTGAATATCACCTACTTCATCATCATGCGGAACTACTACTCCTATTCGGTGCCCAAGGCGCTGGAGGAAGCCGCCATGCTGGACGGCTGCAACGAGGTCAGGACCTATTTCCGGATCGTGATCCCCATCAGCTCGAGCATGCTGGCCGCCATCGCGCTGTTCATTGCCGTTCTCCACTGGAATGATTACTACAACTATATGATGTTCATCGCCAACAAGCCCGAGCTGCAGCCCTTCGCGTGGATCCTGCGCCGCATGCTCGTTGATCAGACGATGATGAACCAGGTCCGCAAGGGCGCCATGAGCCTGACGAACACCCTGCCCCCGCCCATGGCGCTGCGCATGGCCACGATCATCTGCGCCATGGTCCCGATCCTGTGCGTATATCCTTTCCTGCAGAAATACTTCACCAGCGGCATAACGCTCGGCGCGGTGAAGGAATGACCGTTCCCCGTTCAATGTGTTGTTCAACTGCCTGCAAGGGCAGGAACATATAAGAAAAAGGAGGACCCAATATGAAAAAGACCCTGTCGATCCTGTTGGCTCTGTGCATGGTGCTCACTCTGGCCCTGCCCGTGATGGCCGGCGCCGAAGAAGCACGCGAGCATGTGACCATCCGCTACGCCCAGTTCGGCAACAGCACCGATGATGTCGAAGGCATGGCCAACGACCCCATCAAAAAGGCTATCGAAGAAAAGCTGAACATCACCCTGGAATACGATACCGGTACGGACGGATTCATCGATCGTATGACCACCGAACTGTACACCGGTACCGCCGCCGAGCTCTTCCCCTCCTTCGCCGAAGCTGAAAAGATCGCGAAGTATGCCGAGGAAGACCTGATATGGGATCTGGCCGCTATCGTGAACGCCGATCCTGCCCGTTATCCCACGCTGGCCAAGATCATGAACGCGCCTGAATACAAAGCTTACAACAAGATGTATACCGGCGACGCCGAGAAGGCCTATGCGATCTACTCCATCTTTGCTTTCGACGGCGCAGTGTTCGGCGGCGTGCCCGCTTACAACACCGCGATCCTGAACGAAGTCAACGAAGGCAAAGTTCCCGCGACCGTTGATGAATTCATCGAATTCTGCAACAAGGCCGCTGCCGCGGGCTATGTCGCCTGGTGGCCCCGCAACGACAAGCTGACCAACTGGACCTATTTCGATCAGACCCTGGCTCTGCCGCAGGGCACTGCCATTGCCGCTCCCAACGGTGATCTGTGGGCCGGCTGCATCATGAACGGCACGCTGGGCACCGATGAGACCTGGACCATCGCCACCACGAGCGAGACCTCCAAGGAAGTTGTCAAGCAGCTGGCTGCCCTGTATACCGCGGGCGCGCTGGACAACAGCATCGGCATCAAGGGCGACTTCGATGACGCTTATGCCGACTTCGCCGCCGGTAAGATCGCTTCCGCCGACTTCGGTTTCGGCTTTGCCGGACAGTACCGCGACTTCTGGAACAATCCCTGGGCCGCTGCCAACCCCGAAGCCAAGCATGAAGACCTGACCCTGGGCACCGCGCTGACCAAGGACGGCGCTTACGGCAAAGTGTATTCTTCCCTGACCTGGCCGAGCTATCACTACTTCGTTCCCACCTCCTGCGCTTATCCCGAGCGTGTGCTGGACCTGGTCGAGTTCCTGGCTTCCGCCGAAGGACAGGATCTGGTCAGCAACACCACCAACTATGTCTACAATGCTGAGACCGATGCCGACTACTGGGCTGCCTGCACCGCTCCCTACGGATACGGCGACGGCCGCTGCAAGTATGTCTGGTTCTCCTGCCTCTTCTCCGGCGGTGAATACGAAGTGGACTTCACCAACCGTGAGTGGTGGGACGCTGTGATGCATCCTATCGACAACAGCGCCAACTGGTCTTCCGAGAGCGACAAGCAGCTGTATCAGTATGCTTATGACGTGATCCAGGGCTTCGTGAATGACGAAGTCGTCACCATGCCCCTGTACTACACCATGGTGAGCCTGCCCTCCGAGGCTGCCGACATCCGCGCCAAGCTGGCCGGCATCACCAACGAATACCTGACCCAGATGATCGGCGGAACCATGGATATCGAGACCGGTTGGGCCGATTATCAGGCTGCTTACGAAGCCGCCGGTGCCGCGCAGCTGCAGGATATGATCAATACCGCTGTTGCCGCCGCCCGTGACGCTCAGTGATCAGTTGGATCGATCCAGATCCTTTTCAGCGGCAGCGTGCTCCTTCGGGAGCGCGCTGTCCTTCATGCCCGGCCCTCCGGCGTGACGGCAGACCGGACACATAACGATACCTATGATCAATATGATACAGGAGGCTCATTATCATGCCAGAAAAACTTTCTGATCCTTCCGGACGCGGCAAGGTAGACGGATTCAGGGTGATCTTCCCTCAGATGCAGCATCCTTACACCGAAGAAGAGATCCAGGCTGTGGTCAGCGTCATGCGCAATGCCGAGGGGCAGACGCAGGGCAAATATCTTGAAAAATTCGAAGCTGACTTCGCGGCATTTGTCGGCGCGAAGTACGCCTTCGGCGTGAACAACTGCACGAACGCGCTGAAGCTGGCCGCCATCTTCTGCCACATCCATCCCGGTGATGAGGTGATCATCCCCGCCTATACATACTGCGCGAGCGCGATCCCCTTCGGCGATCTCGGCGCGAAGATCGTATGGGCCGATATCAACAAGGACACCTGGACGATCGATCCGGATGATTTCGAACGCAAGATCACCGAAAAGACCAAGGCAGTCGTTGCCGTGCATCTGCTCGGTATCCCCTGCGATATGAAGCGCATCGTCGCCATCGCGCGGCGCCACGGCGTCAAGGTCGTGGAAGACTGCGCCCAGGCGCTGGACTGCCGCATCGACGGTCAGCATGTGGGCACCTTCGGCGACTTCGGCTGTTTCTCCTTCCACGCCGCGAAGACCATGACCACCCTCGGTGAAGGCGGCATGTTCGTCTGCCAGGATGATGAGATCGCCCATCAGGTCCCCGGCATCCGTCATAACGGCCTGTGCGCCTTCCAGGGCCCCCGTGACCGTTTCTGGAAGCCCGCGATGAGCAATGTGGATGAATTCCTGGAAGACCGCTGGCCCCAGAACTTCTGCCTGGGCGAAGCGCAGTGCGCGCTCGGATCGGAGCAGCTGAAGAGCGTTATCGCGAACAATGAGACCCTGATCGCGCAGGATCTGAAGATCCGTGAATGGCTGAAGGACGTTCCCGAGATCAGCTTCCCCGCCATCGTGGAGGGCGGCCGTTATGTGGTGCATCAGTACATCATGCACTATGACGGCAGCAAGAGCGGAAAGACCCGCGATGATCTGCTGGATCTGATGACGGCGAAATACGGCGTGCGCTGCATCGTGCAGTATTACCCGCTGTACCGTTATCCTCTTTTCCGGAAAAAGGGCTTCGGCGCGTTTGACTGCCCGGTGCTTGAAAACTGGTGGGATGACAGCTTCTCCTTCCCCTGGTGGTGCGGGATCGATGACGAAAGCATGCGTATCATGTGCGAAAGTCTGATCGAAGCAGTGAAGGAACTGCGCGGATAAGATCCGTTATACCGGTCACCGATAACAGCGGCATTTGTCCGCGTTCTTACAAAAGGCGGGGCGCCGCATGCAGCGATCGTTGTCATGTATGCCCCGTCTTTTATTAAAATCACTTCGGGATGGAGGATCATTACCGTTATGGACAAAACGATTTTCAGCGGCGTTATCGCGCCGATCGTCAACCCGTGTTTCGAAGACGATACCCTGGATGAGGGATCGCTTGAGCAGAATTTTGACCGTCTGATGGCAGCCGGCGTTAACGGACTGTATATCAACGGCGGCACCGGCGACGCCGCCAATCTGACAACGGAAGAGCGCATGCGCGTGGCTGAGATGCTGGTGCCGCGGCTGAAAGCGATGCATAAGGCAGCCATCGTGCACGTGGGGCAGACCACCCAGCGTGAAGCCGTGAAGCTGGCGGCGCATGCCAAAGCGCTGGGCGCGGACGCCGTGGCCAGCATTCCGCCGAAAAAGCCCTGGCCGCAGATCGTTGAATATTACAAAGCGCTTGCCGCGGCCGGCGCGCCTGTCATCGTTTACTATATCCCCGGCGTCACCGGCATGACCGCGGGCATGCCGGAGCTCCGCATGATGCTGGATATTCCCGGCGTGATCGGCATCAAGATGAGCGACTTCAACATTTTCCTGCTTCGCAGCGTCATGCTTGAATATCCGGATAAGGTCGTATATTCCGGTTTTGATGAGATGCTGGTGCCGGGGCTGATGTACGGCGCGGACGGCTGCATCGGCACATGGATCAATCTCTTCCCCGTCATGTATGACCGGATCTACAGATCCGTTTCCGAAGGGCATGCCGACCGGGTGAGCAAACTGATGAACGAGTTCACCGCGTTCCTTGCCGACGCGTGGAAATACGGCGTGATCGACACCTTCGAGGAACTGATGCATGCAAAGGGATATGCCGGACGCTGTTTCCGTCGTCCGTCCTCGTGGGATCCCGGCAAGGTCGATGCCGAAACGCTGGATAAGCTTCTGGCCGGCATCGAACGCATTGAAAACGAAGCTGCCGGAATGTAAGGTGGTTCTTCACGAAAAGTCAGACTATGATAAAGGAGCGCTGCGAAGGTTTCCAAAGGGCGATCGCAAAGCCCTTTGGTCGCGCCCGCAGGCGCGAAATCTCTGTGTTGCAATGAAGAACAGATAGTCCGGATTTCCGTGAAGAGCTTGTAAGGTTTCCGTTAATTCCGTTCAAAAAAGGAGAACACCATGCAATACGCGAATATTCCCGGTACCGATATGCGCGTCAGCCGCCTCTGCCTGGGTACGATGACCTTCGGCAGCCCGCTGGCCGAGGCGGACGCCGTGCGGCTTCTTCTGGAAGCCCGCGATGAACTGGATATCAACTTCATTGATACCGCGAACATGTATGAAGGCTATAACCGCTACGCGGGAAGCGCCGGCGGCGTCGCCGAGGAGATCGTCGGCAAAGCTGTTTCGGCCCGGCGGCATGACTTCATCATCGCCACCAAAGTGGGCATGAAGGTCGGTCAGGACCCCGTGGATGAGAACACCAGCCCGGAGGCTATACGGGTCCAGCTGCGCCGCAGCCTGAAACGGCTGAACACCGACTATGTCGATATCTATTACCTGCACCGCTATGATCCCTTCACTGCTCCCGAAGCGATCGCGCGGGCCATGGGCGATGAGCTGAAGGCCGGCACGATCCGCGCGTGGGGCGTGAGCAACTATACCCCGGATCAGCTGCGGGCGCTTCTGGCCGCGGCAAAGCAGGAGAACATCGCGCCTCCCGCCCTTTGCCAGCCGGCGCTGAGTCTGCTGAATCCCGGCGCGCTTGATGAGATGCTGCCCCTGTGCGCCGCGAACGGGATCGGCGTGGTGCCGTATCAGCTGCTCCAGGGCGGACTGCTGACCGGCAAGTACAGGCGGAACATGCCCGTTCCGGAAGGAAGCCGCATGGCCGAGAAGCCCGAATGGATGAAGCCCCTGACCGATGAGAGCTGGGCGGTCATTGATTCCGCCGCTGAAGCAGCCGCCGCGCGCGGTG
Source organism: Clostridia bacterium (assembly GCA_030536295.1). GTDB lineage: Bacteria > Bacillota > Clostridia > Christensenellales > Aristaeellaceae > Aristaeella. The sequence continues at coordinate 11,429 of JAUNQH010000026.1, read as the reverse complement.
TGAGCATGACCCAATATGTTATGCAGTGGGCACTGGAGCAGCCCGGCGTGATCAGCGCCCTGCTGGGCTTCAAGCGCCGTGAGCAGATCGATGAAGCCGCGGCTGCCATGGTCTGATCCTTTCAATATCGTTACGGGCGCGTCCCTGTTCGAAGGCGCCGCTCCGGAAAAGCGAGGTCATCAGTATGAATTACGGAGTCACCGTTACCGCGGGTCTTTCCCCCTGGCAGATCATTCAGCAGGGCCCGGATCATACGGCTGACATTCATGTCAGCGGCGAATACCATCTGGTCCATCTTTCTCAGGAGGTCCCGATCCAGTTTGAGGCCGTACCCTACAGAAAGACCACGGTCAAGGCGCGGGTCGCGCTCGAAAGCACCGGGGAATCCGTTTTGCCGTGGCAGCTGTGCGAAGTGACTGAGGACGGTCACTGGCACACCACGCTGAAAGGGGTCCCCGCCGGCGGATTGTACCGCCTGGAAACATATATGGATTATGAAGGCTGGGACGGGCTCTCCTGCACCCGGGGCGATATGATCCATAACTTCGGCGTCGGCGATGTCTTTGTGATCGCCGGCCAGAGCAATGCCGCGGGCAGGGCGAAGAATACGGTGGCCGACGAGCCGGAGCTGGGCGTTCATGTCCTCCGCCCCAACGCCCGCTGGGATATCGCGACGCATCCGCTGGGTGAAACGACGGGTTCCGTGCATAACGGCCATTATGAAAACCACAATCCCGGGCACAGCCCCTGGCTTCACTTCGCCAAACGGCTGAAGCGCGAGCTGGGATATCCCATCGGCCTGGTCACCTGCGCTTACGGCGGCGCGCCGCTGCGCTGGTGGAACCCGGCGGAAAACGGCGCCCTTCTCCGCAACATGCTTGAAATGCTGGCCGATTATGACCTGCATCCCAAGGCCGTGCTCTGGTATCAGGGTGAGGCCGAAGGATATGAAAACAGCGCGGAGACCTACCTGCCGCGCTTCCGGCAGTTTGTTGACGCGACGCGTGAGGCGCTCGGTCAGCCGCGGCTGCCGTTCATCACCTGCCAGATCAACCGGGTCATGGATACTTCGGATGAGCATATGGACCGTCAGTGGGCCATGGTGCGTGAAGCCCAGCGCCGTGCCGCGCGTGAGATCCCCGGGGTCACCGTGATCCCGACAACGGACCTTGCCATGTATGATTTCATTCATGTCGCGGCCCAGGAGAATCTTGTTATCGCGGAGCGGTGCGCCCGGTCGGTCCTGAATTCCGTTTACGGAAAGACGTATTACGATGACCGCGCGCCCGAACCCGAAACCGCCGTGCTTACGGCGCCGGATACGGTGCGGATCACCTTCTCCCGCATACGCAACTGGCTCAATCCCTATGAAGTCAAAGGCGCCGATCTGCCCATCGACGCGGAAGATGAAGAAGGGCTGATCCCGCCCGTCTCGTATATCACCGGTCAGGACTCCCTGACCGTCACCTTCGCCCGTCCCCTGGGCGGCAAGCCCCGGGTCCACGGCATGTGGCGCGCCTATCCCGGCATCGCCATCCCCTGCGACTGTATGCGTATGCCCTGCCTTTCGTTCTATGATCTCCCGGTCTCCGTACCGGATAAAACGGAGGAACAATGAACAGCAAAGAACCGTTTGCCTCCGGTCCCGCCGCCGGAAAAGATATCCCCTTCCGCTACATGTTCCGCTTCTGCTGCGATCCCGGCTTCAATGACCGGCAGGAGACGGAGGCGCTGACGCGCTTCATCCCGGACGCGCGGATCGATGATGTGACCGTGTTTGCCAATGTGGAAGAGATCAACACCGGTCATATGACATTTGAAGAGCAGGATCAGTATCTTGCCCTGATGCGTGATCTTTCCGCCGCGCTGGCCGGAACGGGCGTCACCCTGTCCGTGAATCAGTGGCACAGTGTGATGCATGCCGACCTGGGCAAGCGACTGAAGGACGGTCAGCATTTCCGCCTGATGGTCGATCCGGAAGGGCATGAAGCGTCTCTCTGCGTATGCCCCCTGTGCCGCGACTGGCAGGCATATATCGGCCGCGTATACGCCCGCTATGCCGACCTGGATGCTTTCGTGCTGTGGGTCGAGGATGATTTCCGTCTTCATAACCATGACCCCCTGGTCTGGGGCGGATGCTTCTGTGAAGAACACATGAGGCTTTACAGCGAAGCGGCCGGGAAAAAGCTGACAAGAGAGGAATTCGTCCGGGGGCTCCTTCAGCCGGGGCCCGTTCATCCCTACCGGAAGATCTGGCTCGATGTCAGCCGCGAAACGATGCTTTCCGCCGCGCGGGCGATCCATGATGCCGTACGCGCGGTATCTTCATCTTCACGGATCGGGCTGATGAGCAGCGTGCCGTATGTGCACGCGGCGGAAGGCCGTTCCTGGCCGCTGCTGCTGAACACGCTCTCCGAAGGGCAGCCGCCGGTCTGCCGCATCCATCTGCCGGCCTATCAGGAGCAGGTCCCGTCCGTCTATATCCGCAATTTCAATATGGTCTCCATGCAGTGCGCGGCTTTTCTGCCCGTCGGCACCGAGATCTATCCGGAGCTGGAAAACTATCCGTATTCGCTCTTTTCAAAATCCCTGCGATTCACGCGTTTCCAGCTGCTGTCCTCCCTTCCGCTCGGCCTGCGGGGCATGACGATCGACCTGTTTGACCTGAACGGAAACGGGATCGTGCCTGAGGAGAACTATCAGCAGATGCTTTCCGAAGTCAAGCCGTTCCTGATCCGCATGCAGGAGACCGGCATCTTCGCGTCGGACGGTCCGTCCGTACGGATCCTCTGCAGCCAGGATTCCTCCGCGACCCTGCACACACCGGAAGGAACACGGATGGAAGAGCTGTATCCGCAGGAAGTGTTTTTTGCCGGTCTGCTCCCGTCCTTCGGCATTCCCGTCCGCTACACGGAGGATATAAACATCTCCGGTCAGGCGGTCGCGCTCTCCGGTCAGGTGCTGCGCAATTATACGGAGCGGGAGATCACCGGCCTGTTTGAACGGAACACCGTGATCCTGAACGGTGACGCCATAGAAACATTGTGTGATCTCGGTCTGGGCCGGCTGGCCGGTATCCGTGAGATCCGGGTGCTTCCCCAGAACGGCGGCGGTCATACCTATGAGCAAGTCACGAACGGGAAGATCTTCCGCGGCCGGCCCGCCGCCCGCGCCTCCACCGTGATCTCCTGCAGCGATGTGCTGGATATCCGCTTCGATGAGGATGCCGATGTCGCCGAATATACCGCGTTCCATGATTCGTTCCGCGCCCGTACCGCGTCCGCGCAGGTCTGCGTCAATAACAGGGTGATCCTGTTCCCGTTCTGCCATTTTGACGGCCCGCAGGATATTCCGCCCATGCTGCGGAATACGCTCCGTCAGGAACTGATGCAGGACATGCTCCGCCGCTGCGGGGCCGGCATCCCGATGGTCATCGGCCATCCCGATCTGGTCCCTTACAGCTTCCGCGCAGAAGAGGGCACGGCCGTCTATCTTGTCAACGCTTCCATGGATGACGCGCACGGGATCTGCCTTGAGACCGCGGAAGAGGTCCTTTCCGTTTCCGCGATCTCCTCACGCGGTGAGGACAGGCGGAATGTTCCCTTCCGCCGTGAGAACGGGCGGATCATGCTCGCGGATGTCACGCTCCCGCCGATGGAAGCGATACTGATCGTACTGAAAACAAAGGAGGACTGACTGTGAAAGCCGAGATCCTGGACCGTAAATGGGTCGTTGAATGGTTTGACGAACGGCAATGTTATCATATGCCCAGCCTGACGCTGGCGGATAACGGCAATCTGGTCGCCGTGTGGAACGGCGGTTTTCTGCAATGGAACGGGGACCCGATGGGCCGTGACGCCAAGGACTGGGTCTCTGTGCTGAAGCCCGGCGCCGCGTCCTGGTCCGGGCCGGACGCTGTCGGCTGCGACATCCGTTACTGCTGCCATGATCCGGTATTCATCCGCAACCGGCAGGGCGAGATCATCCTGCTGTTCGCCAAGTTCCTGGATACCGAAGTCAACTTCGCCACCTGGTGCAACGGCCGGGATGAATTATGGATGCGCAGGTCCAAAGACGGCGGTCTGACATGGGAGCCGGCGGTCCCTGCCGGGATCCAGAGCGGTCACGCCTCCAATGACAGCGTTCTGCTGCCGGACGGGACCATCGTGCTGGCCTCTACCAGCAGCGAGCTTCCGGATAAATACTTCGGGGCCGTCCGGATCTATCTGAGCCATGATGACGGCATGACCTGGGAAAAGGGACCGATCCTTTCGGCGGATGACGGCAATCTGATCCGTGAGCCGGCATTATGCCTTCGTCCGGACGGAACCATCCGCATGTTCACGCGCACCTGCCCGGGAAGCACCGGCTGGGGCGCGGGCATCCGGTCCCTGGTATCCTATACCGCGGAGAGCCGTGACGGCGGCAAGACCTGGACGCGGCCGGTCCCGACGGATATCGTCAACAACGAATCTAAGATCGATGTGATCAGCTGGGATGATGAAACGATCCTCATGGCCTATAACAATACGCCCGTGGCGGACTGGCACGAGCGCAGCCCGCTCTCGCTGGCTTACTCAAAGGACGAGGGAAAGACCTGGACGCACCTGATCGACCTCGCGCCCGCACCGGGCAACAAGTGTCAGCCCGCCATGTGCCGTGACCGCGACGGCCGCCTGAATGTGATCTATATGCATCGTCATACGGCCATCGAGCATCTGGTCGTCGAGATCAGCGACTGAAGGATATGAATATGGTTCAGAAGATCCAATGGAACGGAACGGTACGCGAGAATACCGTCTATCTGCCGCAGGCCCGTCCCGGCTTCGCGGCCTGGTCGACCGTTTTTGACTACGGGGACGGACGGATCGGTCTTTCATTTGATGAAGTCCTCCGGGGGCGGAATGACGCGCCCGCTCCGCTGCTGGAATTCGGCGAGGCGGCCGGCGTCCCGGTCTCCTATGCCTCGGTGGAATGCGGAAGCCGGGACACGGTCAAGCAGCGGGTCTATATGCAGTCCGCCGATGGCGTGCACTTCACGGAGACCGGCCGCTGCCCGCGGGATGAGGGCAGCTTCTGCCATATCGGCTTCCCGGACGGAAGGATCATCGGCTATGATGTGCCCAAGCATAACGAAGCCGGTACCGGCTGGGCCGACAGCATCGAGATCCGCGAAAGCACGGACGGGGGCAGCACCTGGCGGTTCGTGCGTCATCTGCTGAAGGGAACGGCGCCTTATCTCTGGCGGGTCCGCCGCCTGAAAAACGGTTCCGTCCTTCTGATGGCAAGCCTCTACGGCACGCCCTGGGGACCCGGTCATCTCCGGGCGACCCGCAACACCATGCTGCCGGATGAGACCTATGTCAACAAGATCCTGACTTTTTTCCTTGTTTCGGAAGACGGGATCCGTTTCTCCCAGCCCTGCTATATCCTTCCCGGCCTCGGCGCGCATGAATACGATATGGCCGAAATGAATGACGGCACCCTGCTTTTCATTGCCGGCGACGTGCAGGGCACGCCCGTCGGAAGGCAGTTTGTCACGCCCTCGCCGGACGGATTCATCGCCGGCCCCGTGCTCCCGGTGCGCAAAGGCGCTCCGGCGGACCCTGCCGTAGATCCCCAGGGCGGTTATGTGCCGGAGACCTTCGTTCCGGACAGCTCCGGACGCTGGCTGCTCGGGTGCCGCCGCGGAAAAGGGTTTTCGGTCTCCGGCGACAACGGGGAAAACTGGTATCCGCTGGACCTGCCCGGGCTGACCGCGATCCCCTATCAGCCGGTCATGACGCGCCTTCCGGACGGAACCTTTGCCCTGTACGGCCACAAGGGCGGCGACAACGCCTTCGGCCAGTGCGATATGCTGATCTCCTCGGTCCTTCTGACGGCGGGAAACGGCGGACCGGAGCTTCCGGCCGCGTCCGCGCTGACGCTGGAACGTATGCTTTCAGCGGACCGTTCACACTATCTGAATGCCTTTTCCGCCCGGCTCACCGGCCGCGAAGGGCCGCTCCGCGGCAAAACAGTGCGTTTCCGCTTCAATGATTACTGGAATGATGACGGCGCCGTGAATACCGCCGCGCAGGCCGACGCGGCGCTGATCCTGGAATCGGTGACCGATGAGAACGGTGTCGCGGTCTGCCATGCGGACAGGTATAACAACATTCCGGATATCCATCTCGCGTATAACGTTGACGCGGTGTTCGCCGGGGACGCGGATACCGCCCCCTGTCAGGGACCGTCCTGCACCGTGCTGGCGCTGACCCCGTACAGGGATCGTCCGTACCCCTATGACGCCTGGATGGCGGAGACCGTCATCTTCCTTTCGCCGGCATTGCTTTCACGCTTTCCCGATGCCGTTGACCGGATCAATGAAGCCGCCTCGCCCGCCGGCCTGCCGGAGGATCTGAAGCGCGCGCTGGAAAAAGCCGGGATCATCCGGGAGGATGAAAACGGCTGTCCGGTCTATACGCGGGCCGTTCACGCGGGAGACCGCCGCCGTACCGCCTGCCCCATGGGCGCCGGGGATGAATATCGCTGACCGTTCTTTTCCAGCCCGGCCGTCGGGCCCGATGATCCGTCATTTCATGAAAGAGGGTAGATCGCAATGAAAATGGGCGTTCCCGGAAAAACCGTTTCCGTCGGTATTATCGGGCTTGGATGCCGGGGTTTTGATCAGACCAAGCTGCTCGCCTCCATGCCGGATGTTTCGATCCGGGTGGTCTGTGATCAGTATGCCGACCGTGTGGAAAAAACGCTGGAGATGCTGAATGAGGTATCCGGCGGCAAGGCGCCTGCGCAGGGCTGCACAAACGCGCGTGAGGTCATGGAACGGTCCGATATCGAGGCGGTCATCATCATGACCGGATGGGAAACGCATATCGATCTTGCCGTTCAGGCAATGCGTGCGGGAAAGACCCCGGCCATGGAAGTCGGCGGCGCATCCTCCGTGGAGGAATGCTTCCGGCTGATCGCCGCGAGCCGGGAAACGGGAAAAGACTGCATGCTGCTGGAAAACTGCTGCTATAACGAAGAGGAAATGACCCTGCTGCATATGATCCGCGAAGGTGTTTTCGGCGAGGTGGTCCATTGTCAGGGCGGCTATGAGCACGACCTGCGGGATGAGATCGGAAACGGCGATATCAACCGCCACTACCGTCAGCGTCATTTCAAAAACAGAAACGGAGAATTATACCCGACGCACGAGCTCGGCCCCATCGCCCGGTATCTGGATATCAACTACGGCAACCGCATGGTATCCCTGGTCTCCATGGCCAGCAAGGCAGCCGGGCTGCATGAATGGCTCGCGGAGAACCGGGCGGACGATCCGCGGCTTGTACAGGCGCATATCAATGAGGGCGATGTCGTCACCACAATGATCAAATGCGCCCGCGGGGAAACGATCCTGCTGACGCATGACTGCACGCTCCCCCGCCCCTATTCGCGCGGCGGCCGGATCCAGGGAACAAAAGCCATCTGGATGGAGGACAACCGTTCCATCCATGTGGCGGGCAAAACACCGCAAAAAGAGGAGGACTGGAGCCACAGCTGGGAACCGGACCGGAAGTATATGGAAGAATACCGGACGGACCTCTGGAAGGAGTACCTCGATTTCGGCAAGCGCGGCGGACACGGCGGCATGGATTATCTGGTGCTGCGCGCCTTCATTGAAGCGCTGCAGAACGGAACGCATCTGCCGATCGATGTATATGACGCGGCGGCATGGATGTCCGTTACCGCGCTGAGTGAACAAAGCATCGCCCTCGGCAGCATGCCGGTCGCCGTTCCGGATTTTACGGACGGGCAATGGCTGGACCGGAAAGACGAAGCGGAAGGGCCGTACAAGCTCGGAAGATGACCCATATGAAAAGCGGTCTCCCTTGACTGGGAGGCCGCGTTTTTAGGTTCTCTATGGTAAGCGAAGGAATCCCGATCGCAAAACCCCAAAAGTAAGAAGATGTGCATGCGAAGGGGTCCAGGGGGAAATCTCACTTTTGACCGCCGGTGGCGGAAATCTCAAAAGTGAGTTTCTCAAGCGAAAAGGAGCAGTCTCAACAGTGTTGAGCTGCGACTCTTGAGCTTGCGGACCGATCGCAAAACCCCAAAAGTAAGAAGATGTGCATGCGAAGGGGTCCAGGGGGCGATCGCAAAGCCCCCTGGTCACACTTGCACTGCCCTGACGATCTCCTCATTGATCGCCCGGCGTATCGCCGGCAGCTGCTTCTCCGGCCATTGATCGATGGTAATGCCGTTCAGCAGCTGAAGGGCATGTTCCCTTCCGGTCAGGCCGGCAAGCCATTCCAGCGCCCGCAGGTCCTGCATGGCTTCACGCAGGGCGAAATAGCGGATCGATGCTTCGGGAACGCCGTCATTTCCGGGATACACAAGGAACACATCGCCGGCGGGCGTGAATCCGTCACCGTCCGTGATCGCATAAGGATCGATCGGATAATCGGAAAGCTGGGCGTTGTAGTAATTGTATCCCCAGTGCGGGAATCCTTTTGCCCGGCACGCGAACAGCTGCATGCCGATGATCCTTGTGCGTTCGTACGGCATGGCGATAAACTGATTTGACAGGTCGATATGCTGGCCGCAGCAGTAATACAGCCACAGATCGGGCACCGCCGCTTCAAGGAACGGCCGGACATGGTTCGTCGCGACGACCGGCTCCGTAACGACCCCCTGACGGTAGAAGTCAAAATTGCTCAGGGCGTCTATAATATGGCAGCCCTGCAGCGCTTCCGCGACCTGCTTCTTTGCCTGCGAATACGAAGGAAGATGTTCAAAGGAAGGTTCGTCGGAAATATGCCACCAGGTGTTTTCATCCGCCTCTTCCTCGCGCAGGGTCTGCCGTATCGCGGGGATATAGCAATTGAGGAACCGACGGTACTCATCGCTGCCGGCGTCCGTTGACCAGCCGAACAGCAGGCACGGCACGCCGTCCGCCGTCGCCATGATCTTGGGCGCGTGCCGCGCTCCCCACTGCGTGTACAGGTGCGCCATTTCAAAGTAACGTATGCCGCAGTTCCTGCACATCCTGATCCAGCGCCGCAGCTTATCCGTATTGAACCGGTATTCTCCGTTCTCAACGAAAACATCCACCAGCTGCGTGGTCAGCCGTTCTCCGTTTTCGCGCGTGTCGACCGGCGGCGTGTGAATGGGGGTCAGGATCATGTTCACGCCGCAGCCGGCGGCGCTGCGGATAAACTGCTCAATGACGCGCCAGTGCTCCTCGCTGAACACCGGTACATGATAATACCGGGCCAGGCAGTCCGTATAGAGCCACTGCGTGTGGATCAGCCGCTGCGCGGGAAGCCGGCCCGGAAGGATCCTTACCGGCTGAGCGTACGTCAGATACTCCGTCCCGTTTTCATCCGTGATCCGGATATCGACGGTATAGTCACCCGGATCGCGTTCCCCGGGATCGATCTCGATCCAGATGCTTTCCCACTGGCCGGGATAGGGGCGCAGATTGACCGGCGTGATCTCGCGCAGCAGATCGGGAAATAAGCCGGGTTCCTTCCGCAGATAATGCTCATCGGCATCCTGATACGCGGGGCGCCGGACCGGCACCTGCCTTACCTGCAGCGCGCGGACCGTGAGGTCGCTGCCGGCGGATACCTGAAGGTACGGCGCGAACGGGTCATCCGTCTGATAACAAAAGGCGATCTGGAAGCTGAGGATCTCGTTCTGAAACCCCTGAAGCTCGAACGGTTCCGCGGCCGGTTCCTCATCGCAGAATACTTTTTCCAATGATGACAGAATGCGATACTCAAAAGACATACGGATTCATCCTTTCAAATGTTGTCAGAGGACATTGTCAGTGGGACGGTTCCGACTGACAACTTTTTTGATATCCCCGAAGCGGGGAAAAAAACGTTTACAGGAACATGACCATATAGATCGGCAGACAAACAACATTTTCTCTTGTACCTGTGTTTCTTGACGACAATTTGATACCCTGCGGCACATTCCAGTTTTCAATGATGGAATTCATGGATTTTGCTTTGGTATTATCCGCTGATTTGACTTCCACCGCGGTCGCTTTCTTTTGATACCGGATGAAAAAATCGATCTCCAGACGCGAACGGTATTCGAAGTAATACAACTTCCTGCCCGCCTTGGTCAGCAGATCCGCGATCACATTCTCATAGATCGCTCCCTTATAGATCCCCAGGTCCCCGCTCAGGATCTCCTCCTGATAATCATCCTCCAGCATGGCCATCAGCAGCCCGGTATCCCGCATATAGACCTTGAAACAGTCCTCAATGACATTCCCTTCAAACGGCAGTTCCGGGCTTGACAGATTATAGCAAAAGTTGATGATGCCGGCGTCAAAGAGCCACATCAGGCTGCCGGCGAATTTAGCGGATGTACCGCGTGCTTCCACCAGGCTGTACTGGAATTTTTTATAATTCTTGGCCAGATGGCGCGGTATGGAAACAAAACAGGCCCGCGCTTTCGCTTTTTCATTGCCTTCGGCATATTTCGCGATATCATTCTCATAATCAGCCAGAATGTCCTGCTGCCGTCTGCGCACGCGCCGGTAATCCAGATTGGTGACAAAATCATCGACGACCTTCGGCATTCCGCCGATCACGATATATTCACGGAAAAGCTGCATCATCTTCTGATGGATCACATCCGGCACCGGTTCTCTCCTGTCATAATACCCGCGCAGCTCCGCGATAAGCTCCTCCGTAACGCCTCTGGCCCACAGAAACTCTTCAAGATCCAGCGAATGCATCTCCAGATGATCCACAAAGCCAACAGGAAATGACGGTACTTCCTTGTAATTGATCCCGAGCAGAGACCCGGACGCGATCACATCAAAACGCGGATCTCCCGCCAGAAATTTCAGGGCCGCTCTCGCGTTCGGGCATTCCTGGATCTCATCAAGAAAGATCAGCGTGCTGCCCTTGATCAAACGCGCGTCCTTTACAAACAAACTGATCCTGCTGAGGATCTGATCCGCGGTGAGTGCTCCGTCAAAGATCCCGCACAGCGCCGGATCTTCGATGAAATTAAGCCGGATCATGCATTCATACTGATCCCGCCCAAATCGCTCAATGATATAGGTCTTGCCGACCTGCCGGGCCCCCTTGACTACCAGGCATTGCCGATCCTTGCGATTTTTCCAGTCAAGCAATTCATCCGTGATCTTTCTGCGAAGCATTGTGCCTGCTCACCTCTTATAATAGATCATCTTGATTCCGATATCGATCACAGCATGAATATACTTTACCCTTGAAGAGAAGTCAATATTATTCCTAGGAAAAAAACAACAAAATCGTCTTTATTCCTAGGAAAAAATGCAGTTGTCAGAGGGACGGTTCCGTGGAAGGAGACAGGGGACGGTTCTCTGTCTCCTTCGGGTTGTCAGTAGGGACGGTTACTTGTGTCTACGTGGTAAAAGTTGGTCCACGGGCCCGGCC
>JAUNQH010000025.1 GCA_030536295.1 Clostridia bacterium | reverse complement strand
CCGGCACAGGCGTCGGTGTTTCCGCCGGCGTATCTGTCGCGGTCGGTACCGGCGTGGACACGGGGGTATTTGTCGGCGCAGGAGACAGCATCGGTATGACTTTCTGCGCCAGGATCACTTCACCGCATACATCACATCGAATGCCTTCCGTCAGCCCGGTCGAGGTCTCAGTCGCGGGAACCGACGGTATCCTGACGGGATTGTGCCCGAAAGCCGTGACCTCCGTCCTCGGGGTCAGTACAGCGCCGCATATTCCGCAATATGTTCCGCCGATATAGCCTGACCCGGTACAAGTCGGGAAAACAACGGGATAATCAACGGATTCATGCTCTGTACAAACGATCTCCGCGGATACCGGTCCCGCAGCCGTCAGCAGCATCAGGCACAATAAAAGCACTGTCAGATATCGCTTCATATGTCTCATGCTCCTTTCCCGAACTGTTATATATTATCACGGAACAGGTAAAAAAGACAAGACGCCGCGTCGCGGCGTCCTGCCTTATTCAGCCTGCTTACTTTGCAAACTCGGTGCTGCGGGTCTCGCGGATCACGTTCACGCGGATCTGACCCGGATATTCCATCTGTTCTTCAATACGTTTGGCGATCTCCTTCGCCAGCACCTTGGTGCCTTCATCCGTTACGTCTTCGGGCTTCACCATGATGCGGACTTCGCGGCCGGACTGAATGGCATAGCACTTTTCAACGCCGTCGAAGCTGTTCGCGATCTCCTCGAGCTTTTCAAGACGCTTGATATAGTTTTCAAGGCTCTCGCGGCGCGCGCCGGGACGGGCGGCAGAGATCGCGTCGGCTGCCTGCACCAGCACGGCTTCAACCGTCTGGGGCTCCACATCGTTATGGTGCGCCAGAATGCAGTGCACTACATCGTTGTTCTCATGATACTTGCGGGCCAGTTCACCGCCCAGGGACACGTGCGTACCTTCGGCTTCATGGTCCACGGCCTTGCCGATATCATGCAGCAGGCCGGCGCGCTTCGCAAGCTGGACATCCGCGCCCAGCTCGGCGGCCATAAGGCCTGCCAGATGGCTGACTTCGATGGAATGCTTGAGCACGTTCTGACCGTAGCTGGTACGGTACTTCAAGCGGCCCAGCAGTTTGACCAGCTCATGGTGAATACCGTGCTGATTGGTTTCGAACACGGCGTTCTCACCGGCTTCACGGATCTGATTTTCGACTTCCTTCTTTGCCTTCTCAACGGTCTCCTCAATACGCGCGGGATGAATACGGCCGTCCATGATCAGTTTTTCCACGGCAACGCGCGCGATCTCACGGCGTACGGGATCAAAAGCGGAAACGATCACCGCTTCGGGAGTGTCATCGATGATCAGGTCCACGCCCGTTGCCGTTTCCAGCGCGCGGATGTTGCGGCCTTCACGGCCGATAATGCGGCCCTTCATATCATCATTGGGCAGCGAGATCACGCTCACGGTGGATTCCGCCACATGATCGGCAGCGCACTTCTGGATCGCCAGGGCAATGATGTTGCGCGCTTTCTTTTCGCCGTCCTCCTTGGCTTGCTGCTCGATATCGCGGACCATCGCGGCGGCATCATGGAAAGCTTCCTTCTGGACACGCTCGACGATGATCTGCTTTGCTTCATCGGCAGTCAGGCCGGCAATGCGTTCCAGCTCGGTATGCTGCCTGTCGCGGTACTGCTCGGCTTCCTCGCGGATCTTCTGCAGTTCCTCGTTCTTTTTATTCAGCCCTTCCTCGCGGGCTTCCAGGTTGTCCGCTTTCTTCTCCAGCGTTTCCTCGCGCTGGCTCAGACGACGCTCCGTACGCTGCACCTCGTTCCGGCGCTCACGCAGTTCACGGTCGTTTTCGGCTTTTTCACGGTCATTCTCCGCTTTGGCCTTCAGGATCTCTTCTTTTGCTTCCAGGATCTTTTCCTTTTTGTAATCCTCCGCCTTTCTCACGGCGTCATCATACAGGCGTTTTGCGGTCTCCTCGGTACGGTCGATCTTCTTTTCCATGTAACCCTTGCGATACGTATAGCCGATCAGACCTCCGATCACGGCAGCTGCCGCGGCAATCGCAATACAGACAATCGGACTCATGTTTCCCTCCCCCTTCAGTCAATTTCTGTTTCATCTTCGGTGGTCCGGCACGATAAAACCGTGCGAAACATAATGCTTCGCACGGCTGTACGCTGCTTCAGACAGGTTTGTCCCGGTCAGACCAATATCAATATTAAAAAACGTACCGACCCATAGACCCGATATGCTAAATGATATTGAAAAGGAAGACGCGCTTCCAATGGCAAATAAACAGGAGATCCTCTATCAAAAACAGCTCGCGGGCATAATATGCCACAGCCGGACATATTATTTTAACGTTAATGCTTTCTCCTGTCAAGACCGGATTCTTCCTGCCGCGGAAAAAGGCGGAAGAAACGGCGAATATCCAGACAGGCGCGTCCCGCCCCGGGGTCTCCTTCACAGGTCATTTCCGTTATGCGTCTGCCTGATGTTTTTTGACCAGTTTCATGGCTTTTGCCAGTTGTTTTTCTCTTTTCAGCTTTTCTTCCTCTTCCTTGCGCAGGATATACCGCTCAGACATTTCGTAAATCTGTTCCTCATTCTGCGGCAGTTCCTTCGTTTTCAGGAATTCTTCATAGGCGTTGCAGATGACCTCGGTTTCATTCCCGAAAGTGATCTGTGAGCCGCTGTCGAGCCATAGGACCTTGTTGCACATCTCACGCACCTGGGATACCGAATGCGTGACGATGATCCCGGTCACACCGTTGCTCAGGATCTCCTGCATTCTCTTAAAGCTCTTTTCTTTGAAAGCGCCGTCTCCGACCGATAACACTTCATCAAGGATCAGGATATCCGGATTGACCAGACATGCGATCGAAAAGGCAAGACGGCTTCTCATTCCGCTGGAAAGCTGTTTGAACGGCCTGTCCTGAAATTCTTCCAGTTCGGCAAATGAAATGATATCCTGATATGTTGAATCCATGAACTCCCGGGTATAGCCAAGCAATGCCCCCCGCAAATATGTATTCTCCTTCACGGTCAGGTCCTTGTCAAAACCGGCGGTCAGTTCCAGCAGCGCGGCCACGGTCCCTTTGACCCTGATCTTCCCCTTTGACGGTTTCAGGATCCCGCTGACCGCTTTCAGAAGCGTCGATTTCCCGGCGCCGTTCGTTCCGATAATGCCCAGCATATCTCCCTGCCGCAGGGAAAAGCTGATGTCTTTATTGGCCCAGAAAGCCTTTACGGAGTATTGGTGTTTGATCTTTTTCAATATGTATTCCTTGATCCCGATATCCTTAAAATCACCGACGATATACCGGATCGATACATCCCTGACATCAATAACAGTCATATCCGAATCCCTCAAACATTAAACATTGATCAAATATAATAGACGAACTTCTGGTTCTTCCGTTTATACATTCTTGCCCCGATCAGGAACAGAACGATCGTATAGCCCGCGATAAGCGCGTGGAACCCGAGCGACGGCACGGTATTATCGATCACTATACTGCGGAAGTACTTGATGATACAATAGATCGGATTCAGCAGAAACAGTTTCTGTGTTTCCGGCGGATAAGTTTCCACATAGTAAAAGATCGCGGTCAGGTATCTGAGCAGCATCGTAAAGATCTCATACAGATACTTCATATCACGGAAAAAGACATAGCAAGCCGAAAGTATCAGTCCGACCCCCAGATTGATCACGACCAGACACATGATCGGATACAGAAGAAGGAAATACTGCCAGGTAAATGTTACGCCGTCAAACGCGGCAAAGATGAAGAACACCACAAGCGTCAGCAGAAAGTTGATGACTGTTGAAACATTCTTGCTCAGCAGCAGAAGGTACTTGGGCACATTGATCTTGCTGATAATGGATGCATTTCCGATCAGGGCCGTCATGCCATGCGTGGTCGCGTCCTTGAAAAACTGAAATACGATGACGCCGGAAAAAAGATAGGTCGTATAGAAAGCTTTATTCTTGGCGAAAATATAGGTGAACACCAGTCTCATGACCAGCAGCTGAAGGATCGGGCTTAAGATGCTCCAACCCATTCCCAATACGGTTCTTTTATACTTTTCCTTAAAATCCCGTTTCACCAGTTCCTCAAACAGGAATTGGTGCTTTTTCATCTTTTGTATCCATTTTTTGACCATAACAGCCTCCACCGTAACAAAACTGCCGCAGATCTTATATCGGACTCAAACCTGACATGCGCTCCTCATCTCAGATCAATTCCCGCGGAGGAACGCGATAAACAGGCTGAAAAAGTAAAATACAGCCGCGTCGCGGCGCTGGAACACCATGACCGAAGGTCATCCTTCAGGGCATCCGCGGCACTGGCTGCCGGCCGATGATGTCCGATCATACGCTTCCCGCTTCTTGCGGCAATAAAGTATTATAAGTCAAAAACGGCATACCGTCAACCAAGGGGCAGTTTTTCCCGTCCCGTACGGACAGCCGGTACGGGCAGCCGGCGGAAACATCACGGCACGGAAGCGCTTGCACACGTTCTGTTTCTGTGATATCATAACGGGTAATTCCTACTGAAACGGAGGGGATATCACTATGGAAGTGATCACGACCAGAACCTTGAAGGAAAACCTGACCGCGCTGCAGGGGACCGAAGTCAAGCTGCAGGGCTGGATCCGCAATCACCGGAAGCAGAAGAACATGGGCTTTATCGACTTCTTCGACGGTATGTGTTTCCGAAATCCCCAGGTCGTGTACGACAACAGCATCCCCGATTTCGACAGCATTCAGGCGCTGCGCGTCGGTTCCGCCATTACCGTGACCGGAAAGGTCGTACCCAGCTACAAGGATCCGGAAACGCCCGAGATCCAGGCCACGGCCATCACGCTGGAAGGCGACTGTCCCGAAGACTATCCGCTGCAGCCCAAGCGCCACTCGATCGAATATCTGCGTGAGATCGCGTATCTGCGTCCCCGCACGCGTTTGTTTCAGGCTGTGTTCCGCGTCCGCAGCGTGGCTGCCATGGCGATCCACACCTATTTTCAGGACCGCGGATACCTGTATGTGCATACCCCGCTGATCACCGGCAATGATGCCGAGGGCGCCGGCAATACATTCACCGTCACGACCCTGCCCGCCGACAAGCGCGCGCAGGATCCGTCACAGGACTTTTTCGGCAAGCCCACCTCGCTGGCCGTGACCGGGCAGCTGGAAGGTGAGACCTTTGCCATGGCTTTCGGCAAGATCTACACCTTCGGGCCCACGTTCCGCGCTGAAAACAGCAATACCAAAACGCACGCGGCCGAATTCTGGATGATCGAGCCCGAGATCGCTTTCTGCGATCTGCAGCAGCTGATGGATATCGAAGAAGATTTCCTGAAATACATCGTCAGCACCGTGCTGGAAAAATGTGCCGACGAGCTGAAGTTCCTCGACGGGTTTACCGGCGGCGGGCTGATCGCCAAGCTGACCGCGCTGGCCGGCTGCAAGTGCACCCGCGTCACGCATGAAGAAGCCATCACCATCCTGCGCAAAGCGATGGAAAACGGCACGGAATTCCAGTTCGAGCCGAAATACGGCGAGGATACCGCGAAAGAGCATGAAAAGTACCTGACCGAGGAATATTTCCATTCTCCCGTGTTCGTCTATAACTGGCCGAAGGATATCAAGGCCTTCTATATGTACCAGAACGATGACGGGAAAACCGTTTCCGCGGTGGACCTGCTGGTGCCCGGCGCCGGCGAGCTGATGGGCGGCAGCCAGCGTGAAACGCGCTATGATCTGCTTACCGCCAGGATGGACGAGCTCCATATCTCCAAAGAGGAAATGTATTGGTATGTCAACCTGCGCCGGTTCGGCGGCTGCACGCATGCCGGCTTCGGAATGGGATTTGAACGTCTGCTGATCTACCTCACCGGTGTGGATAACATCCGCGATGTCATTCCGTATTTCCGTACCCCGATGAACTGCGATTTCTGATCGCACGCCAACATCGCGCCTGCCTGTCCGGCAGGCGCTTTTATTTGCCTTGACGGATCATTTATGGTATATTGTACGTTGTATAGGTATGTACAGTTTTCCGGCAATGCCGGATCGTTTTCACAAACCGAAAGGAGTCGATCTTTCATGTTCAAGCGTTTACCGGTCCTGATCCTCGCGGCATTTCTGCTGCTTGCCGCGCTGCCCGTTTTTGCGGAAGAGCCCGCGGCTCTCACATATGATGAGATCACAGGTCTGTTTGATTCCCTTCTGGAACGGGCTTCCGCCTCGCAGATGCTGCACGACGCGGAAGAGACCGAAGAAGGCTACGCGCTGGTATATGATTTTGCCACGATCTATGCTGACAGACCCGAACTGACGGATGAGGCAAAAGTCTATTCCATTCTGTTCACCGCGGAGAATGAAGAGCTGATCCGCGGCACGTCGCCCTTCAGCACCCTGAGCGAAGTTCTTTCCGCGTTCCCCTGCAGGGACGCGTCACTGCCGGGCAGCTATACGGGTGCCGTGCTCTATCTGGAAGGCTCGCCCAATGAGGGGATCCGGTTCGGCTATGTATACCGTGACGGTCAGCAGGCGGAAACGATCTGCTATGAAGTATATGCCATCTCCGGCGCCGGTTATGACGACTGCGGCATCATGTATACCGTCAGTGAGGATATGATCGGCGCGATCCGCGTCTTCAATCTGACTTCCGCTCTTTCCTACGAGGAGGTCCGTTCGTATTTTTCCGACATGAATGAAGATTATGCCGATACGACCTACCGCATGGCCAGGATCAGCTATGAAGGCAGCGAACTGGAAAAGATGAATGTGAATGACCTGACTTTTGCGGGTTTCAGCTACCTGACCGCTTCCGAAAGCGACATGCCCGAGGTGCTGGAGGATATGTGGATCTCAAACGGAGACGGCACCTGGCTGCACAGGATCGACGGGGACGGCTGGTACGCTGTTTTCCACGCGGACGGTGACCGGAAGAACGGAGAACTGGTCATGTTCACCATCATGGGTGATGCGTTTGAAGGTCCGCGCTATGTGCGCGTCGGTGACAGCTACTCTTCCGACTATAACCGTTTCCGCAACGGGGACGGCGAGTTCGACGCGGAAAGCATGACCGAAGTCATGTATGAAGATGAAAACGGAAGCGGTTTTTCCGTTTTCCATGATAACGGGTCCGCCGAACTGCGCTATATGGTGAAGGCCGAAGACGGCCGCAGGGTGCAGATGCTGCTGAATTACAGCGGTGAGACCATGCAGCTGACCGACATCACGGTCCACACGCTCAGTGAGTAAACCGAAGTGTTCCCCGAAAGGAGTGATCACATCTTGAAGATCGATCTGACCTGCCCTGTCGAAGTCTGGCGGTGTGACAAGCCCACGGAGGAATATGCCTCGGCGGATATCACACTGTATAACCTGAGTGACCGGTCCGTCAACTCGGCTGAAGTCACGCTTATAAGAACAGGGCGTGACGGCCGCGAACTGGATCGCGTCGTTCACCGCGGTCACAGCCTGCGCGGGCGGACCGGCAGTTCCTTTGTGATGTCCGTTCCGTGCGAATATATCGAAGGGCAATATCAGTCTGAAGTCATCATCGAAAAAGTCTGGTTTGATGACAATGATGTCTGGCGCCGCGGAAACAACCGTCCTGTCGAATATGAATCCAACGCGCTGCCGAATTGCCGCGCGCTGGAAAAACTGCGTTTCATCGCCGGCAATAACGCCGTCGGCTTTCCCGCGGAAGGAAACGGTCTCTGGCTTTGCGTATGCGGCCGGCCCAATCCGGACTCCTCCGCGGCCTGTGTCCGCTGTCATCGCGGCAAAGCCGAGATCTTCACCCGGTTCAACCGTGAGTCCGTTGAAAAACTGTATGCCCAGAAAGAGCACCGGCTTGACCTGCACACGCGCGCGGTGCGGGAGGATAACGCGCGCATACAGCAGATCCGCGAACAGGAATACAATGCCATGAAAACCCGGCACCGCCGCACCCGTACGCTGTTCGCGCTGCTGCTGGCGGGCATTCTGCTCACAGGTGCCTTTATGTTCTTCGGTCACCCGGCGCTGCGCTACCTGAGTGCCGTACGCGCCGTTTCCGCCGGCCGCTGGGACGCGGCCATTGAAGAGCTGGAAGCCGTCGATCCCTTCCTGAGATCCGGCGAACTTCTTGCTGACTGCCGTTATGAGCAGGCCAGACAGGATCTTGACGCTGATGACCCGCTGGTCCTGTCCGGCGCGGCGGATGTGTTCCGTTCCCGTACGGACAGGGAGGATGCCGAAGAGCTTGTACAGGAGGCGGAATACCGCCGCGCCTGCCTGCTGCTTCAGCGCGGCGATGTCGATGAGGCAGCTGCCGTCTTCCGGCAGCTCGGCAGCTATAAAGACAGTGCCGACAAGCTGAACGACTGCGCGTTTATTTCAGCCGGACAGCTGATGGACAGCCGCGCGTACGGTGAAGCGGAGATCATCTATCGGTCTCTCGGCGCGTATCCGGGCGCCGCTGACAAAGCAGACAACTGTGTCTATGAACAGGCGATGAGCCTGATCGAAGAGGGCAGCTATGACAGCGCCGCCGGAATGCTGCAGACGATCCAGGACTTCGGGGACAGCGCCGTGCAGCTGCAGAGATGCAATTACCTGAAAGGCCTGCAGCTGGAAGAAGCCGGCGACCTGACCGCCGCCGGCGACGCGTACATGCTTGCCGGAGATTATGAAGACGCGGCAGCCCGCGCCCGCGCGTGCATCCGTTTTCCGGCGGATACCGCCTTCCTTTCCGGCGATCTTGAAACGGCAATGGATCTGTACGCGAAGATCCAGGACGATCCGGAAGCCGCGGAGCAGTATCGTCTGTGCGTGTACACACTCGCGTCGGACGCGCTGAAGAACCAGGAATATACCCGCGCGTTTGAGCTGTTTTCTCTCCTGCCGGATGATTACTCCGACACTGCCGATAAAAAGCTTCAGACGGTCTATAAACCGGCGTCGGCCGCGCTGAAGAAAAAGGACTGGGAAACAGCGGTATCATTGTTTGAGACTATTCCCGGATATAAGGATTCGGACACGCTGCTTGCAAAAGCCCGCTACGGTCTTGCCGGCAGCCTTGTCAGCAAGGGCGGTTACGCGGAAGCCGCCGCGCTGTATGAACTGCTCGGTGATTACTCCGACAGCGCGAAGAAGCTTCTTGACGCGAAGTATCAGCAGGCATGTCTCCTGCTGGATGCGGGCGAAGCCGAAGAAGCGATCCGGGCATTTGAAGCACTGGGCGAACATCCTGAAAGCGCCGGCAAGCTTAAAGCCGCGCGTTACCTGCTCGGCACACAGCTGCTGGAGCAGGGGAACGCGGCTGAAGCCCGCGTGATATTCGAATCACTCGGTAATTACGGTAAAGCGGCGGAGCAGGTCATGGCCTGCGACTACGCGCTGGCCGACGCGCTTGAGCATGACGGGAAAACGATCGAAGCCGCCGAGCTTTTTGACACTGTCCGCGGTTATTCGGACGCGGCCGACCGTTCCGGCAGGCTGTACTGTCTGCTGGCGGAAGAAGCCGAAAAGAACGGCCGGACACTGGCCGCCGCCGGGTACTATGAGAAAGCCGGTTCCTACAACGATGCCGGAGACAAGGCAAAAGCGATCTGGTATGATTATTATGATACCGTATATAACGCCGTGAAGCAGGCCATGTCAAAGGGGGATTACACCGCCGCCGCGGCGCTGATGGACAACCTCGTCATGACCGATCTGCCCGCGGCCTACGCGGATCTGCCGGACCTGTACAAAAAGGCGAACTACGAAGCCGCCAAATCGCTTTATAACGCGAAAAAACCATACGAGGCGCTGCCTTATTTCCGCGCTGTGCCCGGTTACAAGAGTACGGATGAATTCCTGCAGCGGCCCGCGTATCTTCTGCTCGGCACATGGACAGACAGCGAAAACACGGTGCTGTATATCTTCCGTGAAGATCGCGTCTGTTATCTGAACGGCACAACACTGTATTTTGATTTCAGCGGCGACAAGGTGCTGACTTCCGATACAAAGGACGGCACGTATACGGTCTCCCTCCATGTCTGGAATGTAACATCAAAAGCCATGTCTCTGTCCTATACGGATGAAAACGGCAGATCCGTCACCTGTCATCTCGTCCGTTCCGAAAGCAGCGGCATTCCGGATGAAGCGGAGAACGACAGCTTTGCCGTTTCGGATGATGAGGTCTGACATGAAAAAAGACGCAGGCCGGATCCCCGAGCTGGACGGCATCCGGGTGATCATGATCTTCATCGTCAGCTGGTATCATCTCTGGCAGCAAAGCTGGCTGACGCCGCGCATCGGCACCTATTCGCTTGATTACCTGCTCCGCAGCGGCTATATCTGGGTGGACGGGACCATTCTGCTCAGCGCGTTCCTGCTGTTCCTGCCCTACGCGCGCGTTATGCTGCACGGGGGCACGGCGCCGGACACGCGGGATTTCTACCGCCGCCGCGCGCGCCGGATCCTGCCGAGCTGGTATTTCATTATCCTGCTGTTTTTCTTTGCCATGTGTCTGCCGTGGCATCTGTACACCTCGCCGCAGTTCATGGTCAAGGATCTGGCGACCCATTTCACCTTCACCTTCAATTTCTGGGCGGATACGTATATTTCCACTCCGCTCGGCGCGGCGCCGTGGACGCTTGCCGTCGAAGTGCAGGCCTACATTCTGTTCCCGTGGATCGCGAAGTCGGTCATGAAGCGTCCCGTCCGCACGCTCGGCGCGATGCTGCTCCTGTGCTTCGGGTTCCGGGCCTGGTGTATCTGGAGCCTCACGGATTATTCAACGGTCGTCAACCAGCTGATCGATTTCCTGGATGTATATGTACTCGGTATTCTGCTGTCCCTGCTGTATGTCAGGATGGAGAACGCGGAACTGAAAGGTCCTTCCGGCACGGCAAAGCGTGTTCTGGCCACAGCGGTCTTCTCGGCGGCGGTGTTCTGTCTGCTCCGGCTTCTGCGTGTGCAGGCCGCCTCAAGCGGGTACACGGCGATCCAGCGCCATCAGATGGAATACAGGCCGCTGTTCGCGTTATGTTTCGGCGCGATCGTTATCTCCTGCCCGTTTGCCCTGCTTCCGCTGCGGTTCCTGCTGGGCAATCCCGTGATGCGGTTCCTGAGTTCGGTCAGCATGAACTATTATCTCGTTCATCAGACGCTGTTCGTTCAGCTTCGGCGGATGGGGATCCCGTTCAGCGAGTCCGATACGCCGAACATGACCGGTGACAGCGCCTGGCAGTCAAAGTATACATGGCTGTGTTTCGGTCTGTCGCTTGTGCTGGCGATACTGATCACTTATCTGATCGAAAAGCCCGCTTCACGGCTGCTCCGGAAAAGGTCCGAACGGAAGTAAAGACATTCCCTGTACCTGGATCCGGCAAAGCGGATCCGCTCCGCGGCCGGTACCCGGATAAAAGAACGGATCGCCCGTATAAGTAAGGCGATCCGTTCTTTTTGTTTCCGTTTTTTATTTCTTCATGCTTCCGCGCAGCGTGGCGTTGGGCATCTGCGCCTGTTTCATGAAAGCACTGGGGCTGATGCCGACGATGTGCTTGAACTGCTTTGAAAAATGATACGGATCCTGCATGCCGACGGCGCAGCCGACTTCACGCACGGAGCAGTTCTGCTCACGCAGCAGTTCCTTCGCGCGTTCCATCTTGCAGTGAAGCACATAGCTCAGCGGCGGCATGCCGACCTCAGCAACAAAACGCTTGCGGAAAGTCTCCATCGGCATACGTGAAATTGCCGCCATCTCCGCAAGGGACAGGTTCTCCCTGTACTGGCTGGCGCGCAGCGTATCAACGACCTTCGCGATCTCATGGCTCAGCATCGCGTCCATCGCCACGGGCTGCCCCCAGTGGGACGCGATCATGCCGTACATCAGATGCTGCAGCTGATAAGTCGCGTCACTGGTGCCGCTGTGTCTTACAATGACCTGTACGATCTGCTCGGCCAGATAGATCTGGCTCGGCAGCGCGCCCTGACGCAGGGGCATATGCAGCAGCGCGCCCATCTTGCGCACGACCATCGGGCTCAGCGGGCCCTCCAGCGCGATCCAGAGGCAGCGCGCGTGCTCTTCCGTCGTCAGTGTGCAGGCGGCGTCACCGGCGGGAAGGAAGCAGGTGCTTCCGGCTTCCAGCGTCAGATCGTTGCCGTCCCAGGTCACAAGCACTTTCCCTTTTTCAGCCGCGAGCCAGACCCATTCGTTATGGGGCTTCAGCGCGTACACGCCGGATTCCAGCACAAAGCTGCCCGCGGAATGGATCCACGCGCCGCTTGCCTGCGTCAGACTGCCGGGCTTATGAACGCCCTCCACCGCCAAAGATGAAAGCTCTTCCGGAACATCCGCGAGCAGATAAGATTCCATTTTCGCATCCTCCGATCGTCAATAACCAGATATGACAAATCCCGACATTCAGTATAGTACTGGCATGTCGGATTTGTCAATCATTATCGTCTGTTTTTATATAATGATCATTCATCTGAACCCGGATGATGTGTATTTTTCATCAGTTCGTCTTCACGTTCAGGATCGCGTACACATAGATCGGACCCGTACCGCCGACGCGGATCGACTGTCCGAGCGTTCCCGTCACGCCCTCGTACAGGTCAGTACCGAAGGCGCCGCAATCCGCCTCATCGCGCGTCACATATACAGTGCCGCCGCGCACCGAACCCGAAATATCCAGGTCCGCCGACACCGTCAGCCTGCCGTCCTCCAGGCGCAGCGTCACATATCCGGCATGGCGGTCATCCGCCATCACCAGAGGTACGATCTGCCGGTCGTTCCCGGTACCCGCTTCATCCAGAATACACGCTTCGGAACCGTCCTGCAGGATCGTTCCCGCGGTACGCGCTTCCGTAGGCGTTCCGGAAGAACGCAGGCGGCAAACGATAAAGCTCAGCGTTTCGCCGTCGATCTCCGCGGTCACGGTATATTCGGCCGTACCGCCCTCCGCGCTCAGGAAGATCCGGTCCGACCTGAATCTTCCGCCGCATGGGCCGTAATTCTTCATGAACACCAGTCCATCCGGCCCTGTTACAGACAATGAGACGCTGTCCGCGTTCAGCTGATCGCGCACGATGCACAGATAATCCTTTTCCGTTGTCAGTCTTCCCTGTGAATACAGATCCGCGCTGAACACATCCTCCGCCGCGTATACACAGACCGGCAGCACCAGCAGGATCACCAGCAGGATAACCGTAAACCGCTTCATTTTCATCCCTCCGCAGAATAAACGAACCGGGCGGAAGAAATATTCCGCCCGATCCGGGTTCGGGATCAATTATTTATGTCCGTTCGGCGCGTTCTCCCAGGCATACTGGATAGCTGCCTGATGATTGCTGTCAATGATCTTCGTTCCGGATGTTTTGCTGTTGGTAAAGTGGATACACAGCTGTCCGTTGAAGTTATTGTCCTTGATCGTATTGCCTTCTTCGTTATGGGGTTCGCCGTACAGCGAGCAGGCGAAGGTCCGGGTGCCGATGGTCACCAGACACGGCCGGCGCTGCCACATATCCTTGTCGGCGATCTCCTGCGCGTCCTTCACGCCGTAGATCCTGCACAGGCGGGCGGTATCCGCCGCGGTCAGCGGCTCGGCGTCCAGGTGGTAGTAGCCGCTCCAGCGGTGCGCCCACCAGACGATGCCGGTCTTCACGTCATATACCTTATAGTTGGCGCCCTTGGCCCACAGTGTGCTGATGCCGCCGGTCCACCAGTCGATCTTTTCGGCGGGATACAGCGTTATATCCAGATTGTCATAGTCGCCTTCGCCGGGCGGCACGGTACCGAACAGCTTATGCTGCGTCTCGGAGCCGGCGATACCGTCCACGGTCAGGCCGTTATTAGCCTGGAACTCACACACGGCAAGCTCGACCTTGCTGGTATACGAGCTGGTGATCTCGTCCTTATAGTAGCCCTGATTCTTGAGTTCGGTGACCAGATTCTTTACCGCGTCACCGGTGCTGCCGAGCTTCAGGGTCGTATAAACAGCTTCCTGTTTGCCGGACTTGGTCGGAGTGGGGGTCACAATGGGATCACCCTTTTCGTCACACACGGACACATAGCTGCCGTGCACCCAGCCCAGACCCAGCTCGCTGTTCATGACATAATACCATGTCACGCCGCTCTTTACGACAGGATCTTTCAGGTAGGGCATCACAGTGCCGCTGTTCTTGATCCGGCCGATGATCGCGCCGGCTTCCTTTTTGCGCAGGTTCACGTCGGTCGCGGTGGTCTTCACATAGCCTTTGGGCGTTAATCCGGTCGATGTCGGCGCGGCTGTGGGATCATCCCCGCCGCTGTATTTTTTGGCTTCCTCGGCGGTCAGCACGCGTACGACCGTGTCCACGACCCAGCAGGAGGTGTTCCGGTACGTTACGTTATACCAGGTATGGTTACCCACCTTGCGGGCAAGAGAGAACTTCATCACCGTGTTCTTCGTCACACCGGTAAAACGCACATCGTAATCGGAGGACGCGCCCCGCCGCAGATTCACGCCGCCCATGGTGGTTATCACGTAATCCGATGACAGCGGCGCGTCCGTCGGCGCGGGGGTCGGAGTGAGCGTGGGGGTCGGTGTTTCATCACTGCCCGTTTGCGTGGGGGTGGGGGTCGGCGTCGGCGTATAGGGACCGGTCACCTGCAGCACGTCATCGCGCAGATAGCCTGCCACACCGTTATACTCCACGGGATACCAGATAAAGTTGTTTTTCTTGTAATTGGGATCCTGCACAGGCTGCGAATAGTAAGGCAGCGTCACGTTGATCGGGATCTGCAGCAGCCGGTCTGCCACTGTGGAAGCCTTCCTGCGCAGGTTGCATCCGGTCATGACCGTTGTCACATAGCCGACGGGTGTCCTGGTCGGCACAGGTGTCGGTGTGATCGTGGGGGTGGGCGTGACAGTCACCACCGGGGTCGTCTCGCCCGGCACCGTGGATGTGGGAGCGGACGTGGGGGCAGCGGTCGGATCGATATCGGTGATATACTGCACGCAGTCAGCGCGCACATAATACTTCCTGCCGTCCTTCCTCACGGGATACCAGCTGTATTTACCCTTTTTCACGACATTGCCGCATACGGGCAGGAGCCCGTACTGATCTTCCCAGTCAAAATTGCTGTCATAGGCGCCTTCAGGCGAGACACGCAGATGGCAGGATGTCAGCAGCAGCCGTACATATCCGAGATCGGACGGCTCGACCGTGGGCGTAGGGGCCGGGGTCGGGGTCGTTACCGCGCCGGTCGGCGCCGCCGTCGGCTGCGCCGTCACACCGGAACCGTAGGAGATCACCCGGATATACGGGCTCTGGATATAACCGGTCTGATTGTTGTACAGCACCTTGTACCAGTGATCCTCATCGATCACGGTCGGAATGGTCACCAGCTCGACCACCGTATTGCGCTCAAGGGAATCCAGCCTGGGGTAATTCTTGCCCGGTCCGCTGCGCAGGTTCGTTCCGCCCGAGGTGATGGCACCGGTCGCCCCGGTACCGGCCGGATAGTTATCATCCGTCGCGGGCTTCGCGGTCTCACCCGGCAGAACGTACTGGCTTCCGCCCGCGATATAGGCGGCTTCCTCCTCCAGCGTCAGGGCACGGAAATAATCGCTGTGGACCCATCCGACATATTTATTGCTGTTCGCGGAATCAGGTCTTCTTGTTTCCACCTTGATCCACTTGAACGCGTGATCCCCGTCCTTGTCAGGTTCCTCTTTACCCATCAACCTCACAACGAAATCGGCAGGGATGGAGAACCAGTAATCCGATTTCTGGCTGGGGTTTTTGCGTACAAAAACAGTCGCAACGGCCTTGCCGTAATTTGTACTGTCCTCCGCGGACGCGTCCATCACGCCGGCAGGGATCAGTGCAAGCAGCATAGCCAGAGCCAGTGTCAGGGATACCAGCCTGTTCAGAATATGCTTCATGACGGGTCACTCCTACACAATTGATGCATGTATCACACGATACATAAAGATACAGTGTCATTCTATTACAGAATTGTTACGATGTCAACACGATTTATATCATTTTTTATTTCAAAGAGCTGTCTTTTTGTCATTTATTCAGTTGAAAACGCGTCACGCTTGCATCCGGACACGCTTTCCGGTAGAATGACGCCGTACCGTTTATGATCTCATACGATCCGCGGTCAACGGAGGATTTATACAATGAAGATTTCCAAAAAAGACGCGCTGCTCTGGTTCCGTTTCTTCGCGCAGCTGGATGAGGACCAGCCGCTGGGATGCCGTCAGCAGGAGCTGGCGCTGGCTGTGTTTTCCCAGATCGAGGACGCGGTGGATGCCCGCCGCGAGGTGATGATGAAAGCCATCCCGGAGCTCAAAGCCATGCCGGGCAGCTGCCGCGCGGATCTCTCCGACGCGTCCACGCTGTATGTGGGGCCGGCCGACCGCTTTCCAAAGGGATGTCTGAGCTGCCTTTTCGGAACGGGGCTCTCAGCCGTGCGCAAAACAAACAAATGCAACGCGCGCTGCCCGTTCTGCTATGATTACGGCGTGCTGGACGCGATCCCGCCCGTCGGCGAAGGACTGTGGGAGATCGGCGGCACAAAGTATGCGGAACGCGATCTGCCGCTGCTTTTCCGCGTGCAGAAAAAGCCGACCGGCATCGCCTATGTATATCTCGAGCCCTTTATGGAGATCGAGGTCTATTATCCCGTGATCCGCCGTTTCCATGAAGCGGGCATCCATCAGCACCTGTATACAAACGGGCTGAACGCGACGGAAGAAAACCTGAAAGCGCTGGGAGAGGCCGGGCTGGATGAGCTGCGCTTCAACCTCGGCGCGTCAAACTGCGCGGATCAGGTCATCGCAGCCATGCGCGCCGCAAAAAAATACATTCCCCAGGTCGGTATCGAAACGCCGATGACCAGGGAGTTTTATGCCCGGTTCGCGCAGAAGAAACAGATGATCCTCGATACCGGGATCGACTTTATCAACTGCGCGGAGCTGCATCTGAACGAGAATAACCTGTGCAATTATGCCGGCGAAAACATGTATTTCACCCGCATGGGCTATCTGTCTCCCATCTTCTCCCGGGATCTGACGCTCACGCTGATGAAGCAGGCATGTGAAGAGCAGTGGCCCGTTGTCGTGCATGACTGTTCCAACCGCACCAAATTCGCGCGGGACCTGAACCTGCGTGCAAAGGAAGGCGGCTGGTTCGGGCAGAGCAGCTACGGCCGCGAACTGGAGACCATCCCCTATGAGATCTTCCTGCCCGTACTGGAGGATCCGGACTTCAGTTTTGTCGAAGAGGAGCCGCTTCCGAAGGGATACCGCCCGGGCGATATCGTACTCTGACCGCACTGTCTGACAAAAGGGAGGAAACGCGCGTTTCCTCCCTTTTATCGTATGCTGTTTTTACTCTTTCAGCTTCGCGAAGATCATGCGCCCGGCGCTTGTCTGCAGCACGCTGGTCACGGTGATGTCAAGCTCCTCGCCCAGGTGCCGGCGTCCGCCTTCGATCACGATCATCGTTCCGTCCTCGGTATATGCCACACCCTGACCGGCGCCGCGTCCTTCCTTCACAACGGACACACGCATATCCTGCCCCTGCAGCACCGCTGAACGCATGGCGTTGGCCAGATCGTTGATGTTCATCACACTGACGGAATTCACCGCCGCACTGCGCGCCAGGTTGTAGTCGCAGGTCACCACGGTCCGCCCGGTATCCCGCGCCAGGCGCAGCAGTTTCACATCCACGTCCGTCACTTCCGGATAATCGGTATCCTCAATGGCCAGCCTGTTCTGCAGCGCTTCACGCAGCGCGCCCAGCATCTCCGTTCCCCGGCGTCCGCGTTCCCGCTTCACCGGATCGGACGAATCCGCCACCGTACGCAGCTCGTCTGCCACAAACCGCGGCACAGTCAGTGTGCCTTCGATAAATCCGGCTTTCACGATCGCCAGCACACGCCCGTCAATGATCGCCGATGTATCCAGCAGCTTACCGGATATGGCGGCGCGTGCCGCCGTCTTTTTCGCGCCCCGGTTCTTTGCCCCGGAAAGGCCGGTCATCATGCTGACCACCTCACGCGAACGCTTTCTGCCGATCCGGAAGCCGATCGTACCGAGCACCAGATACAGCAGCGCGGAAAGCGCCGTGGTAAACATGCCGGTACCCATGAACTGAAGCATCCCGCTCAGCAGTGCCGCCACGATCAGGCCCAGGATCAGGCCGATGATCGACGGCATCACCTGGCTGATCGGCATTTTATCGAGACGTTTTTCGATCTCGCTCTGCCGCCCGTTCCACCAGGCCATGATCCGGTCGGAAAAAGCCAGCGCGACAGCGCCGCCGATCACCGCCAGACCGACGTCAAACGCGGAGACCAGCCAGGCTTTCATCTCTATATTCGGGAAGATGGAAGCAAAGATCCGTCTGGCTACCACCGCCAGAGCCACACCTGCCCCCGCGCCGAGCACGATCAGCAGAAACCGGAAAAGTCTTGTCATCCGTTTCGTTTTCATATCATCCTACATCCTTCAGGTCCTGTTTTCAGAATAACACGCTCAGCGCCTGCATGACCGTATCGACCCCGATGATCCTGACATCTTCGGTCTTCGCGATCCGGCGGGCATTCTCCTTCGGTACGATCACCGTTGTGAAGCCCAGCCTCGCGCACTCCGCGATCCTGCGTTCGCACTGCGGCACGGGCCGCACCTCGCCCGCGAGCCCGACCTCGCCCATCACGGCGATATCCGTGCCGACGCTCACGTCCTTCAGCGAGCTCGCCGCCGCCACACACAGCGCCAGATCCGCCGCCGGCTCACTCAGTTCCAGCCCGCCGGCGACATTGATATACACATCCTGGTCATACACGCGCAGCCCGGCGCGTTTTTCCAGCACCGCCAGCAGCAGCGCCACGCGGCCGCCGTCAGCGCCGTTCACCGTGCGCCGCGGCGTACCGTAATACGTATGCGCCGTCAGCGCCTGCACATCGCACAGCAGCGGCCGCGAGCCTTCCAGCCCGCAGAACACGGCGGATCCGCTCGCGCCCTTCGCGCGGTGGCTCAACAGCTCCTCACTGGGATTTTCCACCACCTGCATGCCCTGCGTCGTCATCCGGAACACGCCCAGCTCGTTCACCGAACCGAAGCGGTTCTTGACCGCCCGCAGCAGCCGGTAGTCCTGCTGCCGGTCGCCCTCAAAATACAGCACCACATCCACCATGTGCTCCAGCATCCGCGGTCCGGCAATGGAGCCGTCCTTGGTCACGTGGCCGACCAGGAACGTTGCGATCCCGTTCTCCTTGCAGATGCGCATGATCAGACCCGTGCACTCCCGCACCTGGCTCACGCTGCCCGGGGCGGATGCCATTTCGGGCCGGTACATCGTCTGCACCGAGTCGATCACCACCGTGTCCGGCCGCAGTTCCAGGATCCGCGTTTCCACCGCGTCCAGCGCCGTCTCCGCCAGTACATACAGCCCGGGGGCCGCGATCCCCAGCCGGTTTGCCCGCAGCTTGATCTGTCTGGCGGATTCCTCACCGGAAACATACAGCACACGTTTTCCGCCGGTGCACAGATTGGCGCACACCTGCAGCAGCAGTGTGGATTTTCCGATGCCCGGATCACCGCCGATCAGCATCAGCCCGCCTTCAACGATCCCGCCGCCCAGTACGCGGTCCAGTTCGCTGATCCCGGTAGGCGTGCGGATGGTCACATCCTCCGGCACATCGGTCAGCAGCATCGGCGAAGCGCCGCTGCCGGGCCGCTGCCGGGCATTGATCTTCCCGCCGGCCTTTTCCGGTTCACCGGTCACCGTTTCCTCCATCGTGTTCCACGCGCCGCAGGAGGGGCAGCGCCCGACCCATCGCGGCGCCTCAAAGCCGCAGGTCGTACACGCGTAGCATACTTTTGTCTTTGCCATTATGCGTCTTCTCCGTCAAAGCCCAGCGCGTCCGCAACGATATACAGCGGGCGCTGCCTTGTTTCGTCATAAATGCGGGCGATATACTCGCCGGCCAGGCCCAGGCACACATGCAGCGTACCTGTTGTCAGCAGCAGGACCGGCGCCAGCCACCAAAGACCCGCGTTTGTTCCGGCGCACGCGAGGATCGCAAAGATCAGCGTCAGCACAAACGCCGCGGCAAGATAAAACGCTCCGAGCACGGTCGCCAGCTTCAGCGGTTTGGATGAAAAGGAGAAAATACCGTCTGCCGCCAGCTTCAGCATCTTTTTCAGCGGATAGTGCGTCTCACCCGCGAAGCGCTTGTCCCGGTCATACTCCACCGCTTCCTGCCGGAAGCCGGCCCACGCGAACATGCCGCGCAGGAACCGTGCGTGCTCGGGCATGGAACGGATCACGTCCGCGACTTTTTTATCCACCATCCGGAAATCACCGGTATCGCGCGGGATCATGCCGCCGGTCAGCCCGTTGATCACCTTGTAGTAGATCTCCGCGGTCAGCTTCTTGAAGGCGGTCTCACCGTCACGTTTGCGGCGTTTGCCATAGATCACCTGTGCGCCCGCCTTCCATCGTTCCGCCATCACCGGGATCAGCTCCGGCGGATCCTGCAGATCCGCGTCGATGATCACAACGGCATCCCCGGACGCGTGATCCAGCCCCGCGGAAACGGCGATCTGGTGCCCGCAGTTGCGCGCGAACATCACCGCCCGCACATGCGCCGGATCCTCTGCGTACAGTTCCCGCAGCATCTCCGGCGTCCTGTCCCGCGATCCGTCATTCACATATATCAGCTCATAATCGCCGTCCATGCCGGACATCACGGCAGTCAGGCGTTTATGCGTTTCAAGCAGAACGGCTTCCTCATTGTAACAGGGAATAATGACCGAATATATCACCGTTTGCCGCCTCCGTTCATCAGCATGATGCTATTATATCCGTATCTGCCGCCGGAACGCAACTGTTTCTTAATTGTTACAAATTATTGACTTTTTTATATATGTAGTGTATTATTTTGCCTGTCATCCGACATAAATACAATATCCGGAGGCAACACCGATATGCGCAAACGTCTTCTGGCATTGATCATGACCGTTCTCCTCGCGGCGGGTTTCTCACTACCCGCGTCCGCGATCAGTGACCTTAAATTCTCTGAGACCTGTAAAAGCAAAACTTCGCGTGCCGTGACGCTTTATGTATGGAATAAGGAAGAACAAAAGCTGTACGAGTCGATCACACTGAGCGCGGGAGCCTATCTCCGCAATCTTGGCAGCGATGATGTGACAGCCGCCAACAGCGGTATGGCGCACATCGTTTGCTCCCCCTATGATAACGATGATGACTTGCGCTACGGCTATATCGAATCTTCCGCGATCCGTTCCGCGACAAGAACAGTCACGCTGGAAAGCGGCCGGACCGTATCCGTGCCGGAAGCGCTCACAAAGAGCAGATCCCGGCTGGAGTACTATCTCGAACTCGAATATCAGGAAAAAGCGGCTTCGGACAAGGTGACCGATGAGGACGGCAAAGAATCCGAGATCGGCGAGGATGACGATGACGGAGGATCTTCCGATCCTTCGGGGGATGCCGCATGGGCCGCCGGTGTGGCCAAGGCACAGAAAGCAAACGGCTATTCCACCCCCACCGTCTGGACCGATGAGAACGGCACCGAACACGCGGCGGACGTGATCGGTCTGGGCGTCGCCGTTTCACAGATCAGGGTCGCCGGCGAAAAGATGACCGTGCCCACTTCCGAACTCAGCTGGGAAACAACGGCGCCCGACAACAAAGTGATCGCCGTTGTAAAAAACAACAAAAGCGGCTACACGAAACTGCGCGCCAAAAAGAATAAAAAGTCCCTCATAATGGACCGCTGCGCGCCCACCTCCGTCGTGCGCGTCATCGCGACCGGAAACACCTGGACGAAGGTGGATTATAACGGTCTCCGCGGCTACGTGCTCACCTCCGCGCTGACCTTTTTCGACAACGCGCCGAAGGAATACAAAACCGGCGTGATCAGCTTCCGCGGCCGCACCTCTGGATCCAAAAACACGATCAATGTCCGGGCGGGTGCGAAAAACACCTCCCGTATTCTGGCCGACTACCCTGTCGGCACCCCCGTCGCGATCTTCGAAACAAGCGGCAAATGGACTTGCATTGATGTCGACGGCTTCCACTGCTGGATACTGACCGAATACCTGACGGAAGACCCGGCGCAGGACGAAGCCGGACCCGCAGAGTGATCCGCACGCGGACATGACAGCCGCATAGAGCGGGCAGCCATACTGCCCGGCAGAAAAACACCCTCAGCCATTCAGGCTGAGGGTGTTCTGTTCACTGTTTCCGGACGCGGCCGCGCGTCCTTTTTGACTACCCGGCACGGGATCAGTCCAGCACGGCCTTGATGCGGCGCACGCCGGCGGAAGACGCTTCTTCCTTGGCGATGCGGAAGTGATGCAGCTCGCCGGTATGGGCGGCATGCGGTCCGCCGCAGATCTCCTTGCTGTATTTGCCGATGGTATATACCTTGACCTCGTCGCCGTATTTATCGGTGAACACGCCGATCGCGCCGGCAGCCTTCGCCTGGTCAAAGCTCATGGTCTCAAGCGTCACTTCAACATCCGCGGCGATCGCCTCGTTCACCCATGCTTCAACAGCGGTCAGTTCTTCGGGCGTCAGCTTGCGCTCAAAGTTGAAGTCAAAACGCAGGCGTTCGGTGGTGATGTTGGAGCCCTTCTGGTTGATGCTGCTGTCATTCAGCACGCTCTTGAGCGCGGCGTTGAGCAGGTGGGTCGCGGTGTGCAGGCGCGCGGTGATCTCGTTCTGTTCCGCCAGGCCGCCCTTGAAGGTGCCTTCCTGCTTGCTCTTCGCCTGATGCTCCCTGAACGCTTCGGCAAATCCGGCCGCGTCCACAGTGAGACCCTGTTCGGCCGCCAGCTCCTGCGTCAGTTCCAGCGGGAAGCCGTAGGTATCGTACAGGCGGAAAGCCTGCTTGCCGCTGATCTCAGTCTCGGGCACATAGGCGGGATCCTTCTGGCTCATGAACTCATTCTTGCGCTGAATGCCGGAGATGCACTTGGTGAATTCCTTCATACCGGTCACCAGCGTCGCTTCGAAGCGGGCGACCTCCTTCATGATCTCGTCAATGATATATGCTTCCTTTTCCACCAGCAGCGGATAGGCTTCGTCATAGATCTGCTCGATATAGATGCGGCTCACATCGGCCAGCGCGGATGTGTCGATGCCCAGCTGACGGGTATAGCGGATCGCGCGGCGCAGCAGGCGGCGCAGGATATAGCCGGCGCCCACGTTGGAGGGCAGGATCCCCTTCACATCGCCGATCAGCATGGTGGAGGTGCGCATATGGTCCGCCACGATGCGCATGGCCTTGCGGGCTTCCTCGTTGTCATCATAGCTCAGGCCGCTCTTCTCTTCCAGATAGCTGATCACCGGAACGAACAGGTCGGTCTTGTAGCCGTCGGTCAGGCCGTTCAGGAAGGCCAGCAGGCGGTCCAGGCCGAAGCCGGTGTCCACATTCTTACTGGACAGCGCGCTGTAGCCCTCAGCCGTCTTCACATACTGCATGTATACGTCATTGCCGATCTCGACATAGCGTCCGCAGCCGCAGGCGGGGCCGCAGTCCGGTCCGCAGGGCCTGTTGTGGCGCGGATAGAACCATTCATTGTCAGGGCCGCAGGGCGTACCGGTCGTGCCTTCCAGCTCCCACCAGTTGTCTCCCTTGGGCAGATAGAAAATGTGCTCCGGTTTGATGCCGATCTCGCGCAGCAGGGAGGCGGTCTCCTCGTCACGCGGGGCGGCGTCATTTCCTTCAAACACGGTGGAGCAGATCTCTTCGCCGTTCAGGCCGAAGACCTTCGTCAGCAGATCATAGCTCCAGCGGGTCTTTTCCTGCTTGAAATAATCGCCCAGAGACCAGTTGCCCATCATCTCAAAGAAGGTGAAATGGGTCGGGTCGCCGACGCTCTCGATATCCACGGTGCGGACGCAGCCCTGCACATTGCACAGGCGGGTCTTTCCCGACGGATGGGGGGCGCCCAGCAGATAAGGCATCAGGGGCTGCATGCCGGCCACGTTGAACATGACGCCGGTGCTGCCGTCACCGATCAGTGAAACGGCCCCGATATTGAGATGGCCCCGTTCTTCATAAAATTTGATCCACGCGTTGCGCAGTTCCTTGGATGTGATCATAAAAGCATCGCTCCTGTCGTTGATTTGCAACCGATTAATGATTATAGCACACCGCTGTGCCGATTGGTAGATGCAATTTTGCGTGTTTTCGGTCAGAAAAACCGGCACCGTCAAAGAAAACGGAGAGAAAGCCGCGCCTTCCCTCCGTCGGTCCGATCAAAACACGCTGTGTGTTTTTTGTTCCTTTACATTCAGCAGGTATCCGAGCACCCCGCCGACCGCGCCGCCGAGGACATGCGCGCCGTACGCGACATTTCCGCCGGCGGTGAACATGCTCAGCACCTCGCGCCCGATATACAGCACCGCCACCAGAATGAAGGTCAGCGGGATCGTATCCTTCCGGAACTCGGTGAAGGAACTCATCAGGATCATGGCAAACACGATACCGCTGGCGCCCAGCAGGCGGACATTCGGGAAAAGCAGCGCCGAAAAAACGCCTGTAATGAACGCCGCGGCCGCCATCAGCAGGATCATGGCGCCCTTTCCGTGCTTTTCCTCCAGCATCGGTCCGAGCAGCAGGATATACAGCATGTTCCCCAGCAGATGATCCGCGTCCGCGTGGCCGAACACATGCGTGAAAAAGCGGATATATGTCAGCGGATCGCTGAGCGGGGAGCCGTAGACGCAGAACAGCGTATCCCTCACCCCGTGCCCGAAGATCAGATCAGTCAGGAATACCGCGAAGCAGATCAGCACAAAGGTCAGGGTGACCGGCGCGTTGTAGGACAGTTTTTTCAGTTTGATCTTCAATCATCACAGCTCCTT
This sequence comes from Clostridia bacterium, assembly GCA_030536295.1. Classification (GTDB taxonomy): domain Bacteria; phylum Bacillota; class Clostridia; order Christensenellales; family Aristaeellaceae; genus Aristaeella. The sequence continues at coordinate 6,269 of JAUNQH010000025.1, read as the reverse complement.
TTCAGCACACAGAATACCGTCAGGCGCGGATCCCCTGCCGCGCGCCGAGCATGCAGGCGCAGCGCAGCACCAGTTTTTGCTCCGTATCCGTCATAGTGTTCCACGTTTCCGGTATCTCCGCCTTTTCGAGGAAGTCGCCGAGCGGCTTCGATATCTTATCCTTTTTGTCCTTCACGAGGCGCCGGGCTTCATCCCCGATCTCATTCATATCCAGCAGCATATTCCGTTCAAGGAAGGTATACACGCCCCTGTCCGCGGCGGCAAATACATCCTCTTCCTTTACCGTCTGCGCCGCGGCATACAGCGCGGCATAATACGCCGTTTCAGCGGCGGCCGCGCCGTTTTCCCCGAAGTCCGCCATGATCCTCTTCACAAAGTCCTTCCGGTTCTCACGCATCATCCGCAGGGCGGGATGCTCCGCGTCCCCGTCCAGGCCGTATTTCTTCACGGTCTTCTTATACGCCCGGCGAACGGTTTCTTCGGCGTCTGCTTCCGCGCCGTCCGTTTCCGGTCCATCCGGTTCCTCCTCCGCGGCGTACGGTTCCCCGTCCTCCGCCGCAAACGCTGCGGCAATGTGATCCCATACATCGGCATCCGCGGCCGCCGGTCCTTCATCCGCTTCCGCCGGCGGCTCGATCAGGTTCAGCGCGTACGCGCACACTGCCTCCTCGTGCCCGCCGCACAGCTTGCGGTAGCGCCGGTGCAGGTCGGAAACGATATCCGTCTTTGCCTTATCGTTCATCACCCTGCCGACGTAGGTCTCACTGTACAGGTTCAGGATCTCCTCATACCGGTCCGCGCTGCAGCTTTCCGGATCAATGCCGAGGATCGCGGACAGATCCGTTATGATATCGCCGGCCTGCGCCGCGCCGCCCGGAAACAGGCGGCCCACGATCTCCTCGCGATAGGACTCATAGGCATACCGCGTCTTTTCCGCGTGCGTCATATGTTTTTTCCCGGTAAACAGACCCATGCAAAAACCCCCGTTTTCATTTGTTCGCGTATATTATACTCCGCGCCGGATATCAATTGCAACAGCGGCGGTATTCGGGTACAATAGCATCATACACCGGAAGCGCGCGGAGAGCTGTTCCGCGCGCGAAAAGGAGGACGCGCCGTGGCACTGACATTCGGTATCTTCGCGCATGTGGACGCCGGAAAGACGACCCTTTCCGAGCAGCTGCTGTATCGTGCCGGCGTTCTCCGGGGCGGTCCCGGCCGCGTGGATCACGGAGACACGCTCCTTGATTCCGACGCGCTGGAAAAGGACCGCGGCATCACCATCTACTCCGGCCAGGCCGGCTTCACCTTCGGCGGATCGTCCTTCACGCTCATCGACACCCCCGGGCATGTGGATTTTGCCGCCGACGCGGAGCGCAGCATGATGCCGCTGGATCTCGCGATCCTGCTGGTGGACGGCTCCGGGGATGTGCGCGCGCATACGGCCGCGCTGTACCGGCTGCTGGAAGCCGCGGGTATTCCGGTCATCATTTTTCTGAACAAAAGCGACCTTGTATCCTTTGACCGCGTGCGCGCGGAAGACGGCATCCGCCGCAGGCTCACGGACCGTGCCGTATCCGTGAACGGCGATACGGCGGATCCGGAAGCGCTGTCCATGCTGGATGATGACTTCTGCGAACGTTATCTCATGGGGGATGCCGGTCCCGATAACGCGCTGGACACGCTTGCCGCCCTGACGCTCGAACGGCGCGCCGTACCGGTGCTGTCCGGCGCCGCGCTGAGCGGCACCGGCGTGGACGGGCTGCTGCGCTTTCTACGCAGGATCGCGGACCGCTGGTCCTTCCCCGCCGACCCGGCGGCGGATGTGCTCGCGCGGGTATACCGGATACGGCACGATGACAGCGGGAACCGCGTCGTGTATCTCAGGGTGCTGCGGGGCACGCTGCGTCCCCGCGCCCAGTTCCGCTTCGGCGATGTCACCGAAAAGGTCAACCGGATCCTGCTGCCGAAGGGCATCTCCTATGAGCCTGCCGAGCTGGCGCTCCCCGGTGACGCGGTCGCCGTGACCGGGCTCACCGTGCCCCGCTGCGGGGATCTGATCGGTCCGGAGGGCATCACGGATACCTTCCGGGCAAAGGTCACCCCCGTACTGCTCGCGCGGGTGACGCCGGCGGACGGCGTGACCCCGCAGCTTCTGCTTGAAAAGCTGCGGATCCTGGAGGACGAGGAGCCCGCGCTCGGCATCGTATGGGACGCGGCGCACAGCGCGGTGAACGTGCGGATCATGGGCACCGTGCAGTCCGCCGTTCTGACCGAGGTGCTGAAGCGCCGCTTCGGGATCGATGCCCGGCTTGAAAAGCCGGAGGTGCTGTACGCGGAGACCGTCCGTTCGGCAGTCACCGGATGCGGGCACTACGAGCCGCTGCGCCACTACGCCGAGGCGCATCTGCGTCTGGAGCCCGGTCCCCGCGGTTCCGGCATCACATTTGCTTCCGAATGCAGCCCGGATGATCTGACCGTGAACTATCAGTCCCTGATCCGGACACATGTGTTTGAAAAAACGCACCGCGGCGTGCTGACCGGCGCGCCGCTGACAGATGTCCGCGTGACGCTGCTGTCCGGCCGCGCGCATCTCAAGCATACCGAAGGCGGCGATTTCCGCGAGGCGGTATACCGCGCCATCCGCCAGGCGCTGATGAAGGCCGGCTGCACGCTGCTGGAGCCGTATTACCGGTTTGAGGTCACCGTGCCGTCCGGGTCCTTCGGCCGCGTGATGACGGATCTGACCGGGCGTTTCGCGGAATGCGATCCTCCCGTGATGGACGCGGATACGGTGACGATGACAGGACGCGCGCCCGTTGCCGCCCTGATGGACTACCCGACGCTGCTGCGTTCCTCCACCCACGGCAGCGGCGACATCCGCCTGTCGCCGGACGGTTATGACCTGTGCAGGAACACGGATGAAGTGATCGGAAAAGCGGGATATGACCCGATGGCGGACACGGAGAACCCGCCCGGCAGCGTTTTCTGTTCACACGGAGCCGGATATTATGTCGCGTGGTACAAGGCGGATGAATTCATGCATCTGCCGGTGGAAACGCGGAGATAAAAGCCCGCAACCGATAAAAAAGCAGCATCAGTCAGAAAATACACCATCACCCAGCGGAATAAACAACAGTCATGGAACGTTATATAGGTAAACACAGTACTTTATGAAATATCCTGTATAAAGGAGGTATCACCATGTCCGCATCCGTAAAAGCGAAAACATATCCTGTACCCACCGAGCAGCTTGATCGGCGTACATCGTTCAGCAAGACCTACGCGGTCGGCCCGGGCAGATATGAAGCCTACCAGAGCGCTATTCAGATCCATGCCGTGCACGGGGATGACCGGCAGGAGATCGACGCGCGGTTTCATGAATCGGATGGCTGCTTTATCAGTGCAGGACCTGTTATCACCGTGACCTGTGCCGCGATCGCGCGGGTGAACTTCCTGACCTTATCGGATCGGAAACAGCATGATCTGTCCCTGGATCTTGAAGGCGCTCAGCCTGTTAAGCCCGTTGTTCCCGAACCGGAGAAGATCAGCGCGGAGAACCCCGCCGAGCGTTCCTTTCTTGCCGCCCTGTACAAGGCACAGGGTACCCTTGAGCTCCGTGAGATCTATCCCGGTGTGACCCTGCGCTGCCATACGGACGGACAACTGGCGAATATCTTTACGTTTGCCTCCCCGGAAGCGGTCCGGGAGATCGCTCTGCGGCTTTCACCGGGAAAGCTCCGCGCGGAGATCAACAAGGATCAGAGCATCACCCTGTCAGATGAAGCCGGTGAGACCGTCTATACCATATGCCCGCCCGCGCTGTATGACGCGGCGGGCAATGAGGGCGATGTAAAGGTCTCCCTGAAAGAAACGGATGACGCGGATAACACGAATAACAAGGATAATACGAATAACACGGATAACACTCTCCGTATCTGCTATACGCCTGATCCAGCGTTCACGCGTTCGGCTGTATACCCCGTGACACTGGACCCCGTGATCAGAACGGAGACCGTTTCATCCTCCGTGGTCGATACGTTTGTCAGCAGCACGTCTCCCGCGGCCAATTACAGCACACATGAACGGATCTACGCTTCGGTGAACGGTGACCTGATCCGCCACGGCTTCCTGCGCTTCACATCGCTGCCCGAGCTCGGGTCGAATCATTTCATGACCGGCGCGAAGATCGTTTTGCATTCAACGATCCAGCCCGCCGAAACGACCGCGATCTATGCCCGTGAGATCACGGAAAGCTGGGTCCCCTCTTCGGTGACCTACAACGCCATGCCTGCCTGGAACACACAGGTCATACAGGATTATACGGTCCTGTATTCCGACCAGCAGTATACCGGGTCGGTACAGTTTGACGTGACCGCGCTCGCGAGAAAATGGTATCACGGCACAAACTACGGTGTGGCGCTGACAGCCTGTGAGATGAGACCCTGCACCGGCGCTTTCTATTCAGCGGATTCCTCCGTAAACGGCAAACCGTATCTGCAGATCGGATACGCGTCTCTTGCCGGTCTGGAGGACTATCTGACATATGACGCGGTCTCAGCCGGAAGAGCCGGCACAGGTCAGGTCAGCCTTGTCAACGGTAATCTGATCTTCCTGCATCAGGATACGGCCATGAACGGCGCCGGAATGCCCGTTTCTGTCACACATGTATATAATTCCTGCGACGCGGACGCGGATCCGTTCGGCTGCGGATACGGCTGGCGGACGAATTTCCATCAGACGCTGCATAAGGAATATCTGGATGACAAAGTATATTATGTCTATACCGACGGTGACGGCACAGAGCACTGGTTCAAGCCCACGACCGCGGCCGCGGTGAAGTACAGGGATGAATCCGGGCTTTCCATGGAGCTGGTACCGGGTACAAGCTCTGTGACCATCCGTGACAAGGGTGACGGGATCATGACCTTCCCCGTGATCAGCGCGACACCGACCGCTTCCGATCCCGTTACCGGAAAGGTGCTGATCAGCAGCATAGCAGACGCCTGCGGGAATACGATCACCGTTTCCGCCGCGGGAATGAAGATCAGCCGGATCACTGACAGCGCCGGCAGGATCACGTCATTTACTTATTCGGACGGACTGCTTTCCAGAATAAAGACGCCCTGGCACACGAACAGCGCGTGCATAGCGTTTACTTATACAGACAGCTGTCTGACCGCGATCCGATATGAGGATCTGAATGGGAGCGGAGTCAGAAACAGCAGCAGCTACACATACAGTACATCCGGCGGCATGACCCACCGGCTGCTGACCCGCGCCGCGGGTCCGGAAGGGATCATCGCCGATCTCACTTACGGCAACACCGGCGTTGTCAGCGGTCTTCCGCATGTTGTGCTGACAGCGAAATGCTGGGATGGTATCAGTACAATTGCAGCAAATACAAGCTATGAGTACGGACCGGATCTCTGCCTTGTAAAAGACGAAATAACCAATAATACACTGCGTTATCATTTCAATGACAACGGCAACTGCACCGGTGTGGATGACGGTCTCGGCTATGCCGTGTTCGCGGAATACGATCAGAGCGGAGCGAACGCGGACGCGCCCGTGAACCACGCGACATCCGCCTCACGCATTCAGCGCGTAGTCAACAACCTGCTTGCTGACGGTCTGCTGTGCAAGACCTCAGGAAGCGCGTGGACAAAGCATGGCACCGGAACGATCGAGCAGGTGTATAACGGCAGCGGCTTCGGGCGGTATGAAAGAAAGTTCACGGTCGCCAACGGCAATACATTATATCTGCGTCAGACGGTCAGCGTGACCGCCGGAAAGACGTATACCTTATCCGGCTTCGCGCAGAGCCTGGGCGCGAAAGCGTTCCTGCGCGTGACGGCGGGAGAAGAAACGAGAGAAACGTTCCTGAGCATACCTGTGGAAAAGACAGGATCGGAAACACAAACGGAGCTGGAGCGCACACAGGTGACATTCAAGGTGCCGTCCGGCATCAGCAGCATCACCTGTGATATGGTATGTCAGGGCACAGAGGGCGGAATGGTCGCCTGGTGGGACAGCGTACAGCTGGAAGAAGGCGAAACGGCGAATCATGTGAACCTGGTTGAAAACAGCCGGATGAACCGTACGGGCAGCAGCGGCCTGCCGGATTGCTGGATCGCGGACAGCGGCAGCGCCGGATATCTGTCATGGCAGAACAGATCCGGATGCGCGGTAACGATGCCCGCCGGTCTTCCCGGGAACGCCCTGCATGTAGCGGGACGCTGGGACCGGACGATCCGCGCTTATCAGGA
>JAUNQH010000024.1 GCA_030536295.1 Clostridia bacterium | reverse complement strand
GCGGCAGCGGCGGTTCAGGCGGCAGCGGCTCAGGCGGTTCCGGCCGGCCCAGCGGCGGCGGCAGCGGCGGATTCGGTGGTGGCGGCCGATGAGTGAAACCGAGTACGGTCATCTCTTCTTCAGGATGACCAATATCAACAAATACTATCAGATGGGTGATGAGCAGGCTCATATTCTGAAGGATATCTGCCTTTCCATCGAAAAGGGCGAGTTCATTTCGGTCCTCGGTCCGTCCGGCAGCGGCAAATCAACGCTGATGAACATCGTCGGCTGCCTTGATGTTCCGACCTCCGGTGAATACATCCTGAACGGGCAGGAAACAAACGGTCTGACGGAAAAGCAGCTTGCGGAGATCCGCTCCCGTGAGATCGGCTTTATCTTCCAGAACCACCAGCTGCTTCCGCGGCTGACGGCGCTCAAGAATGTGGAGCTTCCTCTGATCTACGCCGGTGTGCCGCCGAAGGAACGTAAAAGAAGGGCAACGGAAATACTGATCAGCGTCGGTCTTGAAGACAGGCTGAATCATTACCCCAATCAGCTTTCAGGCGGTCAGTGCCAGCGTGTCGCCATCGCGCGGGCGCTGGTCGGCAATCCGTCCATTCTGCTGGCGGACGAACCGACCGGCTCACTGGATCAGAAAACGGGCCGTCAGGTCATGGAGCTGTTCCGTAATCTGAACAATGAAGGCCGCACCATCGTGATGATCACCCATGATGTAAACATTGCCCGGAACGCGCGGCGCGTGGTGCACATCATCGACGGGCAGCTGACAGAAGGGGGGCAAACGGCAGATGCTTAAAAAGATCGGTTCTTTTTTCACCATGCTCGCGGAATGCCTTTCCATGTCTGTACGCAATATTCTGAGCAATAAAGTCCGGAGCCTTCTCACCATTCTGGGCATCCTCATCGGCGTTACGGCAGTCATCGCGCTGATCACCACCGTAAACGGCTTCAGCGGTTCCCTCACTTCAAGCTTCACCGGCATGGGCGCCGGCACACTGACGGTCAGCATCACCGGCAGTGAGCTGAAAAGCGGTCTGACGACCGAGGATATGGAGGAGCTGACAGCGCTGGACGCCGTGGACGGCGTCACGCCTTCCGTGTCACTCCGGGCCAGGGTCTCCCACGGGGGCACCTATGAAACAAACATCACGGTATCCGGCAAAAACGCCTACTATTTTTCAAAGAATCCGGATACGGTGCTCCGCGGCAGAGCGCTCAACCGGATCGATGACGAGAACCGGACCTTCGTCTGTCTGATCAATACGGAGCTGATGGAGGAACTGTTCTACGGCGTGAACCCCATCGATCAGTCGCTCTATATTGACGGCGTATCCTTCACGGTCGTGGGCGTTCTGAATGATGAATCTTCCGAAAGCGTGTGCGACATGTTCAACGGCAGCGCGGATATTCTGATCCCGTATACGACCGCGATGAAGATGAACAACGTAAACGAGGTCACCTCCGCCACGATCTGGCTGACCGACGGGGTCTCCTCCGACAGAACGACCTCCATCCTGGAAGAAACGCTGGACGCCATGTTCAGCTACGAGGATGACACCTATTCGATCACCAGCATGTCCTCCATCGAGGACACGATGGAAGATATGCTGTCCATGGTCTCAACACTGCTGACGGGCATCGCCAGCATCGCCCTGATCGTCGGCGGCATCGGCATCATGAACATGATGCTGACAACGGTCACCGAGCGCACCGCGGAGATCGGCCTGAAAAAAGCCATCGGAGCATTCCCCTGGCACATCCAGATACAGTTCCTGGCCGAAAGCTTCCTGCTCAGCCTGATCGGCGGTCTGCTCGGCGTGCTGTTCGGACTGATCCTCAGCCTGATCCTTTGTCAGTCCATGGGGTCTGTATTTACGGTCTCCTATGAAGCCATTGCCCTGGGCGTCGGTTTTTCAGCGGCGGTCGGTATCATCTTCGGATGGGCTCCCGCCAGGAAAGCCAGCAAACTGAATCCTATCGACGCTTTGCGTTCGGTATAAAAAAGAAGAGAGGTAAACAAAATGAAAAGACCCGTGAAAAAAGTACTGTCCGCCCTGCTTGCCTGCCTGCTCTGCCTGACGGTGTCCGGCGCGCTGGCCGGCTCCTCCGCCGTTGAAGTCGACGGCACCGTGATCAACACCTCAGAGACCCCTGTTGTGACCGCCTACACCGGAAACATCAGTCAGATCGCCGTCCGTGAAGGCAGCCGCGTAAAGAAGGGCGACACCATCGCGACACTCACTTCGACCAAAGTATACGCGGCTGAGGACGGCATCGTCCGCCTGTTCGGCAGCGTCGGCGACAGCGCTTCCATGATCACCGCGCATTACGGCGCGGTTGCCTATATCGAGCCCGCCGTGGCGTATACCATCTCCGCGTCGACCCGCAATGCCTATGACAGCAGGGAGACCAAAATAATCCACCCCGGCGAGAAGGTATATCTCCGCAGCACCAGCACGCTCACCAATGTGGGCACCGGCACGGTTACACAGGTCAGCGGAAGCAGCTTCACGGTCGATGTGCTGGAAGGCGTTTTCGATTCCGGTGAAAGCATCGGCATCTACCGTGATGAAGCCTACAGCAATACGCTCCGCATCGGCCGCGGCTCCATCAGCCTTTCCTCTTACACCGCTTACGAAGGCAGCGGCATCATCACGGCTTACCGTGTTGCCGACGGCAGCGAAGTGAAAAAAGGCGATATCCTGTTCGAGACCATTGAAGGCGAATTTGCCGGTTATCAGACTGACCTGACCGAGATCAAGGCCCCCGCTGACGGCGTGATCGGAAGTCTGTCCGTCACCGCGGGCGCTGGCGTGACCGCCGGCGACACGATCTGCACACTGTATCCCGATGAAAACATGCGTGTTGAAGCCGCTGTGAATGAAGAATTCCTGTCCGCGCTTTCCGTCGGCACCGCTGTCCGGGTCCACTTCACCTATATCAGCGGCGGCGAATACATCATCGGCGGCATTGTTGAAGAGGTATCCGCTTCCGGTTATACGGATGAAGAAAGTGAAACGGATGAGTCCTTCTTCAAATCCGTCATCAAACTGGATGATATTACCGATATCAGCTATGGCATGACCGTCACCGTGACCAACTGACACGTTTATCCGCACAGAAAGGAGCAATGAAGATGAAAAAACTGTTGTCTGCCGTATGCGCGCTGCTGCTGGCCGCCTGCATGGTGCTTCCGGCCTGCGCGAACTCCGTGACCGACGTCATCATGACAGCCGGCACCACCCAATCCTTTACCGATGAGTCCGTGAACGAGGAAGATCTTACCGTGATCGTTCAGGCCGGACTCGCGGCTCCCAGCGCCATCAATCAGCAGCCCTGGTACTTTGCCGTCGTAACGAACAAGGATATCATGTCACAGCTCACCGGCGGCGGATCCGGCATGCCTTCCGGCGCCGCGCCCGCGGGAATGCCGGCCGATCTCGCCGGCGGTAATATCCCCGCGGACCTGCCCGGAGACGCCGCGGCCGCGAATCTGCCCGAAGGCTTCACACCCGGCGCGGCACCCGGCGGCATGCCTGCCTCCTCCGGCGCGAAGGCTTCCCTCGGCGACAGCGCCGCCGCGATCATTATCTATATCGATGAGAATACAAAATCGCCCAATGCTTCCTTTGACTGCGGTCTGGCCGCGCAGAACATGTATATCGCCGCCGCTTCCCTGGGCTACGGGGTAAAGATCGTATCCGCCCCCGCCATGAACCTGAACGGTGCCGATCATGATCATTTCTGCGAACTGCTCGGCGTGGATCCTTCCCTTCAGGCGCTGGCGGTCCTGCTGATCGGTTATCCGGAGAACAGCGCGGACGCGGTAAGCGGCGCGACAACACGTTACACGATCGATGAAAAAGTATCCGTCATCAACTGACGTTCGTTTCATCTGATCCGGCAATTCCTTTTCCGCGCGGGATCCGGACGCTGATCGCGAAAGTGTGTTCATCCGGATAAGACGCCCCGATATTACCGTGGTGCATGGATACGACGCTCGCCGCGGCGGAAAGCCCGATACCGCATCCGCGGTCATCGGGCTTCCGCTGTATGCCGCCCCTTTCAAAGCGTTCAAACAGCTTTTCCGGCGCGCACGCGGGCAAAGTTTCGACCCGGTTCTCACATTGCAGCGTCATATCTTTTTTGCCGGGGATCACCGACAGCGTCACGCGGGATGCCTGCTCCGCGTATTTCGCCGCGTTATCCAGCAGGATCCGAAGCAGCTGCGTCAGCGCCTCCTCGTTTCCGCTGACCCACAGTTTTTCAGCGCATTGCACTTCCAGCTGCAGCTGCCGCTGCTCCATCAGTTCCCTCATCTCAGCCGACACGCTCCGGATCAGGGCCGTCAGATCGACCGGCACAGGCCGCTGCTTCATCCGGGTCTCATCGATCCGTTCCATCATCAGCAGCTGCGAGATCATATGATTCAGCCGGAGCACCTGATGATGCGCGTTCCTGCTCCACTTGTCCTCTCCCCTCACCATCTCCATGGCCTCAATGTTGGCCTGTATCGCCGCCACGGGCGTCTTCAGCTCATGGCTGGCATTGGTGATGAACTGGCGTTCGCGTTCCTGTGAGGCCATGTTCGCTCTGGCGATATAGCGCGCGATCGGCTGGAGGATAAAAAACATGAGGACCAGGCACACGAGCCCGACGATCGCCGCGCTGCGAAGAATGGAATACATCGTCTGGATCTGAATGGCGTTATCCAGCAGAATGATCCTCGTTACGCCGTTCGTTTCACTTTTCCCGTATTTGTAGATGCCGATCTTACCGCGGTTCTTTTCGTCCCGCATGACCCGTTCCGTCATGGACTCAATGTCCGTGCTGTCCTGATCAAGAATACCGAAGGCTTTCTGTCTGATCGTTGTCCCATCGCTGTCGATCAGCAGATCAAAGTATCCGGCAGGCGCGCTGCGGTTCTCGGGCCTGTATCCGAATATCGGCGGTCCCGACTGCGGCTTTTCCGGCGGTTTCTCACTCAGCATCCGATCAATGAACATATCGGTATCGTTTTCCATCTGTACCTGTCCGAAGATCACGATGCCGCCGATGATCAGCACCAGCAGAATGGCAAAGGCGATCATGGCGCCCGCCACGAGGCGCCGCTTCAGCTGTTTCATTGTTTTTTCCTTTCCAGCGCGTAGCCCACGCCGCGTCTGGAGCAGATCTCCGCGTGCGCGCCGAGCGTCTTCAGTTTTTTCCGAAGATAGGATATGTAGACCCACACCGTTTCGATTCCGGCATTGCTGTCAATGCCCCATACACGGTCCAGCAATATCTCCGCGGAGAAATAACTGCCGCTGTTGCGCATCAGGAAGGTCATCAGCTGCAGTTCCAGACGGCTCAGCGGTTCCGATCGGTTTCCGCATATCAGCATTCCCGCCGCCTCATCAAGACGCAGGTCGGCAACGCACAGCGACTGCACAGCCAGCTGCGGGCGCCGCACGATGGCACGGATCCGGGCCAGCAGTTCATCCATTGCAAATGGTTTGGGCAGATAATCATCGGCGCCCGCATCCAGACCCTCCACGCGGTCTTCGATCCCGGACCGGGCAGTCAGCAGCAGCACCGGGGTCTGATCACCCTGCCGGCGCAGCGCGCGGAGCACGGTCAGGCCGTCCATGCCGGGCATCATAACATCCAGCAGGATCCCGTCAAACTGCCCGTTCCGCGCCAGTTCGAGCGCCCGGATCCCGTCCGCCGCCGCGGTCACCTCATATTGCTGATATGTCAGCACATCACAGATCGCCTCTCGCATCCCAGTCTCATCCTCGGCAAGAAGAAGCCGCATCGGAACCCACCTCCGAGTGTATTCTATCGCATATAACGCGGACCGCAACCGGCTTTACCAAAGTTCACCCAATGTTTACATCCGGTTTACAAGACAAGTGGACCGGTCAATAAAATAACCTTTCAGGGAGGGAGATCCATTGATCGAAGTCAGACACCTGACAAAAAAGTACGGCAACCACATAGCGGTGGATGACTTGTCCTTTACTATTGACAAAGGCGTCATCTACGGTTTTCTGGGGCCCAACGGCGCCGGAAAATCAACGACCATGAATATCATCACAGGCTGTCTCGGCGCGACGGCCGGCGAAGTCCTGATCGACGGGCACTCCATTGCGGAAGAACCGCTTGCCGCGAAGAAACTGATCGGCTACCTGCCGGAAATGCCGCCCGTGTACATGGACATGACCCCGGATGAATATCTCCGGTTCATCATGCAGGCACGGAAAATACCCGCCGCGGAACGGGCCGGTCATCTGAAAACGGTAATGGAAAAGACCCGGATCACGGAAGTAAAGGACCGTCTGATCCGCAACCTTTCCAAAGGATACCGGCAGCGCGTGGGCATCGCCCAGGCCCTGATCGGCGATCCGGAGATCATCATTCTGGATGAGCCGACGGTCGGTCTGGACCCGGCCCAGATCATCGAGATCCGCGAGCTGATCCGGGAGTTGGGGCAGGATCATACCATCGTGCTGTCAAGCCACATCCTCAGCGAAGTGCAGGCGGTATGTGATTCCATCATGATCATCTCCGGCGGCAGGCTCGTTGCCAGCGACACAGCGGAAAACCTTACAGCGCTGTTCGCCGGGAAAACGACCCTGAAGCTGGAGATCAGAGCCGGCCGTGAGCAGGCGGAAAAAGTGCTGAACAAGGTGGAAGGCATTGATCACACCGACTGGTACGCGGGCGATGAGAACACCGTCAGAGCGGATATACATCCGACGGATGATCAGGATCTGCGCGAGCGGATCTTCCGCGCGTTTGCCGAAGCGGATCTGCCTTTGCTTGAGATGACGCGGATCCGGGCCAGTCTGGAGGATGTATTCATCGAACTGACCGGCGCCGAGGCATCACCCGATCCGGCCGGGGGCGACAGCTCCGGAAACCGGAAAAACAAAAAAGCCGAAAAAAACAAAGATCCGGAAACGGATCCGTCAAAGGAGGCGGATGACAAATGATCGCGGTATTGCGCAGGGAGCTCGGCTCATACTTCAAAGGTGTGCTCGGCTATCTGCTGGCGGCGTTCCTGCTTGTTTTCGCCGGTATCTATACAATGGCATACAATCTCAGCGGCTACTGCAATAATTTTGAGTATGTGCTGGATGCCATCAGTTTCATCTATCTGATCGCCGTACCGATCATCTCCATGCGTTCACTCGCCGAAGAGCGGAAGCAAAAGACGGACCAGCTGCTGTACGCGCTGCCGGTCCGTCTGAGTGCCGTCGTCATCGGCAAGTATCTGGGCATGCTGTGTGTACTGCTGCTGCCCGTGGGCATTATGAGCCTTTATCCGCTGCTTCTTTCCCGCTGGGGCACGATCTCCTTTGCAAACGCCTACGGTGCCCTGTTCGCGTTTTTCCTGCTCGGAGCGAGCCTTCTGGCGATCGGTCTGTTCATTTCATCCATCACCGAAAGCCAGGTAGCCGCCGCGATCATCACGCTGCTGGCGATGCTGCTCCTGTATTTCATGAGCGGACTGGCAAGCTTTGTTTCCACAGATTCTTCAGCCTCACTCATCGCCCTGTGTGTTCTGGCACTGATCTTCGCGGTCATACTGCAGATCCTGACCAAAAATCCGATCATTTCCATCGGCGTCGGCGCGGCCGCCGTAACGGCACTGTTTGCATGGCATGCCGCGGATCCGGATGTATTCTCGGGCCTGTTTCCCGAAATGATGAACGCCGTCAGCGTATTTGAGCGGTTTGAGACCTTTGTCGGCGGCGTGTTTGATCTGACCGCGATCGTCTACTATCTGTCCGTCATTGCCGTATTTCTGTTCCTGACAGTGCAGAGCATGGAGAAACGGAGGTGGAGCGAATGAGTGAAAACAAGGAAAGAAACGGTCTGCGGAAACTGTTCGGCAGCCGTTTCCGCGCGGGCAGCTACTCTGCCTTTGCCGCGATCATCGTCATCGTTATAGCCATCCTTGCAAATATGATGGTGAACACTCTGCCGGACAGCGCGACACAGCTGGATCTGACAAGCGGTTCGATCTTTACCCTCTCGGAACAGTCTAAGCGGATCGCGTCATCCGTCAGCAAGGATGTCGATCTGTATCTGCTTGCCTCGACCGGTTATGAAGACGATACGATCCTCCGCCTGCTGAACCGTTACGCGGACCTGTCCGGCCATATCAGGGTCACCTGTGTGGACCCCAATACCCGGCCGACATTCCTGCAGGGGTATGAACTTTCCATATCGCGTCTGTACGAGAACAGCGTTCTGGTCGACTGCGGGGGACGTTACCGTCTGGTCGGCTACGATGAGATCTACGTGACCGACTATGAAATGGACTACTATTCCTACAGCTATACAACGACCACGACATTCAACGGGGAAAATGCCCTGACGAACGCGATCCATTATGTATCCTCGGATGATCTGCCCAAGGCATATACGCTCACCGGCCATGGTGAAAGCGAGCTGCCGTCCTACATCACTGAGGCAATGGCGCTTGACAACATGGAGGTCGATTCGCTTTCCCTGATGACGGCCGAAAGCATACCGGAAGACGCCACCGCGATCATCATCAACATCCCCGCGTCCGACATCAACGAAGATGAAGCAAAGCTTCTGACAGACTGGCTGGCAAGCGGCGGCAGCATTGCCCTGACCACCGGATACATGAGTCCTGATAAGATCCCGAATCTGCTGAGTGTCGTTCAGTCCATGGGTATGACACTCGATGAAGGTATCGTGATCGAAGCGGACAGTCAGATGCACTACCCGAGGTATCCGCATTATCTGCTGCCGGATATCCAGAGTCATGAGATCACAGATGCCATCATTGACGGCGGTTATTATATCCTGGCACCGTTATCGCAAAGCATCACGGAATACGCGGGCAGCGGCGCCGAGGTGACATGGCTGCTGAACACCTCAGATTCTTCCTATGCCAAAGCAGCCGCGCTGAATATGACAACGACATCCAGGGAAGACGGGGATACCGACGGTCCCTTCCATGTCGCCGCTGTATCCGAAAAGGGCGACGGCAAGCTGTTGTGGGTCTCTTCTGACGGTTTCCTGGAACAGGGGATCGATCAGGTCGTATCCGGAGCGAACAGCGATCTTTATCTGAACGGTCTGAACTGGATGGGCGATCAGACGGAGAGCATCTCCATCCGGGCGAAATCACTGGACGGTGAAACGCTGACCGTGCCGGACGCGGAGTCCTCGTTCTGGAGCATCGTTCTGATCGGCATCATTCCCGTCTTGCTGTCTGCATTCGGTTTCATTATCCGGATAAGGAGGAAACGCCGTTGAAACGCTCATTGAAATCAGTCATTCTGCTCTGTTTGCTGGCCGCCTGCATCGGGGGCTATATGCTCGTCACACATCTGTCCGAACAGGCTGCCGAAGTATCCGTTGAAAGCAAGGAGACCGTCGTGCTGAACGCGCGCGCGGCTGAAGAACTGACCGCTTTGTCCTGGACAGCGGAAGACGGTTCGATCCGCTTCACCAAAGATGACGCGGGCTGGCACTATGACGCGGACAGCGCCTTCCCGGCAAATGCAACAACGCTGAACAGCATGGCCGACAGTCTGATCAGCCTGACCGCGGAGCGCAGCATCAGCGATGTGACAGACCTCTCCTATTACGGTCTTGCAGAGCCGTCATTCGCCGTAACTGCCGAATGGTCGGACGGAAGCACTGTACAATACAGCCAGGGCGATATCACCGCCTTCGCGGACGGCTACTATGTCAGCATGTCCGGAGACAGCACGGTCTATATCGTCAGCGATCCGCTGGATACCGTTTTCGGCAAAACGCTGAACAGCCTGGCCGTTATGGAGACCATCCCCGCGGCAGAAAATGTGACGCGTATCACCATGGCCGGTCTGGACGCGGTCTATGAAGAGGTCAGCCGGACGATCAACACGGATCAGCACTGGTACACGGCAGACGGAACCGCGCTGGACAACACCGCGGTCGAAAGCCTGATCAGCGAGATCCGGGCCGTCAGCTGGGAGGAACTGGTCACCGCTTCCGCGTCGGAAGACGATCTCAGCAATATGATGCTTGCGGACAACGCCGAAACTGTCAGTCTTTACAGCGGAGACACAGCCGTTCTGACACTGCTGATCGGCACGGCAAATGATAACGGCAGCTTCTACGCGCGCCTGCCGGGATCCGGGATCGTTTATACCATCGCGGCGGACAGTCTTTCGGAAGTCATGGCTGCCACCGCTGCCGGTCTGTCGGCAGAGGACTCCCTGCTGACCCTGCCCTATGATGATGTACAGGCGGCGCGGCTGACTGCCGGAGGAACGGTTTACGATCTGCAGACGATCGATCAGCGCCCGGCCGCGGATGAAGCGGAAAGCACGGAAACAGATGGTTCCGAAGCTTTGCCGGATCCGACAGAGGATGATGAAACCGTGTGGAAGCAGCTGCTCACTGTGACCGCGACCGGATCCGCCGCTGAAAAGGAAGGTGCCGAAGTGCTTCTGATCAGCGTAACGAATAAACACGGCATCAGCGCGGAATTGTCCGTGCGCGAATATGACGCGGACAGCTATCAGGCTTCCCTGAACGGCGGCGCGTCATACACCGTGTCGGCGGACAAGATCGATAAACTCATCCGCATGCTGAAGCAATTGAAGTAAAAACCACACGAAAGATCAGGGCCGCACCCCGGTCTCCGTCCGCATACAACGGCGGATCGCAGAACCGGGGTGCGTTTTTTTATACCGTCTTACCGCAGATACCGGGTTGATTCTTTCCGCCGCGGTGTTACAATATGCATATAAAGAATATCGGGAGTGATCGGTATGGCGGTTTACGGAACAAAGAGCAACCTGGATCCTGAGGAGATCATCGCGAAGGCCGGTCAGCTGGCCGTGGAATACAAGCGGAAAGGCTTCCATTGCCCGGAGGCCACCATCCGTGCCATACCGGAAGCACTGGGCATTCCGTTGTCCGCGGATGTGATCCGCAGCGCCTGCGGCTTCTTCGGCGGCGGCGGCGGAACGGGAGACCGCTGCGGCATCATTGAAGCCGGCATCATGCTGATCTCGTACCTCTACGCGCGGATGCATCCCCTGCAGTCCGAACAGAATGTCCGCACACTGGTCTCCGAATGGATCCGCCGGTTCCGTGAGGAAACAGGGTTCATTTACTGCCGCGAGATCAAGCCGCCGGAGGTGGCTAAATACGGCGCGGCCGTGGGCTGCGAGGACATCTACCGCCGCGGCGCGGTGACCCTCACCCGCCTGCTGCTGGAAGCGGACGCGATCCTTGCCGGAAACGCGCAGAACTGAGCACATCGCTCAAAGGACCGGGAACAGTGCAATACGCTGTCCCCGGTCCTTTTGCGTCCATACCGCGTCATGCCGGTGAACCGGCCATGTGTTCCATCCGCATCACGGATCCGGACAAAAGTGTTTTCTGCAGGAAAAGCGCGCCCGGCAAAAGAAGGATATACTGCTTCATGTCAGCAGCACCTGAACGAACGGAGGATGAAAGAAGCAATGGAATGGCTTTCCTGTCTGAAGGAATCGGTCAACTTTATGGAAGAGCACCTGCTGGAGATCCGCAGTCCGCAGGAAGTGGCGGATCATGTGCACATGTCCGCCATGTATCTGCAGCGCGGTTTTCAGATCATGACCGGTTTCACACTGGGCGAGTATATGCGGAACAGGAAGCTCTATCTGGCGGCGACCGAGCTCATCCATACCGATACCCCGGTGATCGGTCTGGCCGGCAAATACGGCTATGACAGCCAGGCGGGCTTCGATAAGGCTTTCATCCGTTTCCACGGGGTCTCGCCGCTTGATGTCCGGAGATCAGGGGGCAGCATCCGCACGTTCAGCCGGCTGAACATCATCGTCACAGTCGAAGGAGGAGAAAGCATGAAGTTCAGTATTGAAAAGAAAGAGAAATTCAGTGTGGTCGGGTTCACCGGGATCTTCTCGGGTTCGGATTCCTATCAGACGATTCCGAAGTTTTGGGATGAGACCATTGAAAAATACGCTTCCCATCTGATGAAGGGCGAAGCGCCCGAAGGGGAAACGGAGCAGTATGTTGCCGCTCATCACATCGGTGAATTCGGTGTCTGCATCGATGATCTTCCGGAGCCGGACCGCTTCCGCTACATGATCGCCGGCTATTACACGGGCGGAGATGTGCCCGAAGGCATGGCTGTTCGGGAGATCCCCGCGGGAGACTGGGCCGTATTTGACTGCACCATGAAAACGCTGCAGCAGACCAACACCGCCATCTGGAAGGAATGGCTTCCCGGCAACAGCGAGTATGAGATCGCCGGCCGTTACAACATCGAATGGTATTCTCCGGAAGAGACACCCGGTCCGGATCAGAAGTGCCGGATCTGGATCCCCGTAAAAAAGCGCTGAAAAACCGGCGGGACAGTGATCCCGCCGGTCTCTTACTGTTTATGGTTCGGTTCCCTGCGGATCCGTTTTTCCGCCGCGCCGATCGCGCCCGCGGAGCAGACAAGCCTGCACAGGTGGCAGCCTACGCACCTGGCGCCGTTCAGCACGGGTCTGCGCGTCACCGCGTCAAAGGTGATCGCCTGATGTCCGCCGTCATAGCAGGAGATCGCGCAGCGGCCGCAGCCGATGCACTTCTCATAGTTGAATTTCGGGAAAAGCACCGTATCCCGCTCCAGGTCATCCAGCCCGACGACCGCTCTGACCGCGCCGCCTTTGATCTGATACAGGTTCCGGATCCCGTGCTCCACCATATAGCCGCGCAGCCCGCCCAGCAGATCATCAATGATCCGGTAGCCGTACTGCATCACCGCCGTCGTGATCTGAAGGCTGCCGGCACCCAGCAGCAGGAATTCCATGGCTGAATACCAGTTTTCAATGCCGCCCATGCCGGAGATATGGCAGCCGGCAAGCTCTTTCGCGTTCGCCAGGTCGGAAATGAAGCGCAGCGCGATGGGCTTCACCGCCTCCCCCGAATAGCCGCCGACCGCGGACCTTCCGGAAACATTGGGTTCCGGACTCATGGAATCGATCTCGACACCCGTGATGCTCTTGATGGTGTTGATCGCCGCGATGCCGTCCGCGCCGCCTCTTCTCGCTGCCGCGGCCATGGGCACCATGTCCGTGATATTGGGCGTCATCTTTGCCAGCAGCGGGATCGTGCAGCCCTTTCTTGCCGCCGCGGTAAACCGTTCAATGAGTTCTTCCGACTGGCCGATGGTCACGCCGAGTTCGCTGTCCTCCATATTCGGGCAGGAGAAGTTCAGCTCGATCACGTCCGCCCCGGCCTCCTGGCACCGGGATGCCAGATAGGTCCATTCAGCTTCGTTCCGCCCCATGATGGAGGCTATGATCACCTTGGTCGGATATTTTTCCTTCAGTCTGCGGAAGATCTCCATGTTCTCTTCCACGGAATGGTCGGACAGCTGTTCGATATTCTTGAAACCGAAAAAGGATTCCGGCGTGTTCCGCAGCGCGGAAAATCTTGGGGACGCCTCATGCTGGTCAAAGGTGCAGACGGTCTTGTAGCACATGCCCGCCCAGCCCGCTTCAAACGCCTTCGCGACCATTTCATAATTGCTCGCGACGACAGAGGATGAAAGAAGGAAGGGATTCTCCAGCTTCACCCCGCAGATGTCCAGCGTCAGGTCCGGTTCAAACACTGTAATGGCATGATCCTTTTTTGCGGCATAGATCGCGGCGGCGGACTGCATCAGGCTGCGGATCCGCACGGCGGTGCTGTCACCCAGCGGCGCGAGAACACAGGCCTTTTCGCAGGGGGCATCGCAGTTCACGCAGGCATCCTCCGGCAGACCGGTGCACGCGCTGTAGATATTCTGGAAATAAAGCGCGCGGATCCGTCTGTCCGGTCCCAATTGCCGCCCGCATGCGGACGCGCACGGGGCATCCGCGCACAGCAGGCATTTGCGTACCTCGTGCCTCAGGTTCCAGTCGATCATATCGTTGCCGCGGCTGATCGGGTTCTGTTCGTCCATAACAACCATCGTTCACGTTCTCCTTCCCGGCGTATTGCTTCATCCGTTCACTTATTGATGACCTTGCCGTGAGATCCTTTCACAGTTCCATTTCGCACTCATAGCAGGTCAGCGTCTGACCGCGGTACTCTTCCTCATCCACATTTCCGTTCAGATGCATGCCGCATTTTTCCATCACCCTGCGGCTGCCGGTGTTTCCTTCAAAGAAACCCGCCAGCACCTTCCGGAAGCCCATTTCACGCAGTTCGCCGATCACCGCCTTCAGGGCTTCCGTGGCATAGCCGCGGCCCTTGTAGGCCGGATCGATCACATAGCCCACTTCCAGGGCGCTGTCATCAAACCCGCAGTCATTCACAAACCCGATCATCCGGTCATCCAGATATATGCCGTACTCCAGATGGGTCGTGTCTTCGATCCGGCTGAAGGAGATCAGCTTGTCCGCCAGTTCATAAAACTGCCGCGTCTTCGGATAATCCGGCACCATAAAGGTCTTCGTGATCTCCGGATCCTGCATCATCTCCACCAGCCGCTCCCGGTCCTCCGGTCTGAAGGGTTGCAGGACCAGCCGCTCCGTCTGTATACATGCCTTTTTGATAATTGGTCTTCCCATGTTCTTCCTCCGTATCGTTGTTGACCGGTCAATGAAAATACCCTCATTGATCCTTCCGGAAAATTCAGATCTGTTTCCGCCGTCTGCGGAGCAGCAGGGCGATGCCGAGCAGCGGCAGCAAGGTCATGCACAGCCATACGGCGGGCATGCCCGTATCCCCTGTGAGCGGCAGGTTCGTCACGATCAGCATGGCCGCGTCGGAGTACAGCACGTTGCCCTCCGCATCCGTGACCACAGCGCGTACAAAGGTACCGTTATCCTTTTCGGTCACGCGCTCCCGGGTCAGCGTTTCCCCGTCCGCGCCGGCAATATCCGTCCAGGGGCCCCTGCGTCCGGAAGAGCGCTGCCATCTGAAGGTATACGGCTGTGTGCCGCCGGAAGCGGCCACCGTGAATACCGCGTCCTTTCCGGCCGGCGCCGTCGCGTCCTCAGGCTGCATGATAATGGCAAACGGATAATTGATCAGCAGCCGGTCCACATTGTTCACCGGCAGGATATCCTCCGTTTTGCCTTCGATCGAGATATCCAGATACCTGCCTTCCCTGCCGCCGGTCAGCTTCGCCTCGGGCAGGTCCATGGAGATCGTATCCTTATAGTCAAGGCTCAGTGACGGATCAAACGAATACTGCCAGCTCTGCGTACCGTCGATATACGCCGTAAGGACCAGCCGGTCCACCGGCTCCATGGATTCGTTGCGCAGCACGATATGCACCATGCGTTCCTTATCGGTCAGCACAGGATTCGCGCTGATGCTCAGATTGACATCATCCAGCGCGAGATATGCCTTGTCCGGCAGGGTGTCCGGCGCCAGCGGAAGCCCCGCGTTGGCGGCGTTCGTTCCGTTCAGCCCATTCACAAGCAGCCTGCCGGAACGGTCTTCCACACTCAGCGTTACGGGCACCGGATCCTTCATGCAGTCAGCATCCGCGATATCCGGGGCCGTTTTTACCGCGCTGTTGTCCAGCCGCGCCGTCACAGTCACCGGTGCCGACTGATAGCCGTTGTTCGTCGCATTGCCGAAATATTCGTACCATTTAAGCCTGACGGGGCTGTCTGCCGGGTCGACGAAAGCCGAATCGTACAATTCGCTGTTCTCACGTTTGAACGCTTCCGTGCTGAGGGATTCCACCGACATATGAATGGTATACAGCTTCGTTTTGAAATCCGCCGGCACGGTAAAGGCAGCCCTGAAGCTGCAGGTATCATCCGGCATGATCTTATTGACCTCGTAGGTCTGATAGGCTGCCCCGCTTTTCGTAAACCAGAGATTCAGCGGGTCATCCGATGTATCGTACAGGGATAAGGCGGTCTTGCCTTTTGCATACAGCGTGCCGCCCTCCTTGCGGATCACGGCGGATTCATCCGGATCCGTCAGGCTCGCTTTCAGGGTCGAGATATCGACCTGATTGCCTGCCGCATCCTCCGCGTATGTGCGCAGCGTGAACTCGGTCAGCGGCACATTGCCGGTGTTCATCACGGAGAACAGCAGGTTCACCGTGTCGCCGGGCCTCACGGTGAGCGCTTCCAGCGTCAGCGCGCGGATGTCCAGCTGCATGTTCTGCGGTATATTGAAATAAGTCAGTTTGTTTCCGGCATTGCCCTTTTCCACAAAAGCACCGTCCACAAAGCCGCCGTCATTCCGGAACATCTCAAAGCCCACGAGAACGCTGTCCGGGTCCACCTCGGCCGCGTCCTCACCCGTATAGACGAATTCGCCCAGATGCAGCTGATGCGTGAAGACCAGGTTGTTCTCCGCGTCGCGGGAGATATACGCGCCTTTCACCACATAGCACGGTTTACTGTTTTCCGTGCCCATCTGCTTTTCCGGATAGAAGAGCACATAGTTGCTGCCTACTTTCAGCATGCTGAAGTCCGCCGGGCTGACGCGCACCCCCGTGTCCGTCAGCAGCGTGCTTTCGGGCGCGTAGGTGCTGCCGGAGCCGGAGAAGCGGATCTCCTGCAGATAAAGCGGACACCTGCCGTATTCGTCCTGTTCCGTGAGACCGAGTATAAACGCCGGTCTGCCCACCTCGTTTTCGACCGGCAGCAGCTGCATGAAACGCGCGTCCAGGTTTTGGCTCATCGTGGAGATCACGTTGCCCGGGTTCATCGTACTGTCATAGGCTGACAGAGCATAGCGTGTGTAGACCGCCGTCTGCTCCGTGCCGCCTTCCGCCGCGTCATACAGCACATACGTATCCAGCCCCGGTCCGCTGTGCATGTATGTGGCGGCCTCCGCGGCGCGGAACACAAACGCGTCGACCGCGTTCCGGCTGCTGTCCAGCAGAATGCGCGTGTGCCGGCTTTTTTCCGGCATCAGGCGTCCGTATTCGGTTCTGGGCGTGCTCCGGTAATAGTGCTGATACGCGGCCACGCCGCAGTACAGCTCATTCCCGTCCAGCAGGGAATACGCGTAATACACATTCTCGCCGCGGTTTCCGCCGGATTCCCTGATGATCTCCTCATCGCAGCGCAGATGCACCTGACGCGGGTCGGTGATCTCGTACAACGTGCCGATGCCCACGGTCTGAATGTTCCCGTACTCCGCGAACTCATAGCTGCCGCTGGCGCTGTCGCGCCAGATGGTGGAAGTGTTGCTCATCACATCCAGCTCACAGTAATACCGGGTCGCGTGCCGTTCCTCCACACCGTCCGTTACGGTCACCTCATCCTCGCTGCGTCTGGCAAACAGGATCAGGAAACCGATATTGAGATACTGACCCGTTCCGGCACCCGCGTGCCACAGGGCATAGTTGACCTGATCCGACGCGGTCACGTCAAAATACGCGACATACGCGTCATCCGGTATATTTCCCGGGAACGCGCCGTGACCGATACCGCCCTTCCAGTTTCTCAGGGACGCCAGCGTCATGCTGTTGTCCGTTGTTTTGAAATATTGGGGATTCAGATCCACTGTTTCATGCTTTCTGCCATCGATCCCGCCCTGCTGCTCCAGCAGGATCCGGTCCAGCCATGCCTTGTCAAAGTAATAGACCGCGTTATCGTATTTCACGAACTTCGCCGATTGGCTCTCCTGTTCCACGTCCGCCAGCCTGCGGGTCTCAATGCGCGTATAATGCACAGGCTCCAAATCCTCGCGCGGGTCCGTTCCCGGATCGGAGCCGTTCGCCATCAGGCTCCCGTTGGACGCGTCATGTGTTTTATCGCTGTCCTTTGACCATATCGGCAGATCATAGACCTTCTTGGTGACCGTGAAAAACAGCGCCGTTACGACCACATCTATGCGGAATGAGAGCGATGCCTTCAGCCGTACCTTATTCACATCCGCGAACGGGCGGATATGGAGCTCCGTGACCAGGCTGATGGTCCCCTTCAAAAAAACGGAGAGCAGCTTTTTCACACCCAGGCCAAAGTACGCGGACAAAATAACGTACGGTGAGAAGATGATATCCCACATGCCGCTCACGAAATGCGGATTCCGCCATGAACTGAGATCCCACGCGGAATCGCCCATGACATCCACCGCCAGCATGAAACTCATGCCGACGGAAAAGCCTATCGACAGATCAAGACCGAAAAAGAACGGCAGGCCCATGATCGAGAACGGTTCATAGTATGAAACCGTCGCCTCCGCCTGCAGGCAGGTGAACAGATCCAATGTGCCGGTGTAGGGTATGCCGGTCACATATTTATCCTTGTTTTCCTGCACCTTGCCCGTTACGGTCAGCAGCACGGAAACATTGATCGCGACATTGAAATAGTCCATTAATTTATGCTTGTTCGCCTTCTTCTCCAGCCCCTTTCGGAACTCCTTCATCAGCGTGGAGGGGCTCTTCATGAAGTCGCGCAGCAGCTCCCTGCTCTGTTTGCTGTTGACCCGCTTCCAGTCCGCGTCCGCCTCCCGCTCTTGCGGCGTTTTGCCTTGCGCGTTGTTGATCTTCGCGCTCTGGGCATACAGGCCGACGGAAAGCACGAAGGATCCGTCCGTACCCATGTTGAAATCCACCGGCACCTTATCCAGGAAATCCACCGGCACCTTGACGGCGATGTTGGTCCCGCCGAACAGGGGGACATTCTCCGGCAGCGTGAAGCCGCCGCCGATGCCGGGCAGGAACAAGGATCTTTTCATACCGTGAACAGGCTGATCCACGACCGCGCGCTTCACATCGATCAGTGAATCGAAGGCAACCGTTTCCTTCTCACCGTTCAGCTCGCTCGTAAAAGTCAGCACGACCGCGGTATCCGGCCACAGCATCCGGCACCACTGATCATCGAACTTCAGGATCTGCAGGCCGGTCTTGTCCGGGCTGAAGCGAATGGTTTTTGTTCTGTTTTCGCCGCATGTCGCGTCACGGTAAGCGATCTGAAAGGATCCGCCGGACCCCGGCTTTACCATCACACCGACCTGGAAAGTCTGTTCCGCGTCATTGTACGGCGTATAATCCACGCTCTCCACATCACGCAGAATATCCACCCCGCGGAAATTGATGAACTCGAGGTAGCTGAACCCGTTATCCGGAGTCAGACCCGCCTCCCAGACCTCGCCGGCGGCCAGCCCGAACACGGTCGTCACGATCTCGCGGTATCCCTCCGCGATGATCGAGATCACGGCGTTCATCTTTTTGTCATCATTCATATTGAAGGCGCCCGCGTCAAAGACGGCATATCCTTCACGGTCTGTTTTCACCGTGGACACGTGCTTTACTTCTTCGTCGGTTATGGTCACGATCGCGTCCGCGACCGGCACCAGCGTCTCTTTGTCATACAGGCGGATACAGATATCCTCCGCGCCCAGCACCGTAAAGCGGAAGTCCGCGTCGCCGCCGTTCGTCGGCAGCCCGGCATTGCTGATCCGCAGGTTCGGCGCGTTCCGCGCGTTCCCGGCCTCATCCTGATGAAGAGCTTCCATCTCCTTCAGCAGCTGCTCCACCTCAGCCTTCGCTTCCGGTTGATACGCGGCAAACTCGCTCATGATCTCCGGCAGGTCGGTCAGCGCCTGCCGCAGCCGGTATCCGGCGCTGAGGATCTCCCTCTGTGACGCGTCCGGATCATTCAGCACGGCGGTCTCCAATTTTGGTACCTCAACCTCGTTTTCCAGGGCAAACACGTAATAGTTCAGTTTTTCGGTCACCATTTCCGCGCGTAAAGTCAGCTCCTCCACACGAGCGCGGTCCTTATCCGACCGCAGGTGCTCATCCGCGTCCAGCCGGAAATGGTCGCACAGGGTGTTCAGGCGGGCCAGATCACCGCCGATAAAATCATCCAGCCAGCAGAACATCTGATATCCTGTCATTTTGGACGAGAAGGTCATTCCGGCATGATAGGTACTGGAATCCAGACCGGAATACAACTCCAGCCGTGTCAGTTCCTCTGCCGTGATCAGCTGAAGATCATCCGCCGCGGCCCCCGCGGGCAGCAGCTCCGCGAAAATGATCAGCGCCATCATCAGGCTGAGGATCCGCTTCATACGTTTCATGCTCATCGTCCTCCCGTATCGGAAACACCTGTATGAACAAATGCCCGGACCGGACCGCGTCAGTACGCGGCCGGCATTTTCAGCTCACTGATATCGATCACGACATTCACATCCTGCTTCCAGCCGGCGATCAGCTCATCCAGCTGTTCCGCCTGTTTCTGCAGCAGCAGATTCTCCTTCAGTTCCTCCAGCGTTTCCGCGTCCGGCTGATACTCTCCGCATACGACATCCTCCATACGGCAGATCAGGTAGATGCCCCCGTTCACATATACGGGAGCGGAAAGATCCCCTTCAGCCCCGAGCGCGGCCGCCGCGTCACGCATACGTTCGTCCCAGTTCCCGGATCCCGGGTGGAACGGATAGCCTTTGAACCCTTCCGTATTTTTCTCCGCGTAAACGCTGTACCGTTCGATCAGCGCGTCA
The DNA here is from genome assembly GCA_030536295.1 of Clostridia bacterium. Lineage (GTDB taxonomy): Bacteria > Bacillota > Clostridia > Christensenellales > Aristaeellaceae > Aristaeella. Next base: position 12,295 of record JAUNQH010000024.1, on the reverse strand, counting down.
AAGGTCTCGCCCTCCGCCATGGCGTTCCCGACCAGCGCCCGGAAAGGAAGGTACTCCGCTTCCGCCGCGGTCTTGCAGGCGTCCAGATCCTCCTCCGCTTTCCGCACGGCCTGCTCAGCCCGCTGATACTCGGCCGCCGCGGTCTCCAGGCCGGTCCCTTCCGTATCCAGGGCCGCGATGTTCAGCGTCTGCTGCGCGGTCTGCAGCGCGTCCTGCGCGCTTATTTCGTTTCCGAGATAGCCCAGCGCGAACGTCCTGCAGGGCGTATTCCGCTTCTTTCACCGGCGTGCTGACCTTTGAGACCGGGTTCATCACGATATACTTGATATAGCGGTATCCCTCCGGCACATAGTAGCAGGTCTCACCGTTCATCAGCACATTCTGTTCAAAAAGGGCAATATCGTTTTCATACCGTTCCCTGTCCGGCCGCACATAGGTATCCGCGAAGAACGCGGCCGTCTCCTCATCCGTTACGGTGATCTCCGGGCAGAACCGGTCCGCCAGGCGCTGTTCCAGCAGCGCCAGATAACATTCGCGGTACAGGCTGTCCAGCGTATAGCCGGATTCCTCCATCGTCTCCGAAATAACCCTTTCCCGGTCGGTTCCGCTTACATCCGGATAGTTTTCTTCCACGAGATCCGTCATCTGCTGCCACAGCGCTTCATAATACTCGCGCGCGTACTGCGTCAGCGCGGCTTCCTCATCTGCCGTAAGCCTGTCCAGCTCCAGCTCGCGCGCTTTCAGCTCCACCATGCCCACAGTCACAAAATGCTCCGCCGCTTCCGTCAGAAAACTGACATCCGTATTTTCTTCATAGAGCTGGATCAGCGACATGCCGGTCATGCTCTCCACCCGCATGGCAGACTTGTTCGCATATTGCTGCACTTCCGAGACCGTATAGCTCAGGTCGCCCACCCGCACGGCGATCTTCTCCTCTTCCGCCGCCGCGGCGGAAAAGAGGATGACCGCCGCCATCATGACCGCGGCAAACCGGAGCACAGAACGCATACGCATCAATCGTCACACCCCCGGAACATTTTTGTATCCTGCCAGATTTTTTTTGCACCGGCATGCAGCCGGCAGCCTCGTATCCTTCATCGCGTATCCACCGGTTAAAAGTGGATACAGTTCCATATCTTGTATATTATCACAATACACTTGATTATAGAACACAATTTTTCGGTATTTTTACCGTGCATGATCCGATGTTTCATGAAAATGCGGAGGACCGTTCCGGAAGGTTTCCTCCGCGGCTGCCGTAAACAGGACCGGACACCCCGTATATCCTTCATTTTATGATGACAATGCTTCAGAAATCTGATAGTATATATTCATATAAGTACCAAACGGAGCTGGGCTTTCATGAAGATCAGAGATCTTTTCACCATATTCTGCGCTTTTGTGTTTCTGTGCGCGTCCTTGCCGTGCCGCGCCGCGGGGGATTCGGAAATGATCGTGACCGAAGCTACCTGTGCAGAAGAAGGAACGGTCATTTTTTATGATGACGAAGACGGAACTCAGACACTGCTGAGCGTGACGCCCGCGCTTGGGCATTCCTTCGGTGAATGGACAGTGGAGGGCAACGCGCAGGTGCGCGTCTGCACACGCTGCGGGCTGGAGGAACATCATGAGCTCACCGAGCCCGTGCGGATCGAACTGACAGGCAGCATGGAAGGCATCGGCAAAAAGCAGATCGTTTCCATGCCCGTGCATTTTGAAGGGCTCGGGGAATCCTTTGACTGTTACGCTTTTCTCAGTCTGCAGGGGCATTCCACGATCGATCTGGACAAAAAGAACTATACGCTTCGCCTCTACGATGACGCGGACATGACGGAAAAGCACAAGATCCGCCTGAACGGATGGCAGAAGGAGCATAAATACATTCTCAAAGCCTGCATGCAGGACGCGACCGCCTGCCGGAACCTGATCGCCGCGGATGTCTGGGCGGAAATGACCGGCAGCCGTGCCGGCGTGCATCCGCGTTTGCCGGAGACCTCGCACAACGGCGCGGTGGCCGGTGTTCCGGCAACGGTCTGGCTGAACGGGGAATTTCTGGGGCTCTACAACCTGAATCTGCATAAGGACAATGATCTGTACGGCATGCAGTTTGACAGCCCGACAGCGGTCATCATCGCCAACCGTCAGAGCTGCGACGAATCTCTTTTCATGGCGGAGACGCCGCTGGATGACAGTCTTTATGACTGGGAGCTGGAATACTGCGGCACGGAGGATACCGCGTGGGCGGCCGACAGCTTCAACCGGCTGATCCGTTTCGTGATGACAGCTTCCGATGAGGAATTCCGCGCGGATCTGTCCCGGTATCTGGATGTGAACGGCGCCATCGATTATCTGATCTTCATCGCCGCCATGGGGCTGAAGACCAACTGCGCCAAGGACATGGTCCTGATCACCTATGACGGGGAGCTCTGGATCCCGACCGCATATGATCTGGATGACGCCTTTACGGAACCTTTCATTCCGGAAAAGACCGCTTCCGGATGGGTCACCGGTACGGGCAGCCTGCTCTGGGACAGGCTGATGAACCTTTTCACCGGAGAGATCATCAGCAGGTACCATGAGCTGCGGCAGAGCACGCTCTCATCCGTTTCGCTGACAGAGCGTGTTTCGGACTATATCCTTTCCATTCCGCCGCGATACTACGAAATGGACGCCGCCCTTTATCCGGGCCGCGGGAAAGCGGATGCCGGCATTGATGAGATCACGGAATTCATCAGCGGGAATCTCGGCATGCTGGATACCGTATGGGAGGAAGAGTGAGTATGAAAAAAGCACTGACAGCCGTTCTGCTCGGCCTCGTTCTGTTCATTCTGATGAGTGTGCCCGCTTCCGCGGCCACCGTCGCGAGCGGCACCTGCGGACCCAGCGTCAGCTGGACGCTGAGCACAACGGGCGTTCTTTCCATCACCGGAAGCGGCGTGATGAAAAATTATGACTACCGGACCACCGTTTCGGAAAAAGACGATGACGGCTACTACCATTCCGTATCCAATCCCGATTATCTGGTAGCGCCCTGGAACGCATACAAAGACAGTATCCTTTCCGTAAGCATAGGCTCCGGTATCACATCCATCGGTGATTACGCTTTCTACGGATGCGGCAATATGACCGCCGTATCCATTCCGGAAAGCGTTACATACATCTGGGATTATGCCTTTGCGGACTGCGGTTCGCTGTCCATATCCGTTCTTCCGTCTTCGGTCATATCGATCGGGGATTACGCGTTCCGTTCCTGCACCGCTCTGACGAGTCTTGATCTCCGTGATCTGCGAACGATCGGCATATATGCCTTTACCGGCTGCACGAATCTCCGCACCGTGATCCTCGGAAATGATCTGACCAACATCAACCTCGGCGGCGGCGCCTTCAGCGGCTGTTCGTCCCTGACTTCCGTCACGCTGCCCGCTTCACTGACCTGTATCAACAGCAAACTGTTTTACAAGTGTTCCTCCCTGCAGAACATCTCCATTCCTTCAGCGGTCACCCGGATCTGTGCGGAGGCTTTTTCCGGCTGCTCCTCCCTCACCGCCGTTTCCCTGCCGGCCGGGCTGCTGGAGATCGAGTATGACGCCTTTCTGAATTGTGCGGCGCTGAAGACCGTCACACTGAACGGTAATACCGTTCTCAAATCAGTCGGCAACCGGGCTTTCTATGGCTGTACTTCGCTGACCGGTCTGCCGCTGCCGGATTCGGTCTCTGCACTTGGTTCCGAGTTCATCTCCGGATGCACATCCTTCGGCGCGTTCCGTATTCCCGCAGGCGTGTCACTTGCCACAGGCAGCAGATCCGCCAGTATAATATTCAATGGAGCCGGCTTTACCTCGGTCACCATCCCCGCCGGGGCGACCGAGATCGGCAGCTACACATTCTCAAACTGCAAGCGGCTGAAGGAAGTCATTTTTGAATCCCACGATACGCTGACGCGCATCAAGGACTATGCTTTTTCCAGCACGGCCATTGAGCAGATCGATCTGCCGGATTCCGTTGTTCAGATCGACGAAGCCGCATTCTCGAACTGTACCGCGCTGAAAGAAGTCTGGCTGCCCGCTTCCTGGACCCGCGCCCCGGCAACTTCCCCGTTTGCCGTGAAAGCGGATTTCGCTGTCATGGGCCCGTTCTATGGCTGTTCTTCCCTGACCACGCTGCATTTTGATGACAATATCACAACGATCCCCAACAAGGCGTTTTACGGTTCCGGTCTGACCCGCGTGGAATTGCCCGACCATATCTCATACATGGCAAGCGTACCCTACCCGGGTGAAATGGGTTATTCCATCGCGTTCCCGACATCGACCGAACTGGTCTGCTACGCGGGTACGCAGACCGCGCGCACGCTCGGAGACAGGGCGACACTGCGGGATATGCCGCTGGCTTCCGTCGGCGCGGTGGACCCGGTGACCGTCAGAAAAGACGGGACGCATCAGCTCTCCGTTGAAGTGACCACCGCTTCCGGTCTGCGGGATACCAACAACTACATCCTCTTCACCAGTGCCGATCCGTCTGTCGCCTCCGTTACGGCGCTCGGCAAGATCACCGGTCTGAACGAGGGAAGGACGCGGATCATCATTTCGGCGGTCTCCGGTTCTCCCTCCGTGACCGCCGATGTGACCGTGCTGCCCGCGAATACGGCCGCGTACGGCAATGTTACGGGCAGCATCTCCTGGATGCTGACGGATGACGGCACGCTGATCCTCGCCGGAACAGGCGCCACCGGCAGCTTTTCATCATCGGAAGCCCCCTGGAATGAATACCTTGCCGATATCCGGAAGGTGATCATTCAGGAAGGCATCACCTCCGTCGGCGATGATGTTTTCCCCGCCATGCCGGGTCTGACGGAGCTTACGCTTCCTTCAACGGTCACCTCTGTCGGTATGCGGAACTTCATGAACTGCACTTCGCTCGAAACGCTGTCCCTTCCCGAAGGGCTGACCGGCATCGGTCATTTCAGCTTCAGCGGATGCACTTCCCTGACGGCCGTGTACTTCCCGCTGTCACTGACCAGCGTGCGCGCAAGCGCGTTCGACGGATGTACCGCGCTTACGGATGTTCACTACGGCGGCACCACACTGGACCGGCGTAACATCAGCTTCCACTACTACTCAACGGACGAGATCACGGTCTGCGCCCTGAACGGCAGCAGCGTGACCTGGCACTGCGTCCCCCGCGTCATTGCCTCCGGCAGCATCTGCAATGACAGTATCTGCTGGGAGATCAACGATCAGGGGCTCATGACATTCACAGGCACCGGCGATATGCCCGAATACGCGTCGCATTACTTCAGAGGCGATACAGAGTACGTTGAATATCTGAATGCCCCGTGGGCTTCGTACTACACCCGGGTCACCCGGATCGGGATCGGCGAAGGGATCACCCGGATCGGCGCGAACAGCTTTGCTTCATTCAACATGCTCGAATCCGTGCAGCTGCCCTCCACGCTCAATACCATCTCGGAGCACGCTTTCATTGATTGCGTCAGTCTTGCGGAACTGAACTGCCCCGACAGCGTCAGCTATATCGGAGACGAAGCCTTCTCGGGCTGCACATCGCTCTCCGGTTTCGGTTTTCCGTCTTCCCTTACCTTCATCGGCAGGTCCGCCTTCGAAAACAGCGGACTGACGAGCGCCATACTGCCGGACCGTGTAACTTCCGTCGGCAAATACTGCTTCCGGAACTGTTTGAAGCTGACGCGGGCATCCTGGCCCCGCGGCGCGGCATCGTTTGCGGAAGGCGCTTTCTACGACTGCGAAAATCTGAAGACCGTAACGATCCCGTCGACCGTTACCAAAACCGCCGACGGCACTTTCGGCGGGACCTTTGTTTCCGAACTGTATCTGGACAGCATTGAATCCTGGCTCGCGCTGACAGACCAGGTGCCGTCAGATCAATGGCACGCGCTGCCTAATTCTATCGGGATCAACAAGTGCAGTATGAACGTGTATGTCGCCGGCAGGCAGCCGGACACGGTCGTCATTCCCGACGGAACGGCCCGGATCCGCGGCTACGCGTTCCGCGGGTTCAAAAATACACACGATCTGATCATCCCGGAAAGCGTCACGGAGATCGGTACAGACGCCTTCGCCGGCTGTACCGGGCTGCAATCCATTCACTACGCGGGGGACCTGCTCTCCTGGCTGAGCATCATGTACTCGAACCCCGATGGTCTGCCGGATCGCTACGCGACTCGGATCTGGCTGAACGGCGAACTGCTCTCCGGCGATGTCATGGTGCCGGACGGCATTACCTACCTCCGCAGCTACGCGTTTTCGGACCTGCAGGATATCACCTCCGTTCGCGTTCCCGAGTCCGTTACAACTCTGAATCAATATTCTCTCAGCGGACTGATGAACGCGGAGATCTTCCTGCCGGATAACATCACTGACCTGTACTTTGGCATCGCGACCGCTTTCGGCAAAAGCACCTCACCCGCGCCGAAGGCTGTATACTGCAAAGCCGGAAGCCGCACCGCGGCGGAATTGAGCAAGACCGCGCTGCCGGGTTTCACTGATCCTGAATATCCGGACTTCCTGCTGAAAGACGTGAACGGCATTTCCGCGGTCGTCGCCTTCAGCGGATCGCCGGACCGGGTAACGATCCCCGCGTGCGTCAACAAATGGATCGGGAATGAAACGCGCATCCAGTCCCTGACCCTGCCGGAAAACCTTTCCGCCGGGAGCAGATTTGATCTGAATGCCTTCCGCGTCGATATTCCGGACGGCGTGTCCGATCTTTCCGGCGTCACGCTCCGCAATACCGGCAAGATCCGCGTTCCGGACAGCGTCACCGTTTTCGACGGTTTTGAGCTGATCCCGCCGGAGGGCGTCACACCGGTCGTCTACTGCTATATGAACAGCGAAGCGGAGATCTGGGCAATGCTTGCCGGCTATGATATCGTCTATCTGGACGATGCGGACTGGGAGCCCGTCCTCTCCTATACCGGTCCCGCCGTCGCGCTGGAGCCCGGCGAGACGCGCGCCTTCACGACGGAGGAATTCACGATCGAACCTCTGCCCGATATCTATACCGGCATCATCAGCCTGAACGGTGACGGGCTCATCACCGACGGCCTGTCCGTGACCGGCGGAGAACCCGGCGACCACATCCTTACCGCCTTCATGGACGGCTATTCAACGGATATTCCGGTCCATGTATACGCGCGGGTCACAGAGCTGACCGTCTCGGCCCCGTCCATCGTCGAACGCGGCAGCAGCTTTACCGTTTCGGTCGAAGCCGTGACGCCTGAAAACACCAGCGGCATGCTGACCTGGCTTCAGGATGGCAGCGCGGTCTTTACGGATGACCTGACCTCGCACACCTTCACCGCGCCCGAAAACGCGGACTCCACCGTCATCACGCTGTCCGCCCCGGGCGGGTATGAAAGATCCGTCACCGTGATCATTCCGCGGCAGCTCGTTTACAACGGTCCGGACATCATGCTGGAGATCGGCGAAAGCGCCGTGCTGGACCCGGCGGATCTCGTGCTTTCCCCCGTTCCGGAGGACTATGAAGCCGATATCAGCCTGTACGGCGCGGGAATAACGGTCAGCGGCATGACAGTCACCGCCGTTTCCGCCGGCGACTTCCTGCTGACCGCTTCGCAGTACGGCTGTACGGCGGAGATCGGCGTGCATGTCTATGCCGCCGTAACGAACTTTGAGCTTTCCGCGCCGGCGATCGCTCTCCGGGGCAGCGCCTTTGAGGTCCGCCTGACCGGTACCGAACCGGAAGGGATCAGCGGCGTATTCACATGGATGCAGGACGGAAGAACGGTCTGCAGCGGTACGGAAACAGCGCGGCAATTCACCGCGCCCGAATCAGCCGGTGAGACCGTGATCCGCGTCAGCGCGCCGGGCGGGCTGTACCGTGAAGCGCGTGTACGGATCCCGCAAAGCATCTCCGCGCCGTCTCTCGATCCGCTGACCGCCGAGTACGGCGAAACGGTCTCCGTCATCGTGGAGATCGACGGTGAGATCTTCACGGATGATCCGGCGACCTGGCTTGCCGTTGAGCTTCCCGAAAGCAGCAAAGACAAGTTCGTGCTGGAAAACGGAAGCATCCGGGTCATCGGTCTGGGCCGCGGCGTCATCACCATCATCGCGCTGGACGGGACCCGGAAGAATATCGTGGTGACCGCGGCTGATACAAAGCATGCCGACCGGATCACCGTTCCGGGAACGCCCGCGACCTGTTCCGCGACCGGTCTGACGGAGGGTACATACTGCGCCATATGCGGTGAAGTGCTCGTTCCGCAGGAGGTCATACCCGCCACGCATATCCACCATATGCAGTCCGGGATCTGCGTCACCTGCGGCAGCAGCTTCGACATCTCCGCGATGGATGTGCTGCGGCTGCCCGACGCCCTTGTGCAGATCGATCCGGAAGCCATGTCCGGAACCGCCGCGGAAGCCGTTATCGTTCCTCCGGCATGCACCCGGATCGGCAGCCGCGCCTTTGCCGCCTGCCCGAACCTGAAATATATCTTCCTGCCGGAAGGCGTAAGCATCGCCGAAGACGCCTTCGACGGCTGTACATTCACGGTTGAGCGGATCATCGGGCAATAAACGGAATATCCCGGTCTCTCAAAAAAAACAGACCGAAAGCTCCGGTCATAAGACTGCCGCATGGGAGGAATGATCATGGGAAACGCGTCATCCGTTTGTTCATATCCCGCGTCCTGCGAACGCTGGGGGCTTTTTGAGATCACACTTTCCGGTCCCGCTGAGGGCAACCCGTTTACGGAGCAGTCTGTTTCCGCGGTCTTCACCGGCGCGGGCCGGTCCGTTTCTGTTCGCGGATTCTATGACGGAAACGGGCTTTACCGGATCCGCTTCATGCCTTCGGAAGAAGGTCCTCACACATTCCGGATCAGCGCGGTTTTTCCGGTCGCCGAACCGGAAGGCTTCTTCACCGTCACACCGGCGTCCGGTAACAATCACGGTCCGGTCCGGGTCAAAAACACCTTTCACTTTGCCTATGAAGACGGCACCGCGTACTATCCGGTCGGAACCACATGCTATGTCTGGGAGCTGCAGGACGACGGTCTCATCCGCCAGACGCTTGGATCCCTGAAAGTCTCCGGATTCAACAAGATCCGGTTCTGCATCTTTCCCAAGCATTACCTGTATAATCTGCATGATCCGCGCTCCTTCCCCTACGAAGGCACGCCCGTGGACTGCCGGCTGCTGAATGAGGACAACTTCAACGATTTCAACGGCGCCGCGCCCGGAAACAGCTGGGACTTCACCCGCTTCGATCCGGCGCACTTCCGGCATATCGAAAACTGTATCGTGGAGCTGCAGCAGCTCGGCATTGAAGCCGACATCATCATCATGCATCCCTATGACCGGTGGGGTTTTTCCTGTATGACGCAGGAACAGAATGACCTGTACTGGCATTATCTGACCGCCCGGCTGTCCGCATTCCGGAATATCTGGTGGTCCCTGGCCAATGAATATGATCTGATGCCTTCCATGAAAACGGAGGACTGGGAACGTCTGGCCGGAATACTTTGTGCCGAAGACCCTTACGGGCACCTGCGCTCCATCCATAACTGCGTTCCGTTATATGACTATACCCGGCCGTGGGTCACCCATTGCTGCATTCAGCGGCAGGATCTGTACCGGACCGCGGAATACACCGGCGAATGGCGGAAGCAGTTCGGCAAACCGGTCGTGCTTGACGAGATCGCCTACGAGGGCGATATTCCCTGCGGATGGGGCAATATCACCGGCGAGGAAATGGTCCGGCGGTTTTGGGAAGCCGCGATCCGCGGCGGGTATCCCGGTCACGGCGAGACCCTGCCGGAAGGCGGAAACATTCTATGGTGGTCCCACGGCGGTCAGCTCCGCGGGGAAAGCTGGAAGCGCGTCCGCTTCCTGCGCCGCATCCTGTCCGAAACGCCCGGCATCGGCCTGGCGCCCGTCCGGAGCGAATGGGACGACGTATCCGCGGTGCCGGAGGACAAGCGTCTGGCGGAAGAAACAGGCTGCCGCATCTGGTACTACAGCTTCATGCGACCGTCTTCCCGCGAATTCCGGTTTGAGGATGACCGCGCCCGCCGGGTGGAGATCATCGATACCTGGAACATGACGGTGCAGGATGCCGGGGTCCACACCGGGCATTTCCGGATCCCGCTGCCATCCCGGCCGTACATGGCCATCCGGATGCGTTTCGAACAGACCTGCAGATAAAGTATCATCCGGATCAGAACCCGCTGCCTTCGGCATCCAGATCCACCCATACGGCGGGCCGGACGCATCGGGTCTGCGAACGGGCGTAATACCAGTTGAACTGACCCACAGAACTGACATAGAGTCCGTAATGATCATCTCTGATCGTCTGCGACCGGACCCAGTAATAGCAGCAGCCGTTCGGCGCGGTCCACGCGCCGTTCGCAGCCGCATAGGGCGTCGGTTCGGCTTTGCGGTACTTTCCGGTATACCGGATATGCTCATCCTTTGACAGGATGAACACCTTGTCATTGGTCGTATGTCCTTCGGGATAAGTCACACCCTTGAACACGATCCGCCTGTCATGGATCCCGGTATCCAGCAGACAATTCTTTTCCGCCTCAGTGAACGCCCGGTCCATGAACTCGCCGTTCAGCCATGCCCGTACTGTCGATGTCTCCCAGGTGCTGAATGTTATGGAATCCCTGTAAGGCATGGTATCGATCGCGTACCGCGTCATGAGAAGCGCCTTGTCGCCATCCCGGCACAGCACGATCCATTCCAGCGGTTCCGCGCCGTTTTCCGTATCATTATCCTGTTCATAGCTGCCGTAGATCGCCGCGGCACCCACGGTGTACTTTTCATCCAGCAGACCTTTACGGGCTGAAGCCGTCCTGCGTTCCTCCGAATCTTCATAATCGGTCAGTTCCGCGAAGAGCGTTTCCGCCTCATCGAACCGGCGGGCCGTAAAAGCTGCGTCCGCTCTGGTATAAAGTTCCTGCTGAAGCACATCCCGCTTTTCCGCGGCTTCTCCGTCATCGACGATCGCGCTGTAAGCCGCGATCGCTTTGGCGTATTCCGCGTTCTCAATAAAGTGATCCGCCGCGGTCTGCAGATCGGTCCGGCACTCCGGCAGATCCCCGGCCTTCGCACATACCGCGACCGCGGAATCCATATCACCTTCAGTCAGATACTCATGTCCGATCGCGGCGATCGTATTCCGTGCTTCGCCCCAATCATTCAATCCCGTAAGGATATCAACAGCCTCCATCCGGCTGCCCTGTTTCCACAGGTCCGCCGCCTTGGCATAGGTCGTTTCGGGAATTCTGTCCTTCGCGTCCGAATAATCGCCGAGGTCTGTGAAGATACTGACGGCCTCATCATAGGCTCCGGCTGCCGCTAAAGCGTTCGCTTTGCTGTATGTCACCTCAGAAACCCGGTCCTTCGCGTCACCGTACGCGCCCAGTGCCGCGAATGCCGCGATGGATTCATCATAAGAACCGGCGGCCGCGAGTTCTTCCGCCCGCTGATAAAGGTCCTTGTATCCTTCCGCGTTCGTCTGATAGCCTTCGCCGAGGGAAGCATACACATCATTGGCTCCGGCAAGATCCCCCGCGGCGTACAGCCCGTCGGCCTTCGCCTGCGCCGCCTTGTCCGCGCTGTCCTCATACTCGCCCAGGTTCAGGAAGATCTCTTCGGCCGCGACGGTATCGCCGCTTGCGCGCAGGGCTTCCGCCTTATCGTAGGTCACTTCGGAAACTTTTTCCGCCGCGTCGCCGTAATCGCCCAGCGATTCAAAGATCGCGGCCGCCTCGTCCCAGCATCCGGCTTCAGCAAGCTTTTCCGCCTTATCGTAGGTCACTTCGGAAACTTTTTCCGCCGCGTCGCCGTAATCGCCCAGCGATTCAAAGATCGCGGCCGCCTCGTCCCAGGACCCGGCTTCCGCGAGTTCTTCCGCCTTTTCATAGGTCACTTCGGAGACCTTTTCCGCCGCGTCGCCGTACGCGCCCAGCGCTTCGAAGGCCGCGGCAGCCTCGTCCCAGGATCCGGCTTCCGCGAGTTCTTCCGCCTGCTGATAGAGTTCCTTGTATCCTTCCGCGTTCGTCTGATAGCCTTCGCCGAGGGAAGCATAAACTTCATTGGCTCCGGCAAGATTCCCCGCGGCGTACAGCCCGTCGGCCTTCGCCTGCGCCGCCTTGTCCGCGCTGTCCTCATACTCGCCCAGGTTCAGGAAGATCTCTTCGGCCGCGACGGTATCGCCGCTTGCGCGCAGGGCTTCCGCCTTATCGTAGGTCACTTCGGAAACTTTTTCCGCCGCGTCGCCGTAATCG
>JAUNQH010000023.1 GCA_030536295.1 Clostridia bacterium | reverse complement strand
AAAAGAGGGTACTGATATGAAGAAAATCAAGCGGATATGGCGCGGGGGGATGACCCGGCCGCTGATCTACATGACATTCACACGGTTCATCCTGGCGCTCTTCATCACGCTGCTGGCTGACTATTTCCTTTCCCCTTCCGCCGGCAGGGATCTGAAGGAGACCGTTTTCCTGCTGGCGGCGGTGATCTTCGCCGTGCTCGGCTGGATCGCGCTGCTGCGGCTTGACGGCATCAGGCTGCCGAAATTCATGATGCTCCGCGTGAATCCGAGAAAGAAGCCCTCCCGGATGTACGGCGACATGATCGATTTTGTGGATGAAAATGTGCCGGAGACTTTTGAGGAGCTGGAAGACAATGAAAAAGACGTCTGCATTCTCGGTGCCGACGCCTTCTGTTTCGCGGTATTCCTGATCCTTGCCGCAGTCATGTGATCATACCCAGTCCACATTCTCCGCCAGTTCCCTGCTGGATTCGGCCTGGGAGACGTATTTCTTTGTGGTGGTCACGCTCTTGTGGCCCAGTGACTTGGATACCTTGAAAATATCCCCGGTGTTTTTATACAGGTTCGTCGCGTAGCTGGCCCGCAGCTTATGCGGCGAAATTTTCTTTTTGTTGAACGCGACCGATACGGAAGCGTATTTCTTGACCAGCTCCTGCACCGCGCGCACGGACAGGCGCCTGCGCTGCGTGGAAATGAACAGCGCGTCCTCATGGCCGGGCAGGATGTCGATCGTATCCCGCACATCCAGCCAGTCGCTCAGGGCTTCGCGGATGGAGCCCTTGAAATACAGCACCGCCTGATCGCCGCCCTTGCGCGTCACGATAAACGCGTCCCGGTCCAGGTCCACGTCGTCCACGTTCATCGCCACCAGCTCGCTTTCACGGATGCCGGTGCCCAGCATCAGCATGATCAGCGCGAGATCACGGACCCTGGTATTTTCCAGATACGCCTGCTGCCGCTTTGAGAACCCTTCGCCGGTGTTCACCGCGTCGATCATCCGGCCGATCTCTTCCTTATCCAGATAAATGACCGGCTTTTCGGGCACCTTCGGCATCCGCAGCTTCTCGGTCACATTCTGTGAGATATACCCGTGCGTATACAGATATTTGAAAAAGGAGCGGACCGCGGTCAGCTTTCTCGCCTGCCCGACGTTTTCGTTGTGTATCAGCCGCGGCACCGCGCGGTCATCGTCCGGTTCGCCGTACCGCGGATCCACATATACCTTCAGATATTCATTGTACATCTCAAGATGGCGCAGTGTGATCCGTTCAAGATCCTCCGCGCTGAAATCGTATGTCTTCTGATCGCAGAAATCGACCTGTTCCGCCACAAGATACCGGAAAAATATCCGCAGATCGAACGCGTAGCCGCGCACCGTCAGGAAAGAGCATGACGAGCCGAGGGAACGCAGAAAATCGGTCGCCAGCGGCGGCAGTTCCTTTTCCAGCTCGCGTATCTTCATATTGGCTTTGGCTTCCTGCAGCTGCCGGTATGTCATCGTGCTCATCCGGACGAACCTCCTTTTCCGCTTCGCTGTTTTTTATTATAGCCCAAAAGACACGGTATATCAAGGGACCCGCGTCTTTCCGTGCGGATCGCCTTTTGTTGAATTTTCGCAGAACGTCAGGCTACGGTAAAGTGTGCTGCGAAGGGGGCCCGGACCCGATCGCAAAGCCCAAAAAGTAAGAAGAAGGCATGCGAAGGGGTCCAGGGGGAAATCTCATTCACGACCGCCGGTGGCGGGAGTTTCGTGAATGAGTTTCTCAAGCGAAAGGGAGCAGTCTCAACAGTGTTGAGCTGCGACCATTGAGCTTGCGGACCGATCGCAAAGCCCTTTGGTCGCGCCCGCAGGCGCGAAATATGTTTTCTCTTGCGCCGCGCGGTCCGTGTGGAGTATAATACCGTAAACAGCAATGGATGGAAGGAAGTGTTCCGAAATGAAAAGACGTATCGGTATTCTGACCAGCGGCGGTGACTGTCCCGGTCTGAACGCGGCCATCCGCGGTGTCGCGCGTGCCGCCTATGAAATGTTTGATGCTGAGATCATCGGTATCCATGACGGTTATCGCGGTCTGATAGACGGAGATTATTCCGAAATGAAGCGCAGCCAGTTTTCCGGCATTCTCACGCTGGGCGGCACGATCCTCGGCACCAGCCGCACCCCGTTCCGCGATATGCGCAAGATCGGTGATGACAATATCGACAAGGTCGCGGCCATGAAAAAGACCTACCGCGACCTGAAGCTGGACTGCCTTGTCACCCTCGGCGGCAACGGCACGCACAAAACGGCGAACCTGCTCAGTCAGGAAGGGCTGAACGTCATCGGTCTGCCCAAGACCATCGACAATGACCTGTACGGAACCGATTTCACCTTCGGCTTCCATACCGCCAACGATATCGCCACCGAAGTGATCGACCGGATCCACACCACCGCCGCCAGCCACGGCCGCTGCATGGTGATCGAGATCATGGGCAACAAGGCCGGCTGGCTGACGCTGTATTCCGGTGTTGCCGGCGGCGCCGATGTCATTCTGATCCCCGAGATCCCCTACACCGTGGAAAGCGTTGCCAAGGTCGTAAAGGCCCGTGCCGAAAGCAACAAGGGCTTCACGATCATCGCGGTCGCCGAGGGCGCCATGACCACGGAAGAAGCTAAAATGAAGAAAAAAGAGCGTGAAGCGAAGCGCGCGGCCGAGCATTTCTCCTCCAGCGCTTTCCTCGCGCGCCAGCTGGTCGAGCAGGTCGGCGTGGAAGCACGCGCCGTGGTTCCCGGCCACATCCAGCGCGGCGGTTCTCCCAGCGCGTATGACCGTGTGCTGTCCACCCAGTTCGGCGTTCACGCGGCGGAGCTGATCCGTGACGGCATCTTCGGCGTCACCGTGGCGCTCAAGGGCAACGCCATCGTCCACAATGAACTGAAAGATATCGCCGGCGTGCCGAAGCCCGTTCCCACGGATCATCAGCTCATCACCAAAGCGAAGAATATCGGCATCTGCTTCGGCGACAAGTAAACCGTCCGCGCCGGTAAGTATCCCGCATCGACAAGGGCCCCGAACTCACGGATCACCATGAGTTCGGGGCCCTTTTTCACGCGTCGGCATCATCGCGCCGCGTCAGTTGTCGCCTCTGTGATACCGGATCTTCATGTGCTCGGACGCGTTTTTCAGCACGCTGTTCAGCACCTTGTCCGATTCCTTTTTCACCATGGCGGCGATCTTCCTGTTTGCCTCGGTCAGCAGCGCGGCATCCCCGCCGGCGATAAACTTCGCGTCATATTCATTCAACAGCTCGCGGCTTTTGTTCCATACGGCGTTCACATACCGCTCGTCATAGATGGAGGCGCTGAAGTACTGCGCGTCCGTCAGCGCGGCGATCAGCCGGCTCTGCCAGTACATGTGCGCCGTGTTCACGGTATCCGTGGTCGCGCTGAAATACGGGGGCATCTTATCCACACGCGCGTACAGCGGGAAGCAGGCCGTAAATCCGCTGCCGCCCATGCTCAGCCATTCGATCCCCTTCAGTTCGTCCGGCATGCCGCCGCGGATCTGCATGATCCCGCACACATCGCTGTTCGGTACGCCGATGGTGCGGTATTTGCCGCGGAAGGCGGCGTTCCTGTCATACGGATCGTAGGGCGTGCCCTGATAATAGGAACCGAGCAGGTAGCGCACATCCTCGACCGTCACTTTTCTCTCCGGCACAAAAGTCCACGGGATGTCATTGCTTTCCGGCGTATAATCGGCATCCGGTCCGTCCCACCGGAAGGTCCTCTCCAGGAAATAGCGGGCCATATACCACGCGCGGGGCGTGTTGTAGATATGGTCCGAGTCCGCGCGGGAGCCGTATGCCAGCCGCGGGTTGAACACGCCGTCCTTCCCTGTGTACAGGCAGTATTTTTCGGTAAACTCCTTCAGATCCGCCGAGCAGAGGTTTTCCCGCTTTTCGCCGTAGGCGTCGTCAAAATCGAACCGGTCCAGACCGAACTGGTTCGGCATGATCACCACGCTGTCATCCGGCACGCGCCGCGCGATCCAGTGATGCCCGCCGATCGTTTCCAGCCACCAGATCTCATCCTGATCGGAAAAGGCCATGCCGTTCGCTTCATATGTGCCGTACTTTTCCAGCAGGCTGCCGGTCCGCAGCACGCCCTCGCGGGCGCTCCTGATATACGGCAGGACCAGCGTCACAAGATCCTCTTCGCCGATGCCGCCCGGCACTTCCGGCCTGTGGCCCGCTTTGGGCTTGTATACCACAAGCGGATCCGCGCCCATCACGCGGGGGTTGGATGTGATCGTTTCCGTCGCCGTCATCGCGACATTCGCCGCGTTGATGCCGCAGGCGGGCCATACGCCGTTCGTCTGCGTCACATTCGGCGCGGCGGTATACTGCAGGGGATCATCCGGCAGCTCCACCGTCAGGTGCGAGATCACCGTTTTGTAGGTCTTCTTCTGCTTCTTCGGGCTGACGACCAGGATCTGCTTGGCCTCGAATCCGCCGTCATCGTTCCGTGAGATGATCGTCGATCCGTCATTGGTCGCGTTCTTTCCGACCAGAATCGTTGTACAGGGCATGTTCCGGCGCTCCTTTCGCGTCATCACGCTTCACTTTTTGTTCGTTTTGCTCCGTCACCGGCGCTGCTTCCGCCGTGGGCGTTATGCTTCGATCCATTTGAGCCATTCCTCGGTGCACAGGCCGACGGTCACCTTGTTCCCGCAGCGCAGGACCGGCGCCTTCAGCAGCCACGGGCATTCCATGATCGCGGGGATCAGCAGGCTTTCCCGGTCATAGTAGCAGGCGGGATGCTCGCGCACTTTCCTGTCCTCACGGTCGATCAGCGCGTCGATCCCGCAGGCCGCGATCATCACCCGTATCTCCCGCTCGCCAAGCTTGTGCTTTTTCAGGTCAAGCTCCTGCACGGTGATCCTGCGTTCCTTGAAAAAGCGCTGGGCTTTCTGCACGTCGAAATTCTTCTTGCTGATATACATCTGGATATTCATCATTTTCCGCCCTTTCTGCGGAGATCGCATCCCGTAAGCTGCAGCACCAGTGAGTTTCTGCTGTCCGTAACGCGGGACGCGACACGCTCCGAATAGCGCTCGCGGAATTTTTCCGTATCAAGGTTGGTGGACATCACGGTCGTGAGGCCTTTATTGCACCGTTCATTGATCAGCAAAAACATCTGTTCAACGGTCACATTGGCCATCAGCGGCTCCGTGCCCACATCATCCAGGCAGAGGACCTCCGCGTTCAGCAGTTCCTCCATCTCCTCCGTCATCCCGCTGAACCACGCCTCCCTGGCAATGGTCAGAAAGCGGTAGGCGGTCACATTCACCACCTCATGCCCGCGGGCGCGCAGCCTGTGCGCGATGGCGTTCATCAGGAATGTCTTTCCCGTTCCCGTCGGTCCGTACAGCAGGATATTCCTGTACTTTGTGTCCGGATACGCGTCGCACCATCTGACGCAGCGGTCCCGGATCATCAGCGTGATCTCACGCTGAGACAGCCCGTATTTCGGCAGCTTCTCATCCGGCAGCAGTTCGGGATCGAAGGTCTCAAAGCTTTCGCCGGTCTCCTGCTGTTCCATCTGCGCGCGCATCAGTTCGCCATACCGCTTTACGCGGCATCCGCACTGCTCCCTGATCTGCTCACCCGTATATCCGGTATCCCGGCATTCGGCACAGGTGAAAACAGGTTCCAGCCAGTTCTCCTCAAAGCCGTTTGCTTTCAGCAGGCCGCGGATGCCGTCATTGATCTCCGCCATGCGCTGTTCAAGATCATCCCCCGATCTTTTTCCGCTCAGGATGCCGCGCATGCCGTTGAAGATAAGCTCCTGTCTCCGGTTCAGCAGCTGTCCGATCTCCGGGCACGCCGCGGCGGCTTCCGCGCGGCGCCGCAGGGTCAGTGCTTCGTTCCGTTCGCGCCGGGCCTGATACTCATCATCCAGCTGCCGCAGGATCATTTCACGCGTCGCCATCTGTTGCCTTCATCTCCTTAATGAACCGGAGCAGATCATCCGGGTCGTCTTTATAGGACCGCTGTTCAAAATCCTGTCCGGGCAGCACTCTCCCGGTATTTCCCGCGGGCGTGCCCGGCTTTGCGTTCTCCCTGTTTCCGGCCGCTTTCCGGTCGCGTTCCGCTTCCTCGGCGGTGCTGATGTTCTTTTCCCTGTAGCCCTGCAGGATCTTGTCCAGATACGGCATCGGCGATCCCGCGTCCGAGGCGTACTCCGCGGCCTTCAGGATCAGTTCCCGGCTGAATCCCCATTCGCCGGTCCACTTGTCCGTCAGCGTGCGCTCGGATACCGTCACGCGGTCGCGGCTTCCCCAGATCCCGTGCAGTTCGCGGATAAACGATGTCTGTTCCTCAAAATGGCGGATGTATCTTTCCGCTTCCTCTTTCGTGCCGATCCCCTTTTTCATCCAGGAATCAAGCAGCTTCTTCACATCCTCCGGCGAGCCGCCCTTCCGGGCGCATTCCCTCGCCGCCGTCATGATCAGGTCCTTCGGGCACGCGGCCGCCATTTCCTCATACAGCGCTCTGGTCTCGCGGCTCATCCTGCCGTTTCCGAGCACGCGCAGGAACTCGCGCACCGGCTCCGACCGGTTCAGCTCGTTTTCAACGTCCGCGCCCGTCATGGCATGCCCGTTTTCACCGCGCATCCTGTCCAGAATGCCGTCCAGATACGCGAAGGTCGGCGTTCCGCCGGTCGTCGCGTCGCAGGCTTTTTCAATGGCGTCATGGGAGAAGCCCCATTCCGCGCTCCATTTGGTATACAGCTTCTGCTCCGCTTCGGACGGGAAGCGGCGCATTCCCAGGATCCGCAGTATCCTGCGCGACCCGTCGAAGCTTCTTTTGTCGCGCGACAGCACCGCTTCGGCGGCTTCAATGGTCCTTGCGTCTTCCTCGGCAAGCCTGACCGCGAGGGGTTCGGCCGACGCGATCGTGAAATTCCTGCCCTTGATGCCGGTCATGTGCTTCAGCAGCATGATCACCACTTCGGGCGGAAGGCGCATTTTGCTGTCCTCCACCCACTCATAGCATTTCGCGATCTCGCCTCCGTGCAGCCTCCGCTCATTTCCGAACACGGCATACAGGTCTTCCGTGAACCGCTCGTATGCGGGATCCGCCGTTTCCGGCGCGGCCAGGCTGCGCTGCTTCACATTCATGTAGCGGTAGCACGGCGGCTTGTCGCTGATGCGCTGCACAAGCCCGCGGCGCTCCCAGTACCGGAACGCGTTGGCGATCTCCTCCTGCGTCATATTCAGTTCATGGCTCATACAGTCCGCGTTCATGTCATCCGCCCTGCGGTAGCACTGCATCAGCCCGTAAAGCCACACCTTCACATACTCACCGGGCGCGTCCGGCAGATATTCCAGAATGAACTGGTTCTCCACCGGCGTGATGTCAAACATGAACGCGCGGTCATCAAAAGAAAACATGGACATGTTCCGTTCAGCACCTCATTCCCGTCTGTCCTCGCGGCGGTTCGTTTTTCCGCGTGAATAGATCACGGATGGTCCTCCATGATCGCCTTTGCCGCGCGCTTGCCGGCACCCATGGCCAGGATCACCGTCGCGGCGCCGGTCACGGCGTCACCGCCGGCATATACATTCTTTTTCGCGGTGCGCCCGTTCTCATCCGCGATGATGCGTCCGCGTTCATCCGCGGGCAGGTCCGCCGTGGTCTTCCGCAGCAGCGGGTTCGGACTGTTGCCGATGGCCACGATCACCGTTCCGGCGGGAATATCCTCTTCGCTGCCGGGCACGGGCACAGGGCGTCTCCGTCCCCGTTCGTCCGGCTCGCCGAGCTCCATGCGGATACAGCGTATCGCCTTCACAAAGCCGTTTTCATCCCCGATGATCTCCGTGGGGTTGGTCAGCAGGCGGAATTCAACGCCTTCCTCCGCGGCATGTTCGATCTCCTCACGGCGCGCGGGCATTTCCTGCATGCTCCGCCGATAGACGACGGTGACCTCCGCGCCCATTCTGCGCGCGCACCGCGCCGCGTCCATCGCCACATTGCCCCCGCCGATGATCACGGCATGCCCGTCCGTCCGGATCGGCGTATCATACCGCGGGAAGGTATACGCCTTCATCAGGTTGATGCGCGTCAGGAACTCATTGGCCGAGTATACGCCGCAGAGGCTCTCGCCGGGGATCCGCTGAAAATTGGGCAATCCGGCCCCGCTGCCCAGGAATACGGCATCCGCGTCTTCCAGCAGCTCGTCCACATCCACCGTACGCCCGACCACGGTGTTCGTTTCGATCTTTACGCCGAGCGCCTCCACTTTGCCGATCTCTTTCCGCACCAGTTCCTTCGGCAGGCGGAATTCGGGAATGCCGTACATCAGCACGCCGCCGGGCGTATGCAGCGCTTCATACACCGTTACGTCCCAGCCGGCCGCGGCCAGCTCCCCGGCGCATGTCAGGGACGCGGGGCCGCTTCCGACAACGGCGGCGCGCTTTCCGTTCCTCACGGCGGGCGCGGATACGCCGGCCTTTTCCGAAGCGTGGTCCGCGGCCCAGCGTTCGAGCCGGCCGATCGCGACGCTTTCACCCTTGATGCCGCGCACGCAGCGGCTCTCGCACTGGGTCTCCTGCGGGCATACGCGGCCGCACACGGCAGGCAGCGTGTTCTGCGTCCGTATGATCGCGTAAGCGCCGTCGGCGTCTCCCGCTTTCACGCGTTCTATGAATTCCGGGATCGGCACATTCACGGGGCATCCTTCCATGCACGGCGCGTTCTTGCAGTGCAGGCAGCGCTGCGCCTCGTCTATGGCGGCTTCATTGCCGTAGCCGAGCGTCACCTCGCCGAAATTGCGGATCCGCTCCTCCGGGTCCTGCATCGGCATCGGATTCTTATCCGCGCGCATATTCGGCATTTCAGCGCACCTCCCCCGTCAGATTGCATATATGCTTTTTCTCCATGGCTTCGCGTTCCTGCGGCCGGAACATCCTGCCGCGCGCGATCGCCTCGTCAAAATCGACCAGATGACCGTCAAAGTCCGGTCCGTCAACGCAGGCGAACTTCGTTTCTCCGCCCACGGTCAGCCTGCAGCCGCCGCACATCCCGGTCCCGTCGATCATCACCGGATTCATGGAAACGATCGTGCGGATCCCGTAGGGACGCGTCAGCTCGCACACCGCCTTCATCATGGGCAGCGGGCCGATGGCGATCACGGTGTCAAAGTCCGCGCCGGCCTCAAGCCGTTCGCGCAGCGCGTCGGTCACAAACCCGCGCCGGCCGTTTGACCCGTCGTCGGTCATCACGGTCAGCCTGCCGCACGCGTCCGCCAGCTCATCCCGCAGTATGATCAGCCCCTCATTCCGGAAGCCGACGATCAGCTCTGTTTCGATGCCCGCGTCATGAAGCGCTTTCGCCTGCGGCCACGCGATGGCCACGCCGAGGCCGCCGCCGATCACCGCCGCGTGCCGGATGCCCTCCGTGCGGCTCGGTTCGCCCAGGGGCCCCACAAAATCGGAAAGGCAGTCATTCTCCCGCAGCGTATCCAGCTTGCGGGTCGTATATCCGACCTTCTGGAAGACGATCGTCACCGTTCCCTTTTCCGGATCCGTGCCGGCGATCGTCAGCGGGATACGCTCCCCTTCCTCATCGATCCTGAAAATGATGAACTGGCCCGGCCTGGCTTTCGCCGCCACGCGCGGCGCCTCGATCTCCATCAGCGTCACATCATCATTGAGCGCTTTCCTGCGCGTTATACGATACATCGCGTGCTCACTCCGTTCCGCAGTCTGCCCATTATATCCTGTCGATTATACCATTTTTCGCGCGGTTTGCATACACCTTTCCCCGGGATCCCGCTTCCCCGTTTAATTGTGAATTTCCTGTCAATCATCTCTTTTCATTCATTGAATGCTGTGGTATAATACATGCCGATACAGATGAAGGAGGTCTTTCCCATGGCTATCGTTACCACTAAAGAAATGTTCGCGAAGGCTTATGCCGGCGGTTACGCGGTCGGCGCTTTCAATGTCAACAACATGGAGATCATCCAGGGCATCACCGAGGCCGCCGGAGAGCTGAAGGCTCCCGTCATCCTGCAGGTCTCCAAGGGCGCCCGCGCCTATGCCAACCACACCTATCTGGTCAAGCTGGTGCAGGCTGCCGCCGAAGAGAACCCCGATATCCCGATCGCGCTGCATCTTGACCACGGCGACAGCTTCGAGCTGTGCAAGAGCTGCATTGACGGCGGTTTCACCTCCGTTATGATCGACGCCTCCTCCAAGCCCTATGAAGAAAACATCGCCCTGACCCGCAAGGTCGTTGAATACGCGCATGACCATGGTGTCGTGGTCGAAGCCGAGCTCGGCACCCTCGCCGGCGTGGAAGACGAAGTTTCCGTCGATGCCGACAAGGCTATGTACACCCATCCCGAAGAAGTGGTCGACTTTGCGACCCGCACCGGATGCGACTCCCTGGCCATCGCCATCGGCACCAGCCACGGCGCTTACAAGTTCAAGCCCGGCACCAAGCCCCAGCTCCGGTTCGACGTGCTGGAAGAGTGCTCCAAGCAGCTGCCCGGCTTCCCCATCGTTCTGCACGGCGCCAGCTCCGTTCCGCAGGAATTCGTTGCCATGATCAATGAATTCGGCGGCAACATGCCCGGTGCCATCGGCATTCCGGAAGATCAGCTCCGTCAGGCTGCCCGCAGCGCCGTCTGCAAGATCAATATCGACTCCGATATCCGTCTTGCCATGACCGCCAGCATCCGCAAGTACTTCATGGAGCATCCGGACCACTTTGATCCCCGTCAGTATCTGAAGCCCGCCCGCCAGGCCGTGAAGGACATGGTCCATCACAAGATCGTGGACGTCCTCGGCTGCGACGGCAAGGCCTGATCGCCGGATAACAGTGGGACTGCCGTTTTTGCGGCAGCCCCGTTTTTTGCGTTATACCCTATCTGCCGGCAGGAGGTCTGCATCATGATCCAAGGAAAATGGTATGCCCCGGGAGACGCCGCGCTTCCGGCCTTTGAGGTCCGTGAAGCCGTGTTCGGCACCGGGCGTGACGATACGGATGATATCAGCTGGAACACCGTTGTGTTTCTGGACGGCGAACCGGCCGCCGCGGGCAGGATCTGGTGGGCCGGCGGCGACTATGTGCTCGGCTCCATCGGCGTGCTGAGCGAAAAGCGCGGGCAGCGGCTGGGCGATCTTGTGCTGCGGCTGCTGGCGTTCAAGGCGAAGGAGCACGCGGCGTCACGCGTCGTGCTCGATTGTCCCGCCGAAACAGCCGGTTTTTTTGAGCGTCTCGGTTTCCGGGTGACCGCATCCGGCGGAGGATCCGCGCATATGGAAGCCGCGGGAAGCGAGATCGAGCTGGACACCTGCAAAAGCTGCAGAAAAAAGGATTGTCCCAACAGACAGGAGTGATCCCCATGCCGAAGGAAACATTTGTCATCGCCGGTCTCGGCAATCCGGGCAGGCAGTACGAGCACACGCGGCACAACGCCGGTTTTGACACGCTGGCGGTCATCGGCCGGCGGCTGGGCGTGCTGCCCGGCAAAAAGCAGCTGCAGGGGCTGACCGGCGAATATGTCACGCCGGACAAGCGGGTCATTCTCTGCATGCCGCTGACCTATATGAATCTGAGCGGCGAGTGTCTCTCGGCGCTGCTGCGGTTCTATGATGTAAAGCCCGACCATCTGCTGGTCATCTATGATGATATCGATCTGCCGCTCGGGCGCATCCGCGTGCGCAAAAACGGCAGCGCAGGCACGCACAACGGCATGCGTTCCATCGTATCATGCCTCGGCACGCAGGACTTTCCGCGGGTGCGCGTCGGCACCGGCGCGAAGCCGGAGGGCTGGGACCTGGCCGACTGGGTGCTGAGCGGCTACACGTCCGCGGAAGACCGCGCGCTGATGAACGAGGCGTTTGACACGGCCGCTTCAGCCGCGCTCGACTGGCTTGAAGCGGGCATTCAGCACGCCATGAACACCTACAATGCCGTGAAGCCGTAAAAGAGTGAAAACAAGGAGTAAGCATGGACCGACTGATCATCGAAGCGACCCGGAACAATGACCTGGAACAGCTGATCCGCACACTGCGGAAAGGACATACAGCCGCGGTCACGGGGCTGACGGAGAGCATGACATCAGTGATGGCCTGCCGCGCGCTTGAAGCGGGCAGGCGTGTTCTTGTTGTCTCCGCGAACGATCTCAAGGCTGTGCGGATGGCGGACGATATCCGGCAGATCATGCCCGAAAGCGTTGCCTGCCTTCCCGGCGGCGAGATCGACCTGACCCGTGCCGCCGGAAGCCTCGAAAGCAGCTGGCGCCGTCTTGAGGCGCTGTATGCCGTAACAAGCGGCCGGGCCTCCGTTCTCTCCGCTTCCGTGGAGGCGCTGATGCAGCGCATGGGTGATCCGCGCGCTTTCCGTGAGTCGATCCTGACCATTCACCCCGGGGATATACTGCCACTTGAGCCGCTGTCCGGCAGGCTGGTCCGCATGGGCTACGAACGCGTGAACATGGTCGAAGGCAAAGGCCAGTTCGCGATCCGCGGCTCCATTCTCGATATCTATCCGCCCGCGCTGTCCGCCGCCGTCCGTGTGGAGTTCTTTGACGATGAGGTGGATTCCCTGCGCACGTTTGACTGCATCAGCCAGCGTTCGCTGGAAAAGCCGGATGCCGTCACCATCATGCCCGCGTCCGAGATCCTTTTTACGCGGGAAGAGCAGACGGCCGGCGCGAGGCGGATGCGCCTGGCGCTCGGCGGCACGGCGCCGGATCCGTCCGTTTCCGCGGGGTCGCTGCTGGATGATCTGCCGCCCCTGCCGGAGGATGATGACGATGACATCAGCCTCTTTGATGAAAAGCTGGCCCCGAAGATCCGGGAAAAAAGCTACCGTGAAGCGGCCGGCACCGAGGCCTCGCGCAGGATCTCGCGTCTGCTGGCGGACGCGGACGCGCTTGAGCAGGGCGTTCCCTTCCGCCGCGCCCGCGCGTGGCTCACCGTGCTTACGGACCGTACATTCTCCCTGACCGACTGGTTTGCCCCGGACCTGATCATCGTCTCCGAGCCGGACCACGCCCGCAAGCGGGCCGGGGAACGGGCCGTCGGCTTTGCCGGAGACCTGGAGGCCGCGATCGCCCGCAGCGAAGCCGTGCATGAGCAGGAAACGCTGCTGATGGACTGGGATACCTGTGTTTCCGGTTTTTCCTCCGCCGCGGTGATCGCGTCTGTTGAGATGCTGCTCGGCCTCGGCGGTCTGAAGCCCGAGACCGTCATCGATCTGAAAGCGTCCGGGATCCAGAGCTACGGCGGTCAGGTCAGACAGCTGAAGAGCGACTGCGCGTCCTGGCTTGAAAAAGGATACCGTGTGCTGCTGCTCAGCGGCGGCAGCGCGCGCGGAAGCCGCCTGGCCGTGAACCTGACCGAGCTCGGTCTGCCGGCACGCTATGCCGAAAGCAGTGATACGCTGCCCGCAGGCGAAGCGCTCATCCTGCCCGGAACGCTGAGCGCCGGCTTTGTGATGCCCGATCCCGGCATTGCCGTTGTTTCGGATGCCGACATCTGGGGCGCGGGCTACCGCAAGGCAAAGTCCAAAACCCGTTCCGGCGAACGCATCTCCACATTCACGGATCTGAAGGTCAACGATTATGTGGTGCATGAGGACTACGGCGTCGGCGTCTATCAGGGCACGGTCCGTCTCCAGAGCGAGGGCACCTGGCGTGACTATCTGCTGATAAAGTATAACGGCAGCGACAAGCTGTATGTCCCGGTGGAACAGCTGGAACGCGTTCAGCGCTACATCGGCAACCCCGACCAGCCGCCGAAGCTGAACAAGCTCGGCTCCGGCGAATGGGCCCGGCAGAAGAGCAAGGTGCGGGAAGGTCTGCGCACGCTCGCGTTCGATCTGAAAAAGCTGTACGCCCAGCGCGCGCAGCACAACGGCTTCGCGTTCTCCCCCGTCACGCCCTGGCAGCGCGAGTTTGAGGACGAGTTCCCCTATGAGCTGACGCCGGACCAGATCCGTTCCGTCCGTGAGATCACGGAGGATATGGAGTCTGACCGGTCCATGGACAGGCTCCTGTGCGGCGACGTGGGCTACGGCAAGACCGAGGTCAGCCTGCGCGCGGCATTCAAGGCCATCGTGGATAACAAGCAGGTGGCCATGCTGGCGCCCACCACGATCCTTGTGCAGCAGCATTACAACACCATCGTGAAGCGCTTCCGCAACACCGGTGCGCGCATCGAATACCTGAGCCGTTTCCGCACGGCGAAGGAGCAGAAGGAGATCCTCGCCCGCCTTGCCGACGGCAGCATCGATATCATTGTCGGCACCCACCGTCTGCTGGCGAAGGATGTCGCGTTCAAGGACCTGGGGCTGCTCATCGTGGACGAGGAGCAGCGTTTCGGCGTCGCGCACAAGGAATCCATCAAGAATATGAAATCACGCGTCGATGTGCTCACGCTGTCCGCCACGCCGATCCCGCGCACCCTGCACATGTCCATGGTGGGCATCCGGGATATGTCCGTGCTGGAGACCCCGCCGGAGGAGCGCATCCCCGTGCAGACGCAGGTCATCGAATATTCGGACGCCGTCGTGCGCGACGCGATCCTGCGGGAGCTGAGCCGCGGCGGTCAGGTGTATTTCCTGTACAACCGCGTGCAGAGCATCGAACGCTTCTATCAGCGGCTGCGCCAGCTCGTTCCGGAAGCGCGCATCGGCGTCGCGCACGGTCAGATGCGGGAGCATGCTTTGGAAGATGTCATGATGGACTTCTACGCCGGTTCCTACGATATCCTGCTCTGTACCACCATTATCGAGAGCGGGCTGGATATTCCCAGCGCGAACACCCTGATCGTGTTTGACGCGGACCGTTTCGGCCTGAGCCAGCTCTATCAGCTGCGCGGGCGCGTCGGCCGTTCCAGCCGTCAGGCTTACGCGTACTTTACCGTCCGTCCGGACAAAGCCGTTACCGAGACCGCCGTGCAGCGCCTGAACGCGATCCGTGAGTTCACGGAGTTCGGCGCCGGTTTCCGCATCGCCATGCGCGATATGGAGATCCGCGGCGCCGGCAATATCCTCGGTCCGGAGCAGCACGGTCATCTGGCCACGGTCGGCTATGATATGTACTGCAAGCTCATCGAGGAAACGCTGGAGGAAGTCAGCGGCAATGTGCCCGTACGCGAGCTTGAGACCCGCGTGGACCTCCGCGTGGACGCCTTCCTTCCGTCCGACTATGTGACGGATGAGAAGCAGCGGATGGAGATGTATAAGCGCATCGCCTCCGTCACATCGGATGATGACCGCGCGGATATCACGGATGAACTGATCGACCGTTTCGGCGATCTGCCGCCCGCGGTGGAGAGCCTGCTGGAGGTCAGCGAGCTCCGCGCGGTGTGCAACAGGTTCGGCGTATCCCGCATCTGCAGCGTCAGGGACGGGATCATGTTCCAGCTGGATGAACATCATGTGCCTGAAATGCGGTTCCTGCTGCAGGCCATGCAGGAAACGGACGGACGGCTCGTGCTCCACACAGGCAAGGTCTCCGGTATCCTCCTGCGCGATCCGAAGCTGCAGGAACGCGACACGCTGGCTGTGGCGCTGAAGATAGCAAAGAAGCTGGTCAGCCGTCTGGACGAGCTGACCGCGGCCGCGAAGGAGGGTACCGATGAAGCGTGAATGGTGGATCGCGGCTGCCGTGCTGCTGCTGGACCGCGCGGCCAAGCTTCCCGCGTCCGGGCTTCCGGCGGAGGGGGTCACGCTCATTCCGGGCGTCATCGGCCTGCGCTTCGCGAAGAACACCGGCATGGCCTTTTCCCTGCTGAACGGGCATCCGTGGCTGCTGGGCGTGCTGAGCGCGCTGGTGATCATCGCGGCTTTCCTGTTTCTGCGCGGCAAAAAGATCGCGCCGCTGCCCGCTGCCGGGCTGATGATGATGCTCGGCGGCGCCGCCGGCAATATGATCGACCGGTTCATCACCGGCTATGTGCCGGATATGATCGAGTTTCTGTTTATCGATTTCGCGATCTTCAATATCGCGGACGCCTTTCTTTGTATCGGCTGCGGACTGCTGATCATTTCCCTGCTGTTCCGCCCGCAGGATTGGAGGGATGAGCATGGAACCTGAAACCGTGACCTGCGTATCCGACGGGCGCCGCGTCGATGTTCTGCTGAGTGAGGTCTCCGGTCTCACCCGTTCCCGGGTGGCCTCGCTGATGGAAAACGGCTGCTGCACCGTGGATGGTGCCGTATGCGCGAAGGCCGGCACAAAGCCCGCGCCCGGCAAAGCGGTCGTTCTCACGATCCCCGCGCCGAAGCCCGCCGTACCGCAGCCGGAGGATGTGCCGCTGGAGATCCTGTATGAGGACGATGATCTGGCGGTGGTCGTCAAGCCGTGCGGCATGGTCGTCCATCCCGCGCCCGGGCATGAGGACGGCACCCTCGTCAACGCGCTGCTGGGCTCCCTTTCCTCCCTGGGCGGGATCGGCGGTGAGCTGCGTCCCGGCATCGTGCACCGGCTGGATAAGGATACCTCAGGGCTGCTGCTGGTGGCGAAAAATGACGAGGCGCAGCTGTCGCTTTCCCGCATGCTCGCGGACAGGCGGATCGAAAAGCATTACCGCGCGCTGGTCGAGGGCATTCCGAAGGAAGCCTCCGGCCGGATCGAGCTGCCCATCGGCCGCAGCAGGAAGGACAGAAAAAAGATGGCCGTGGATCCGGAAGGCCGCGACGCGGTCACGGAATGGACGGTCATTGCCTCCGGCAGAGGCTGCGCCCTGCTGGATGTGCATATTCTGACGGGCAGAACGCATCAGATCCGCGTACATATGAAGTCCATCGGTCATCCGGTATGCGGCGACCCGATCTACGGCATCGATAAGGGCGCGCGTGTGCCGCGCCTGATGCTGCACGCGTATTCCCTCACCTTCAGTCATCCCCGCACCGGGGAACCGCTGTCTTTCACGGCGGCGCTGCCGGATGATCTTATCCGGGGTCTGAGGGCGAACGGGATCGATCCGGAATAAACAGTGAGGCGGTCCCGCTGACCTTGTCCGCGGATCTGTTGTCTGCTATAATAATGCAGATTGTTCCGAAATATGCCCGTTTGAGAAAGGATGACCGTTATGATCAGAAACAAGATACGGATCCTGCTGATCGCCGCGGCGGCAGCGCTCCTGCTTCTGCCGGCGATATCCCTGGCGGCAGGGCCCGGAGAAGTCGGCTATGTTTTCAGGGTGAATCAATCCGGAGCCGTATCCAATGACGGTCCGTTCAAGGTCACCGTCACTTCCGTAAACCCGAATACCGTTGAAGCGTTCGCCCTGCTTGACAATACATCCGGCTGGATCACGGTCCCCGCCGAGGTGAAGGACGCGGCGGGCAACAAATACGCCGTGACCGCTATCGCGGATAAAGCCTTTTCCGGGAACTGGAAGGTGAACTCCGTCACGATCCCGGGCAGCGTGACGAAGATCGGGGTCTCCGCGTTCGAGGAATGCTCTGCTTTGAACAGCGTAACGCTCGCGAACGGCCTGACGCAGATCGGGAACTACGCGTTCCGGAAATGCAAGGCGCTGCGCGGCATATCGATTCCGGACAGCGTGACGCAGATCGGTATGTACGCGTTCGCGAACTGCAGCGAGCTGGCTTCCGTCAGCCTGCCCTCCGGTCTCACGGTGCTCAACACCGGCGTCTTCAACGGCTGCGGAAAGCTGAACAATGTCCGGCTTCCGAACGGTCTGACGCAGATCGGCGGCTATGCCTTCGCCGAATGCTCAGGTCTCAGCTCCATCACCTTTCCGGACGGCCTTACGAAGATCCTCAACTATGCGTTCCGGAACTGCGCGCTGACGGACATCGCGCTCCCGGACGGCGTGACATCCATCGACAAATACGCGTTCTACCACAATACATCGCTGCAGACCGTTTCCCTTCCGCCGAGCCTGTCCTCCATGAGCACTTACGCTTTTGCCAACTGCACGGCGCTGACCTGTATCCTGATCCCGGACACTATCGGATCGATCAACAGCTCCGCTTTCAGCGGCTGCACCACAAGCAAGCTGAACGTGATCTTCTACGACCGCAATAAAACGAGCGCGATGAGTTCCTTCGCGAAAGCGTACAACATGCTTCCGTCCGGGCTGAAGAAAAACGCGTTCTGCGTCTCCTTCGGCACGGAAAGGCCCGCGAACGGCACGCTGAGCGCGGATATCCGTCTTGTGGGAAGCACCCCGCGCTGCGGCGTCGATGTATCCGTGAATGACGGATATGCCGTGACCGCGGTGAAGGCCAATGATGAAACGATCGGCACGGAAAGCGGTCACTATACCTATGGTCTGACCCCGGTCGCCTGGAGTGAAGGCGGCACACTGGCGCCTGTTGTATTCAGCGCTGATATCATCAACAAAGGATCGCCTTCCGGCGACCCCCTGCCTCCGACCGGAGACGCCTCCGCGCCGCTGCTTTGGCTCACGCTGTGCCTGCTGAGCGCGTCGGCGGTGTTCACGCTCCGCAGGAAGCGGTCATAAGATACGGGGTGTCAGCGGGGTCTTCCCGCCGGCACCTTTTTGTTCGGCCATTCCCCGTAAAGCGTATGCCGGCGGAAAGATCAAAAAAACAGGTTCTTCACGGAAAGTTAGGCTATTGTAAAGGTTATGCTGCGAAGGTTTCCAAAGGGCGATCGCAAAGCCCTTTGGTCGCGCCCGCAGGTGCGAAATCCTTTTACTGCAGTGAAGAACTGATAGCCCAGATTTCCGTGAAGAGCCAAAAAACAGATCAAAAATGGTAAAATAACAAAAAGCAGCGGAAAAAACTGCTGCTTTTTCTCGTCTTACATCATGCAGGGAGGTGATACGCGTTGGAAAGATCCGTTCGGGAAATAACGGAACCCGACAGAATGCTGGCGCAATGGATCGATACCTACTCGGATGAGATCCTGCGGGTATGCTTTCTGTACCTGTCGGACCGTTCTCTGGCGGAGGATGCCCTGCAGGACACCTGGGTCAAGGTCTGGAAAGCGCTTTCCGGACAGAAAGACCCGCCGGAGCATGAAAAAGCCTGGCTGATGCGTATTGCCGTCAACACCTGCAGGGACTACACCCGCACCGCCTGGTTCCGCCATGTGGACAGGCGCGCGGCGCTGGACGAGCTTCCGGAGGCCGTCCTCAGCTGTGAGCAGCCGGACCGCAGTCTCAGCATGACGGTAATGGGGCTTCCCCGCAAGTACAAGCAGGTCATATTGCTCTATTACTATCAGGGGCTGACGCTGGACGAAACAGGCGAGGCGCTGGGTCTGTCCCGAAGCTGTGTATACCGAAGACTGAAAAAAGCGGAAGCGCTGCTGCGCGAAGAATGGTCAGGAGGAAGCTATGAAAGACCCGGAAAATGAAAACATCCGTACAATACTGAACAGCGAACTGGCTCACGTGCATACCTCCGATCTGCAGAAACGGGCGCTTTACGAGCATGCAAAAGGAGAAAAAGCAGTGAAAAAGAAATGGTCGACCGGTCTGATACTGGCGCTCGGTCTCACGCTGACCGTATGCGCGGCGCTGGCTGCCACCGGCGCGTTTGACGCGCTGATCGCGATGTGGAACGATTCCTTCAGCCGCATGAACACCACCGCGCAGGTGGACATTGTGGATGAGCCGGATGTACCGGCATATCTGGAACAGTTTGAAGCATCGTACGGCGGCATCAAGGAGGACCTGATCCTGTCCACCGTTCCGGGAGACGACGATCTGAGTCTTGAAGAAGCGGTGAGGATCGCCGAAAGCGCCGTCATGGCGAAATTCGGCACGCCGGAGGCGGAGCTGAAAGCCATGGGCGTCTATCCCTATTACTACGAGACCCCTTATCAGGACAGCGTTCCGCAATGGCAGATCCGTTTCACGCCCCGCACGGATGTGGATCTGGATGATGACCACGATCATCCCGCTCCGGGTGAATATCTGGTCAGCGTCAGCTCCCCTTCCGGCGAAGTGGGATCCTGCTTTTACTACAATGATGATTTCTGGCCGGAATACGCCCTTCGCTGCTGGGAGAGCGGAAGCAGGGACTATGTTTATGAACAGGCGCAGCGTGCGGACTTTATGAAACAGGGCACGGAGACCCGGCAGCAATTCATGGATCTGTTTGCCGGAGCCGGTTACGATACGGCATTCCTGCAGAAGGCGCAGAGCGATGAAGCCAGGCTGCGCCTCATGGTGACCGATATCTGTTTCGCCGAACTCAAGGACGATCTGCTGTCTTCAGATGACAGCTTTGTGCGTACAGCCGTGCGGGAAATGGAGAGCCGTTTCGGCATCACCATGGAAGATATGAACGCGTGCCGGTTTGCCGCGGTCCGCAGCCCGCAGCCCTCCGAAACCGTCGATATCTGCTTTTCCTACAATTTCAACAGGGAGGCGGCAGCGGAACCCGGGCTTTGCGAAACACTCGGCTCCGGCTACGGCTGCAGGCTGGGCTACTTCATGATCTGCATGGATCCGCGGACCGCGGAAGTCGTCAGCGCCGTCAATATCATCTGGGACGAATACCTCCTGCCGTCATATGAAGGCGGTCTTCTGTCCCGCATGTTCTGGACGAAGGATGATCTGCCCGAATTCTACCGGATGATGGATGAGCTCCGCGCGCTGGACGCCGGCTATGTCGCCGGGCGTGATTCCGAAAGCGCCCTGCTGAATGAAGCGGACAAGGTGCTGCTGCGCTACGGCGGGGATCCCGCGATCTGCACGGCGCAGCGTGAGGACAGCGGCGATTATACCCTGGCGCAGTTCCTGTATGAGCACGGTCTGACCGAAGAGGCGATCATCGAAAAAGGCAAAGCCTGCCTTCTGTCCGCCACCGTCTGTGCCGAAGAGGACCTGAAGCAGGCTTCCTTCCTTGTCGGCACGCAGTATGATGACACTTCGGACCCGGGCACGGGCAGCATGCACCCCACCCTGCTGGTGCTGCTGGAGAAAGAAAACGATCACGGCATGATGTGGTACTTCCATTTTGACCTGGACCTGAATATCACCCTGTTTGAAGAGCAGGAGGGCAATATTCACGGCTGACCCTGTGAGCGGGCGGGTACATGATACCCTTCCCGGGAAAGATCAAAACAGACTCCGGAAGATCGCCGGAGCCTGTTTTGATATCCAAATCACTCGAAAGCATGCTTGACGCCGTAATAAGTCATTTGACCGCACTTCGGGCATTGGTACATTACATCGTTTACGTAGTCGCCTTTCCACCAATATGGGGTATGACTAAATTTACATCCCGCATCCTTACATAGCATCATCGTTGCCGTTTCTTGATCATCACTGCCTGTACCGCCGCTGATCTGATCCAGCAGTTCATCCGTCAGCTGCTCGACCCCGGATCTCATTTCATTCTTCTCAGTCATTGTCATTTTTTCTTCCTTTTCACAGACATTATTTCAGTTTCACCCGGACACATTTTTACACATGGATCGCGGTGCGCCGCTGTGGTGCCGTCATCGATCCAATAACACTATAGCAACAAAGTCCAAAATGTCAATCAGGCATCAGCGGAACAGTTCTCATTGTGACGCTTCGCTTTCCGGATCACGCGGCGGCTGATTCCGGTGATCCGCGCGGTCAAGCCGCCAGACAGCCGCGTCATGGGGCTGCAGTTTTGCTTTCAGCTCCCTGACCGTTTCGCCCGTCCAGAGCTCACGCGCGGTGTTGAAGGGATATTCCGCCGCGTCATCATCGACACGGATCTCCCTTTCTTCTTCCGCGAAATTGAACAGCGCGATATAAGCGCCTGTTCCGTCCTTTCTCGGCGCGAACCACACGCATTCGCTTTCCGTGGTATACAGCGGATGGCCGCAGTAGCTTTCCTTCCCGATCGCGATGACCTCCGCGTTGGTCAGAAGCGCCAGCGTAAAATCATCGTTCTTCGTAAGCTCCGCGCCTGCCATGAGAGGCGCGCGCATCATACACCAGAGCGTCATCATGGTGCGCTGTTCCGGCTCAGTAAAGCATGTCCATGGGCCGCCCTTTTCACCGGCTTTCACCCCGTTTCCGGCATAGCATTGCCTCAGCGCGCCCACAGGCAGCATATCCGCGTCCGGCCAGTGACCGGGGCCGGAGTGAATGCACCATTTCTCCGCGCGTTCAAACATATTTTTCAGAAGACTCCAGTCGTCCCAGAAATCATCCGTGATCCGCCACATGTTCGCCCAGCGTTTCAGATGCTCCGCGCGCTCGATGGGCGCGGGGCCGGGCGACAGGCTCAGAACCATGTCGCGTCCGCAGTTCGCGCACGCTTCGGAGATCAGTTCGATCTCTCTTTCACAGCGCGGGTATTCCCGCGCGATATCATCGCACTTGACGAAATCCACGCCCCACTCCGCGTACAGCGCGAAGATGCTGTCATAGTACCTGCGCGCTTCGGGATGATCCTGCCTGATACCGTACATATCCGGATTCCACGCGCAGATGCTGTTGGGATCGGCGAGCTCATCACAGCCCGCCGCGCTGTTCAGCACGGGGAGATGCTTATGCGCGGCCATTCTCGGCATACCGCGCATGATATGAATGCCGAATTTCAGGCCAAGGGAATGGATGTGATCCGCCAGCGGTCTGAAGCCTTTCCCATCCGCGCTGCTCGGGAAACGGTTCTCCGCGGGGAGCAGGCGGCCGTAACCATCCATCGCCACACTGGAAAAAGGTTCATACGCGTGGGAGGACGCGGTGGGCTGATACCACTGGATATCCACAACAACGTATTCCCATCCGTACGCCTTCAGATGCTTCGCGATATAGTCCGCGTTCTGCCGCACCTGCGCCTCATTGACCGCGGCGCCGTAACAGTCCCAGCTGTTCCAGCCCATCGGCGGATATTGAGCGATCATATATAACTGCCTTCTTTCCTTACTCCGGCAGATAAGCCGGATCGTTTCGTAATCGTTCTTCGCGCTGTCGGCGAAAGCCTTCGGCGCCCTGCCGGACATCCTCGCGGCGGCGTTGTCGGCGCAGGCCGCGTGAACGGCAATTTGCTTCACGCTCTCCCGGCATGCAGAGTCTGTTCCGCCGCCGGCAACTTTTTTCCGGATCATCCGGACGAATGGCCTTCAGGTTCAGCTTCTCAGGCAATTGGGATCGGATTCCGTGCGTACATTCCTCTCCTTGCCGGTCTGCCGCTCAGAGACATTTGCCTATATGAGATTCCAGATAACTCAGGCAATAGTTTCTTTCATCGTCACTGAGTGCAGAGTCAGCGATGATCTCCGATTTATATTTATCGTATTTTGCACGCAGGTCCAGAACGGTGATCTGTTTTTTCGAATACATTGCGGAATAACTCAAGATCCAGTTGCAATAGAATTTCTTTCTCGTGTTACTTCCTCCGACCACCCGGTCCAGGAGGTCATCTTCCAGCATTCTCATTTCTTCCATTGAACTCACCCCTGTCATCTGTCACGATCTGTTTACGGAAAGTCAGCTTATAAGGCACTGTATATTATTATACGATCAAATCCGGAAAATGTACACGCCTGCTTCGCATCAGCGATCACACCCTTTTCAATTCTGCCGTTCCGGTGATATAATAGGACCAGCGGAAATGAACGGAGATCCCTTGCTGACGGCGCCGCGCCACAAAATACCGACAGAAAAAGACGGAGCGGGTACGATGATCGATTTTTTCAAAAATATGGAACGGGTCTTCAGAGATCTGGGAAACAAGACCGCGCTGCGCATGGATGATGACAAAGGCAGCATGACCTACAGCGAACTGGACACGTATTCCGGAAAAGCATACCGGTTTCTGAAGGAGAACGGTATCGGCCGCGAGGATGTCGTGATGATCTGCCTCCCGCGGGGGATCATGTCCTTTGCCGTCATGCTGGGCGTATGGAAAGCGGGCGCGGCCTTCGTGGTCAGTGAGGTCTCGGCGGCAAAGGAGCGGAATGAGTATATCCGTAAGGACTGCGGCTGCAAATGCTTCCTGGATGAAAAACTGCTTTCGGAGATCATGGCCGGGGAAAGCCTTTCCGGGCGGGAGACGATTGG
Source organism: Clostridia bacterium (assembly GCA_030536295.1). GTDB lineage: Bacteria > Bacillota > Clostridia > Christensenellales > Aristaeellaceae > Aristaeella. The sequence continues at coordinate 9,164 of JAUNQH010000023.1, read as the reverse complement.
TCCGCACGATCTGGCCTATATCATCTATACCTCCGGCAGCACGGGCAACCCGAAGGGCGTGATGCATGAATTCGGCGGTATCGACCGGATCACGCCCAATAAGCGCTGTGAAGGAAAGGACCTTTTTCAGTCTGATACGGTGGCCGCGATCAATTCATCCCTCAGCTTTATCGCCACAATGCTGGATTTCGCGGACGCGATCAACCACGCGGCAACGCTGGTGCTGATCTCAGATCACGCGGTGCGCAATATACCGGAACTGATGCGGATCTATGAAAACACGGGCGTCACGATCACGTTTATGACGCCCTCGCTTTACAGGACCTGTAAAACCTTCAATACGCAGATGAAGACCGTGATGCTCGGCGGTGAACCCTGCTGCGGTCTGTTCAATGACAGGATCAGGCTTGTGAGCGCGTACAGCCTCAGCGAGGCGGGGAGAATGCTGTGTACGTTCCCCGTTGACCGGCCGTATGAGAGGACCCCTGTCGGTAAAAACCAGTCCGGCGAGGAGATATTCCTCCTCGGTGAGGACGGCGTTCCGGTCCATGACGGCGAACCGGGCGAGATCTGTTTCCGGAATGAATACATGAGGGGTTATCATCATCTTCCGGAGATGACGAAGAAAGCCTTTGCCGGCGGAGCATTCCACACCGGCGACATAGCGGTCAGAAACGCGGACGGGGATCTGGTCATTCTCGGCCGTAATGATGACATGATCAAGATCAACGGCAACCGGGTGGAGCCGGAGGAAGCCGCGACAGCCGTCAGGGAGATCCTGGGGCTTTCCTGGTGCGCCGCCAGAGGGTTCGTCAAGGAAGACGGCAGGGCTTATTTCTGTGTTTACTATCTGAAGGGCAACGTATTCGATGAAGACGCGCTGCGGGAAAAGCTCAGGGAGAGGCTCCCGTCCTATATGATCCCGGCTTATTTCATCGCCGTGGATGAGATCCCGCTGCTGCCGACCGGCAAGCTGGACAGGCGCGCGCTGCCGGAGCCTTCCGCCGAAAGCGTGAAAGGACAGTATGAACCGCCGGCAAACGACCTTGAGGCGAAGATCATCGCCGAAATGGAAAAGACGCTGGCGATCGGTCACATCAGCCGCCATGACAGCTTCCGCCGGATGGGCGGTGATTCCGTCGCCGCCATGATGATCGCCTCCGCGCTGACGGATGTGATCCCGGAGGCTTCGTATATCCTGACCTATGACACCCCCGCGGAGATCGCCATGGCTTCGCTGGCATACGCTGCCGGCGCGGACAGAACAGTTCATGCCGCGGAGCTTGCCGACGCCTATGAGATCACGACCGGCACATATTTCTTCTACCCCGGGTCCTTCGGTCACGCGTTCATCGAATGCGAGATCCGGTTGACGGAGCCGATCGTCCCCGACTGCCTGCAGACAGCCGCGGAGGAGCTGCTGCAGGAGCTGCCGTTCCTTACGCTGACACTGCGGAGAGCGCCGGATGATTCCCGCTATCTGCTGGTCCCGTGCGACGCGCCTTTCAGGATCATACACCGGAACGGCTATGTGCCGCCCTTTTCGGAGGAAGCGCGCGGATACCTGTTCACGCTCAGCTATGACGCGGATAAGATCCGCATGATGATGTCACATGGTCTTACGGACGGCATGGGCGCGAAAACGGCAACGGGCATCCTGCTGGAGAATTACCTGCAGCTGAAGGACGGCGGGGCGGCCGCGGACAAAAATACCCGGAAGACCTTTGATTATGCCGATCCGTTCGTTTTCCTGGAAAAGTGCCCCGAACCGCAGCTGAAGATCCCGTACGCGTGTCCGAAGACGCTCGCCTTTGAGGAAAGCGAGATGGAACGCGGAAAGCAGAAGAACTCGATGATCAGTTTTTCCATGGCTTCGGCCCTGGCGATCGCGCGGAACACCGAGGGCTCGGTCCAGGCGATCCTCATGATCGCGCTGGGAGAAGCCATCCGCCGGGCATCCGGCGGAAAAAAGAAGGACCTCACGATCTCCTGCCCGATGGATATCCGTTCCCGTCTTGGCTGCACAGGCACTCTCCGCAACTGTACGTTATCCTATAAATTCAACATTTCCGAAAGACTGACTGCCCTGGCCTTTCCGGACAGGCTCAGTGCTGTGAAAGGGATGCAGTATATTCAGGACATGCCTGATTTCTGGATCCCCAAATACCGTTCCGAGCTGGCGTTTACCCGGATGCTGGCAGCCGAATGTCCTACGATCCGGGCTAAAAACGACCTGCTGGCAGCCGGGTCCGGGAATGTGAAGGTCGGTTATCCGGTGGTCAGTTTCCTGGGCGATTTCGGTCTGGACCGGATCGCCGGCCGGATCCGCTCGGTCCGGTGCATGGCGAATGTCGAGGGATACACGGGCGTGATCCTGTTTGCCTATATCATTCGCGGCCGCTGTTATGTGAGCATCTGCTCGAATGTTATCGATGACAGCTGGAAGGCACACTTTATCGGGATCCTGCGGGACGCGGGGCTGGATGTGACAGACGAAGACGGAAGGTGACATTTACGGAAAAGTTGTTCGATGTTCTCCCGGACAGGCGGTTCCGCGAGAAGTTTCTGGAGGAAACGACCGCGTATAAGCCTGATGATGACAAGACAAGAGCGCTGAAGGACTATATCCTGAGCGATGACTTTTCCGCCGATGTGGAAAGGCTCCGGCGGGGAGATTATTTCCCGGCCCCGCCCTGCCTCAAAGAGGTCACGAAGGACCCCACCGGCGCGAAAAGGAAGCTGTATGTTTTCCGTGGAAAGGATCACTTTCTGCTGTCCTTTATGCATTACGCGCTGGTTCATCTGTATGATCCTGTTTTTTCAGACGGGCTTTATTCCTTCCGCGTGCATAAGAACCGGCGCGCGATGATCGGAAGGATCCATGAGGAGATGAAGGACAGCGCGGATCGCCCGTATTTTGTTTTCAGAACGGATATCAGGAGCTTCGGCTTAAGCAGAGATCAGGACATCCTGATCCGGAAGCTTTCCGGCATCATGGGACACGATCCGGAGCTGTTGGATTTTCTGACCCGGCTGCTGCGCCGCAATCAGTATCAGCTGAACGGGCAGATCGTCGACGGATATCTGTCCGCGATACCCGGCTGCCCGCTGGCCGATTTCTTTTCCAATGTCTACCTGATGGATGTGGACGCGTATTTTCAGGAAAACAGCGATCTCTACTGCCGCTTTTCGGATGATATTCTGGTCCTGTCCAGGGACCCGCGGAAACTCAATGCGCAGCTGATCAAGCTGAGAGATATGGCGCGTGAAAACAAGCTGGAACTGAGTTCCGTCAAGACGGAGCTGTTTGCCCCGAATGAGCCCGTCGATATTCTCGGGTTCCGTTTCGAAGGACCTCACATCGATCTTTCCCGGGACTATATGGAAACAGGCTGCCGGCTGCTGCGGATCAACGCGAAAAAAGCCGAGCGGGAGGCCCGGCAGTCAGGACTGTCAAGGGAGGAGGCCGCGCGGCGGTTCATCGCGAACAGTCTCTGGCCGTTCATGAAAAGCGAGGCCGGTGAAGACCGGTTCTACGCCAGGCAGTTTTTTCCGGTCATTACGCGGGATAACAGCCTGCGGGAGATCGATCATCAGGTGCAGCACTGCGCGCGGTATATCCTGACCGGCAAATGGGGCAAAGCGCAGTACCGGGCGACCTACAAAAAGCTGAAATCGCTGGGATATGTCAGCATCGTTCACCTGTATCACAACGGATATAAAGATCTGTAAGACCGCGAAACGCGTATCTGTCCGGTCCCGCGCCGCCGAAAAAAAGAACCGCCCGGTATGCTGAAGGCATCCGGGCGATCTTCGTACCGCGAAACAGGGAGATAATATAGAGATGAACATCCATCAGACCGCCGGTCATCTGCAAGACCTTTTCAAGGGCGGCAGCCGGATGCCGCTGCAGATGTACCCGTGTTTCCGCGGGCACGCTCCCTGCCGCGGGACAGCAGATCGCCCCGTTCTCTCCCCTGATGCCGCGCCGGGCAAAATGAAAGATCCGGGACTGACAGTCACGGACTGTCTGTAGTTGTGTTTTACCACAGATTCCCGGCTGTGTCAACCGGACGGACGCGCACCGTTGCCTGATCGGGAATCACCGCAACCCGGAGTTGCGCGCCGGGCCAAAAGAGCATTCCGTGATTGGTTGCCGTACCCGGCCGGAACGGTTACAATGAGACTGTGCCGCGGACAAGGAAGAAAGTAAAGGAGATGATTCTGTGAGCTTCGGTAAAAATCTGCAATACCTCCGTCGACTGGATCAGAGCATGACGCAGGAAGTCCTGGCGGAAAAGATGAATGTCAGTCGGCAGACAGTCTCCAAGTGGGAAATGGACAGTGCCCAGCCCGAGATGGAGAAGGCCATTGAGCTGTGCGGAATTTTCAATGTGACGCTGGACAGCCTGTTCCGGGAGGACCTGGATTCCTATGACGAGCATTACGGCAATCTGCGGGTGGAGACGGTGCCCGCGTTCCGCTATATCAAGCATACCGTGATCAGCACGGATCCGGAGGGGGACGCGATCGACCGGATCTTTTCCATCGCGAAGGGCTGCGGTGTGGAGCATCCCCGGGTGATCGGCTGGGACTTCCCCGCGCTGTCGCCGGAGCAGATCAACCTTTATCATATGCACGGATACGAGGCGGCCTGGGTTCTGCCTGAGGGTGTGACCCCGCCGGAGGACAAGCATGTTTTCGAACAGCAGGCGCACCGCTACGCGGCCATCCACATCAGCAAGCCCTTTGAGGCACCCTTTGCGATCATACCCAAGGCCTACAGAACCCTGATGGATTATATGCGGGTGAATGGTCTGACGCATACGAAGAAGGATGTGATCCCCTGCTTCGAGACCGACGGGGAGGACATGGACGTGTACATCGCCTGCGAATGAGGCCGGGCGTGTCAGAAGACGGATCGCGCCGGATACAGACGCGCATGGCCGGGTAAAATGAAACAGTGGGCCGGATTGGCAGCATCACCGATCCGGCCCGCATATTTTTATGCTCCGAGCACCTTCATGATTTCCTTGAGATCATGTATCCGGTAAACGATCCGGACATCCCGGTCCGGGACCGCGTCTGCCGGCGCGTACCAGCAGGTGTCGATTCCGGCGTTGTTTCCGCCGAGAATATCGCTTGTCAGGGAATCGCCGATGATCAGGTAGCGGGACCGGTCCGGATCCCCGACAGTATCCAGGACACTGTCGAAAAACGCGATGTTCGGTTTTTCCGTGCCGATCTCCTCGGAGATGAAGATATAATTGAAGATCCGGTCCAGACCGGAAACAGCCAGCTTCTTATGCTGGGCCACCTGTGTTCCGTTGGTTACGGCGCAGAGGATATATCCCCGTTCATGCAGTGCCATCAGCAGTGCCGGCGCGTTGTCATTGAAAACGACGGTATCGCCGAGAGCCGGCTGATAGTCCTCGTTGAAGGCTTCGGCCCGGTCTGCCGGAAGTCCGCAGGCGGTGAAAAAATCCCGGAAGCGGGCGACCAGGATCTCCGGCTTTGTCATTTCATTCCGCTCCAGAGCCTGCCAGTAGCGGATGTTGATGCGGCTGTAGGCTTCGAGCATGTCATCCGTACAGGGACCGAATCCGTATTTCGCGAAAAGCGCCCGGATGGCCGCTCTTTCCGCGGCCTGAAAGTTCATGACGGTTCCGTCGATATCCCACAGCAGGTATTTGTATTTCATGGCTCCTCCGATGATGAAAAAATCCCCCTGTCCCACCCTCGCTTCATCATTCATATCCGGTATTGCATCGTAAATGTTCACGATTCGCATGTACGCAACGAACAATAACGATCATTCCATGCGTTCCGCATTATACAGCTTCGGCAGCTGCCGCCTGATATGCACCTGATGAAACTACGCCGATCGGATTATTCCTTCAGCTCACAGGTCCAGTTGGTCTCCTGCAGCAGGTTGTCCAGCAGGCGGATTTCTTTGGCGATTCCGTCGGCTTTTTTCTGCATCAAAGCGACATTGACCGTAGGCAGGACTTTGATTTCCGTTCCACGGGCCCGGTTTGTATTGCATCCCGCTTCTGCCACAAGCCCCTTATAGACGGAAAGCTTCAGATTCAGGGTATCCTTCTTCGCAATGATCTGGGTCAGCGTCATCTCCCGGATCACGGTACTGTCATTGGTATGATTGATTGCCGCGATCAGGTATTCCAGACGGGAAACGGCTTCCTCCAGATTTGTCAGCAGCTCCGCCGGGTCCTCGACGGGCTTTTCGCCCTCCTGGACCAGCATTACATTTTCCAACCGTTCCCGGAGATTTTCGATATTCCGCTGCAAATCCGCTCTTTCCTGCAGTGCTTCGGCCAGCTTCATAGCATGTATGCCTCCTTTGGTCCGCTTGTTTTCGTATTCACCGGGATTATAGCAGATTTTTTCTTTCCTGTATATCGGAAGTGATCCGCACAGGATCCGTTCCTTTGAGTCTTTGATCTTTCCGCGGCCGCAAGCGTTTTCCCCTTTTCATAAAACCGCCCGTACGGTATAATATAAGCTGAAGCCGGTAAAGGCAGCCGATGTATGATCGTCCCGTGACGGTCAATGGAAGCACTTTTCAAAAGATAAGAAAAAAGGTTTATACAGCCAAAAGAATGGCTTGATCACCGAATGACTTTTGGACATGATGAGTAAGGATGATTCTTTTGACAGGCGATCGCAGAATCAGGTTTTACAAACCGCATATTGATGATCTGTGGTTCCGGCAGCTGCTTTTAGCCGATCCGGAGACCATGAGTTTTAACCGGGCCTGGGGCGGAACGATCCGGTTCACAAAGGAAAAGTGGCAGGACTGGTTTGATCGTTGGGTCGGCGATCCTTCAGGAGAACGGTTCTATCGGTATATCACGCTTGACAGCAGCCGTGTCTTCATAGGGGAAGCCGCCTGGCATCACGATACGGAACGGGATCTGTGGATCGTTGACATGATCATTTATTCCGGATATCGCCGCCGCGGATATGGGAAGGCCGCCCTGCAGCTGGTATGCGATGAGGCAAAAAAGAACGGGATCGCCGTTCTGCATGATGACATTGCCATCGACAACCCGGCTGTTTCCCTTTTCATGCAAAATGGTTTTGTTGAGGAATACCGTACCGATGAATTCATTATGCTGAGAAAGGATATCCCCGCGGACTGAAACAACCCCTTCATTTTATCCTGCCCGGTCTTTTCACCGGCAAACCTTTCTTCCGGTCACCTGACGCGGGATCAAAAAACGCGCCCCGGTTCATCAGCAATGAGCCCGGGGCGTGTTTTCGCGTTCATCATCATCCGGATGGAATATCCTGCCGTCCGCGTGCGGCGCGCGGCCGTCCGTTATTCCTCGGGACGTTTTGTCACGCCGACATAGATCTTTTCCGCTTTCGGTTCGAATGTATCCTTATAAAGCAGTTTTCTGCCGGTCTCCACTCCGTTGGTGTACTCAATGCGGTAACTGTTGACCACATATCCGTCCTGCGCCTTGGATACGGATTTCATCTGATCGGTATAGGTGACATACTCGGCGTTCTTATCCTTCACATAGCTCGGTTCCACCGGAGCCGGCAGCACTTCCGCCACTTCCGTCGTCATTTCGTAGGTCACGCCGTTCAGATCTTTGCCGTAAAACTCCACGCGCGTTATATACTTCTTCGTGCTCTTCGGCGCGAATGTCACGCACGCGGTGATAAAGATGTCCGAGTCCGATTCATTTTTGAACACCAGGTCGATCTTACGCTTGCCGACCCAGTAGACCGTGGCATCCATGCCGTAATCACAGTATCCCACGGCATCGGAGTGCGCCGACCGCTTCACGATCTTCATGCCGGCGCATACCGCGGCCTGATAGACCGTTGTGCTGGCCTGACACACGCCGCCGCCGATGCCCATTACATGCTCGCCGTAAACATATTCCACAGCTTCCTTGAAACCGTTCTGCACCGTTCTTTCGCCCACAACGGTATTGAAGGAAAACTGCTCGCCCGGCTTCAGCACGGTTCCGTTGATCTTTTCAAAAGCTCTGCGGATATTATCGTTTCTTTCCTCGGTCGAGGAGGTGGAGATATTGGTCGTCGCGGTCGAAAGAAGCGTGTAATTCTTCTTCAGCGCTTCCATCGTCACGGACGGATAAACGATATCCGGCACCACTTCGACCGTACCGGACTGCATGGAAGCGACCATGCCGTACAGCTGTTCCTTCAGCGGTTCGATGTTCATGCTCAGCCCCGTCGTTTCCGGCTGAAAAAGGAACGGATAGCTGTAATCGGTATTGAACTCCGTCAGATACGCGTCCTGCGCGGGTCTGTCGATCGTGCTTTTGATATTCTCCAGCAGCGTGTCGATCACAGACATATTCGCGCCGGCGGTCACGATATCCTCTGACCAGGGTTCAGCCTTCAGCCGTTCCATATCGTTCGCGCGCTGCATGTTGTTGCCGGTATGTCCCTGCAGCCACGCGTTGTTCAGCGCGTTCTTGACGACCCGGTCCATATCGGACGCGATGCCCAGATCCTCCGCGCGGATCGTGCACAGCACCTGTCCGCCGTAGGTCAGCTGCACGCTCCACTGGTCATGCTGCTGCCGTATTTTGGATGTTACCATATTATATGCCTGCTCGGGCGTCATGCCGGCCAGCGCGATACCGTCAACATATACGCCCTCGCAGTACAGGCTGTTGTAGGGCTCCACGGTCCTGTTGATCTGTTCCGTTTTAAGCCTTGACAGGCCGTAAAAGGACAGCCCCGCAACGATACCGAGCGCGATGAAGATGATCAGGAGCGTGCCCCAGATGCTCTTCCCGCGCGGCTTCTCATCCTTCGGCGGTTCGGGCGCCGCGCCGCGCATGGCCGGCTGCGGCCACGTGTTCTGCATGTTCATGCCCGGCCCCGTATACGGATTCCGGACAGGCGCCCCTGCCGGCTGCTGCGGAACATACCCCTGCTGCCGGCCCGTCCAGGACATATTGCTGTTCATCGACGCGTTCGCGCGCGCCGAATCGGCCGCCTGACCCACGCGGGGCGGAACCTGCTGCCCGTTCTTATTGCGATCTGCCATCGAACACGTCATCTCCTTTCACGATCCGCGTACAGATCAGTCTATCGTGACCTCGTCATCTTCACCGGCCGCGTTTTCCGCGTTCTCCGCGTTTTCCTGCTTTTCC